>NC_022997.1:1686279-2014205 GCF_000503895.1 Hyphomicrobium nitrativorans NL23
TGTCCAGGAAGAGCGTGGTGTAGCAGTTGCCCTTGCCGTCGAACGCGGTGTGGAGAGGTCCGAGACCCAACTCCGGTTCGGCCACCACGACGTCACGCGGCTGGATCTTGTCGTTGAAGAGGTCCGGGAGCTTGCGGGCGTCGAATACGGTGCACGTCGGAGACAGCTTGCCGTTCGCCACGAAATGGATGCCGTCCGGGGCCGTATTGATGCCGTGCGGGCTATTGGCGACGGGCACGTATCGCGTGTAGGGCGAACCTTTGCGGCCATCGAGCACGGGCACGCCACCGAGGGTCTGATAGTCGCCCTTCTTGACGGCTTCCTCGATCCTCTCGATGTCGAAGATGACGACCCAGTCCTGCTCCTTCGCCATCATCTCGGCAAGGGTCACGCCCTCTTCCGAATTGTAGCACGTGGACCATGCGTACTTGCCCTGGTAGTCCGCATCCACGTTGTCGAGGTTTCCGTCGACCCGGACCTGCCAGGCGACTTCCATGGTCTCGCCGTCGACGGCGCTGAAGATCGACATGTACTGGGTCGGATCATCGAGCACCGTGCCGTCGTTGGGGACGGGGACGCGATCTTCGCCGTTGCAGAACACGTAGCCGGTCCTCGGATACTTCTGTACGCGCAGGCCGTGCACTGTCGATTGGTTGGGAAGCTGGACGATCTTGTCGCATTTCATGATATCGAGGCGAATACGGCAGACGCGGGTGTTGGCCTTGTCGTTGGCGTAGAGGTAGCGGCCGTCATACGTGCCGTCGGTGAACGACGGATGCGGATGGTGCAGGTCGCCGTTCATGAAAGTGCCGCCGCGCGTTTTCAAAAATTCACGCGATTGGGGCGTCAGGCCGTCGGTCAGAATTTTCAGGCTTTCGTTGGTCTGGCCCCAGCCCGTGGCGCTACAGCGGTTGAATACCGGAATGCGCATCAGCTCGCGCATGGAGGGAAGGCCGATGACGCGTACTTCACCACACTGCCCGCTCGACGAGAATACGTAGTACTCATCGAGCTCACCGGGGGCGACGGTCGCGTGCGCGGCTGCGCTGCCGTGCGGGGCGGCCTGTGCCTGGGGAACGGCGCTGCCGCCCAGACCCGAGAGAGTTAAGCCGCCAGCCGTTCCGACGACGCCGACAGCGGCCGCAGCCACGGTGGTTCGATTCAGAATGTCGCGGCGTGTGAGGTTTGTGCTTTTCCTGTCGTCATTCTGCATGAGGCTCTCCTGTCATGACTTTTTTCCCGCGCGAAGTTTCGCAGGCTGGTGGATGATCTTTCCGACATAGGTGATGAGTGGACGGCGCGGTTCCGGGCGGGCGCTTGGCGCTCCTGACAGAATCGCGTCGCGCTTCTCGCGCTTCAACCGCCCCTGGATCATGTGCGGGCATCGCTGATCATCCCAATAGAGTTCCTGGCAGTGCATGCAGTAGATGCACTCGTTCACGTTGATCCGGCCGTTGGGATGGATCGACTGAACCGGACATTCGTTGGAGCAGCGCTGGCATGGCGAGCCGCATTCGGGCCAGCGGCGGAGCCATTCGAACATGCGCATGCGGCCTGGGATCGCGAGTGCAGCCCCAAGGGGACATAGGTATCGGCAATAGAACCGCTCGACGAAAAGCCCGGCGACGAGAATGACCACGGCAAACACGACGAAGGGCCAATCGCGGATGAACTTCAGAACGATCGCCGTCTTGAAAGGCTCGACCTCGGCGAAATGCTCGGCTGCGGTGAACGAGTAGAGCGACAACCCGAACAGGCCGAGGAAGATCACGTACTTGATCGGCCAGAGGCGCTCGTGCAGGTCCCATGCAACGCGAAGCTGCGGTACGCCGAGCGCTTTGGCGATGTTGTTGGTCAGCTCCTGCAAAGCGCCGAACGGGCAGAGCCAGCCGCAGAACGGCCCGCGTCCCCAAAAGAGGAGCGAGACTGCCACGGACGACCAGAGAATGAAGATCAGCGGAGCGGTGAGAAAATACTCCCAGCTGAAGCCGGTCAACAGCGCGTTGGTGAAGGTCAGAACGTTGACGACCGAGAGCTGCGCGTTCGCGTACCAGCCTAGCCAGACGAGCGTAAAGACGAGAAACGCGCGACGGACCCACGTGTAGACGTGAGGTCTGCGAACGAGGGCGTTCTGGAAGAAAAAAATTCCGGTCAGAACGACGATGGCAAGCGCTGTGATCGCGACAGGGGCGGCATCGCGCCGCCACATCTCTTTCCACAGCGGATCGTCGTCTTCATAGGCGGATGCGCCGGGGGCCGTCTGCGCTCGCGATGACGTGTCTGGGACAGCTTCGGGCGGCGATGCGGGCGCTTGCGCGGTGGCCGGTGCAGGCTTGCTGATGAGGAGGTGCGAAGGCAACGCATAGGTCAGTTCGAAATTGAGAAACGTCTTGTCACGCGGCCCTATGGAACGCTGGACCATAAGATCGACGGTCCAGGGCTGGGTGGGATCGAGCGCGAGATCCTCGGGGACAGAAAAGAGGGCGATCTCGGGAAGCGATGGCGCGCCGGGCGCCTGAATGGAACCGATGCGTTCATGGTTTTTGTCACGGAAACGGGCGCCGGATCCATCCTGTTCGATCTCGATTCGATCGAAGATACCGCCGCGGACGTAGCCGGAGCCTTTGAAGGAATACCGCCCTTGCCCGGCGACCAGAACCGCCTGTTGTCCGGGTTTGAGCCGGCTGCTGAGGCGTTCGTAGCCGATGTCTCCGAGCAGGCTCTTGCCAATGGCTGGTACACTCACGAGCGCAGCGTAAAGATCGATGAAGGTCTCGTCGGGATCGCCCTTTTCAGGATGGGCCGCGGCCTCCGCATTTCCCGATCGTTCGAAAGCGGCGTTGACGTCTCCGACCGAGAGCCTGAGCCTGCGGACCGATCCGTCTCCAAGCAGGCTCTGCCAGTCGCGCCCTCCCGGTGCGGACATGTCGACGGTTCGTGTTTCCACCGCGACGCCTGTCTGCGCTTGCGGCTCGGCTCCGGAAAGCGAAATTCGGCCGCTTCGGATGAGGCGCACCGCAGAGCGGACGATGCTGTCGGCCATGACGAGCACCGTTACGGTTGCCCCGCTGACAATATCCGGCTGCGGTGGACGTTCCGTTCCCGAGGCGATGGGCCCGACTTTCGTGCCGATCAGCTTGTTGATCGCTTCGACGACGCGGCGCTCCGGGACGCCGACCAGAACGATGGGTTCCTTGTGGTCGACCAATTTGAAGCCGGCGATCACACCCTGCATGTCGATGCCGACCAGGATATGAATGGGTTTTCCGGAATAGCCGACGGAGCCTGTCACATCGGAGTTCAGATAGACGAACCCGATTTGCTCATCTTCTGCAAAAACCGGGAGCAAGGGGGGATCGCCCTGAGGTTCTCCCACCCGCGTGGCTCGGGGAAAGAACTCCTGCGGGGTGACCTTCTCCAGAAAGGCCGCGAGGCTCGATTGCGCAGACGCCGGCACGGTCACGCCCAGCAAAGCCGAGGCGGAGGCTATGACCACAACGATCAAACGCACCAGTTTTGCGGCCAAGGAAAGCCTCGCAGGTTCCGCTCCATCTGGTGTGAAGGGGTACCAGGGCTACATCCGTTAGGGTTGACCTTGCTCAAGTCGGATTGCATCCCGCCGCGTAGGCTCTACCCTTATCTTCAAGGTATGGCGGCATGACCTCTTTGAATGACGAGCCTGCTGGCCGTATCCGTTCCATCGGCGAGTTTTTCGCGCTTGCGCGTGCGATGGAATTGGATGCTGCAACGCGCTACAAGGAAACGTCACGACAGCTTCGCGCTCAAGGCGAAACGGCGCTGGCCGCGGTCTTCGACGGCCTGGCGGAGACGGAGCTCGGCCATATCCGGCAAGTCGATCAATGGCAGGATCATGAGGGGGACGGTGCGAGCGCACGTCTGCCGTGGTCCATTCCCGATACTTTCGACGCCTCGCCGGAGGAAATGGCCGGCACCAAACTTTTGACGCCCTATCAAGCGCTTGCTTCCGCGGTGCGCCACGAGCAACGCGCGTTTGCGTTCTGGACTTACGTCGCGGCGCACGCAGAGGCGGCCGACGTGAAAGACGCCGCAGAGCGCATGGCTCTCGAAGAGCTGGAGCATGTGAGTTTGCTGCGGAGCGAGCGGCGTAAGGCGTTCCACGCTGGCCGGCTTGCGGGGCAACCGGCTGGTGAGGAGGCCGTGACGCTCGCAGGGCTCGCCGCCATCGAGCGACGTGTCGCCGAGTTGATCGAAAGCGACGCCCCGTCCGTGCCGGATATCGAGATGCGGTCCGCTCTTGGCGCGGCAGCGAGGGACGCCTCCGCAAAGCTCGACGAGTTGCACGCTGTGGAGCCGGCGGAGTTTTCGGTGCCTGCCCTTCCGGACGAGCGGACGAGCGACATCAGCGCTTGCGCGGAGTACTTGGCGGAGGCGTACTTGCGCCTTGCCGAGAGAACGCAGAATCCGCGTGTGCTGGGCGTCATCCAGGACTTGGCGAAGGTTGCCATTTTTCGGCTGGGCATCCTCAGGGCGGAAGATCCCGCCGATCTTGCCTGATCGGTGCTGCCTGAGAACGCGTGCCTTGACTTCCAAACCCGGCGAGCTAGCCTCCGTCCGCCATGAACGGATTGTTTCTGACATATCATTCGGAGGCTCGGCGTCGTAAAGCCGGCCGGTAGCCCGGACGCGCGCAAAGCGGCCGCGTCCGGGAAACTCCCTCGCTATCCAAATCCATTCAGAATTGTGCACTCCGCTGTGCGGGCGCGTTTTTGCGCGCCTCTCGCGGAGCATGGGCCATCCGTATCGCGTCGTCGCAGCCGGCGGGCGCGAGCTATGGGGACAGACAATGCAGTCGGACAAGGCTGGTGCGGACCGTACCGTGAAGACAACGATCAAGACATTGAACCGAACAATCGGGGAAGCGCAGAGGAAATCGGACAGGTATATCCGTCTTTTCCATCGCGCGAGGGCGGAGCAAATCAAGCAGCATTGGTTCGACTTGGCCGTTCTTAGCGACGAGCAAGCCGCGGGTGCGTCCCGTAAACTGAGAGAAGTTCTTGAGGAGAGCCGATCCGCTCGCGTGTGATCGCGCTTCTGTAACTCGCTCGCGAAACACTTCCCTAGGGCACAGACAGGCTTCATGTGCCCTGGGGAAGGCCGTTTCGTCTCATGCCGAGCCCGGCGCCGTCACAGGCGCGATCAGGCCTTTCCCGATGCAGAAATAGACGAGTTCGATATCCGAGCGCACGCCGAGCTTGGAGCGTATTTCGCAATGATAGTTGGCGACGGTCTTCGGGCTGAGGTTGAGGGCGGACGCTATTTCCTCGGTGGATTTCGCGTTGAGGATCATGCGCAGAATTTCGAATTCGCGGGGAGAGAGCGTGTCCAGAGACGAGACATCGTCACTGAGCGTGCTCGTGGCGATGGCTTGATTGATTTCAGGGCAGAGGGCCGGGCGGCCCTGAAAGACATCGCGTATCGCGCTCACCAGAAGGTCGGGGGAACTGCTTTTGGTGACATAGCCCCGTGCGCCGGCGCGGAAGGCCTGCTGAGCATAGGTGGGGCTTGCGTGCATGGAAAACACGAGAATGCGGGCGGCCGGCTCCCGTTGCCGTATCTGTCGAACGAGATCTATGCCGCCGCGCCCCGGCATCGAAATGTCGATGACGACGACGTCCGGCTGCAATTTCTTGAACGCCTCGTAGCCGGAGGGCGCGTCTCCGGCCTCCGCGATGACCTCGATGCCCCGATGTTTCTCGATTAACCGGCGATATCCCTCCCGAACGATGGCATGATCGTCGACCAGAAGAACGCGTATCGTCATGGCCCTCAGGCTCCTCGCGGCATGATTGGGAATTCGACATGAAGTCCGAAGCCGCCGTTGGGGAGTGCGCCGGAGGTGAATTGTCCACTGAGCGCCGTGACCCGCTCGCGCATGCCGATGATGCCGGATCGAGGCAATTCCGAGCGTTCGCCTTTCGGTTGGGGACCCGTTCCGTCATCGATTACGGAGAGCTTGATCTTTTTCAGTCCTGCGTCGTCGGCCTCGCTGAGGTGCACCGTGACGGTTTTGGCATTCGCATGTTGTGAGGCATTGTTCAGCGCTTCTTGAATGATGCGGTAGACGTGTGCGCTCGTTTCCATGCGGAGTGTCCCGACGTCGCCCGCGGTTTCGATGACATAGCGTGTGTTGCCGTGCGCTTTCTTGTTGTGCTCTTCGATGAGCGCTCGCAGGCTTTGGACGAGCCCGAAGTCGTCGATCTCCTGTGGCCGCAGGTGCGTCAGCGTTCGGCGGAGGGAAATCATCAGATTGGACGCCATCGCCTCCAGGCTTCTCGCTTCTTCGGCGAGGGGCAATCTTTCGCGTTGCGCGCTTGTGCGGATGGATGCGGCAAGCGCGTTGAGCGCGGCGAGCTTCTGGGCGATTTCGTCGTGAAGTTCGCGCGCGATGTGCCGCCTCTCCTGCTCCTGCGCGTCGACGAGGCGATGGGCGAGTTCGGCGCGCTCCGACGTCGATTTTCGGAGATCTTCGGATAGTGCGTTGAAGACTTCGCTGATGCGATTGAGTTCGGTCAGGCGGAGCTTGGGTAGTCTGTAGCTCAAATCGCCGCGCGCCATTCGGTTAAGGCCGTCGAGGATGTCTTTTGCGGGACGCAAAGCGCGGTCGACGACAAAGTAGACCATGACGCAGAGCGCAGCGACGAGGGCGGCAGAAAATCCGAGAAGAGGCGAGATGGTCGACCACGCGGCGCTGGCCGTCGCTGCCGGATGATAGGATGCGACGACGCTGCCGCGGTCTTCGTCGCGGTACGCAATGGGTATGGTCGCGGTCAACGTCCGATTGATGAACGTGCGGTGGGCTGCGAAGAACCAATGGGGCGGTGCGTTTGAATCCGTTCCGGCACAGCTCACGCGCTGCCGTCTTGCATCGGTGCCGTGAAACTCGACGCACTGGCCGGGCAGGAGGGTATAGGTGGCGACGACATCCCAATCCGGGAAGCGCGCAGGGATGTCGGTCGATCGGTCGATGCGCGAGAGTTGCAAATCGAGTTGCCGGCTCACGAGCGTGGCGAGTTCGACGTTCAGACGCTTCGCTTCGCGAGAGGTTTCATAGAGTGCAAGCGCCGAGCCGGCGAGGAAACACACCAAGGCTACCAACGCGATGCGCCTCACGAGCAGCCACTTCAGATCCATGCCGATACCTCGCCGCCGCTTTTACCTGGCAAGCTAAAAGGCAGGGAGCTTCGTGTGAAGCTCCAGCCTTCATGCTCGGGAAATTTCCCGGCCATCTGGAGGTTAACCGCTCTTCCGGGATTGGCGCGGGCTTTCTACGCTTTCTCCGGTGCTGAGGCATTGGGAGGGTTCTGCCATGCGGCGGGTCAGAGCGATCAGTTCGGTGCGTGGGTGCGGGCACTCGTGCGTGCGGGACGTGCTGACGGTCGTCGCGGTTTCCATTTCGGCTGCGAGCTGCGTGGTGGCGATTGGGTTCGGTCTAGATCGGGCGGGTGCGTGGCAGAGCGCCGCGCAGGCGAAGGTTTCGGCTAACCTGATGCAGGGCGGGCAAGGTTCCGATCTCACGGGCGAGATTTGTTCGAGCCGAGGGTCGAGGCTCGCGAGCGATGTCCGCGAGCCCAGCCTCAGCGCGCCCGTTCTGCCCCCCAACTCCGACGGCAAGCGTTGACGTTTTCGAACCAGAACAGGAGGAAACTCATGAAGGTAGGTCTGATTGCCGCTGTATTGCTTGCGTTCGCATCATCTGCGTTTGCGCATGATGCGAAGGATGACGCGAAGGAACTCACCAACGCGGACATGACGTATCAGGATCATCCGGCGTTTCCGAAGGGCGCAACGTACGTTCTTCTGCACGGCGATCCGGAAAAGGAAGGGCTGTTCATTTTGCGCGTCAAGTTTCCCCCGAACTACGTCGTTCCTCCGCACACTCATCCGGTTTTCGAATCCGTCACGGTCATGAGCGGTGCGATGTGGAGCGGGATGGGCGAGACAGTCGACAAGACAGGCGGAAAGAAGCTTGGCGCGGGCGGCCTGCTCCTGCTGCCGCCAAACCATGCGCATTACGTGTGGACGGAGGATGAGGAGACCATCATTCAGGTGGCAGCCAACGGTCCGTTCGATCTTATCTACATCAATCCGGATGACGATCCTCGACGGAAATAGCCATAGATCTGCGCTGCGTTCTCGAACCCGCCACCTTCGCGTGGCGGGTTTTCGTTTTCGTCGCAACACAACGCGCCATAGTCGCGGCGGCGGTGTCTTGGGTCCGGCGGGCTTCTCGGTTTCAATATTGCGATCTTAGGCCGCATGGCGATCGTGACATCTTAACGTGATGTGGCACTCGCCGTTTGTGCGGCCATCTCCTAAGAAGGTGCGTTTTCCGCTTTGTCGCTCTCGCCCGCAGGTGCGCACGAACCCGTTCATGCTCAAAAAAAATCAACCAACAAAATACGAGTTGAACGCTCGCCAGCGCTTCGCTTTGTTCGTTCCGATCCTTGCCGGCGCGACGTTGCGAGAGAGGCTTCTCGCCTGTCTTGGCGCTCTCGCAGGGATTCTCCTGACG
The DNA here is from genome assembly GCF_000503895.1 of Hyphomicrobium nitrativorans NL23. Classification (NCBI taxonomy): domain Bacteria; kingdom Pseudomonadati; phylum Pseudomonadota; class Alphaproteobacteria; order Hyphomicrobiales; family Hyphomicrobiaceae; genus Hyphomicrobium; species Hyphomicrobium nitrativorans. The sequence continues at coordinate 1,694,834 of NC_022997.1, forward strand.
GCGCTGATCTGCGGCGTGCTCTACGGGCAGGGCGCGCACCTTCCCTTGATCGTTGCGCCGATTGGGGCTTCGGCCGTTCTGCTCTTTGCCGTGCCGAGCAGCCCACTTGCGCAGCCGTGGTCGATTATCGGTGGAAATACGATTTCGGCTCTCGTCGGCGTCGGAGTGGTGCAGTTCATCTCGGACCCGATCCTGGGAGCCGGGGTTTCCGTGTCGCTGGCGATCCTGGCGATGTCGTTTGCGAGATGTCTGCATCCGCCGGGGGGCGCTGCGGCGCTGACAGCCGTCGTTGGCGGTCCTGCGATTGGGTCGTCAGGGTTTTTATTTCCCTTCATTCCTGTTGGGTTGAATTCGCTCATCCTCGTATTGCTCGGGATTGCATTTCACGGCATCTCCCGGCGATCCTATCCGCATGTTGCGGTGCCGGGGCCGATCAATATTCATGGTACGCAGGATCCTCCGTCGCAGGCGCGTGTGGGCTTCCAACGGGCGGATGTGGATGCTGCGCTGGCTCTGCTCGACGAAACCTTCGATATCGATCCCGACGATCTCGATCGTCTGCTCCGACAGGTGGAGTTGGAGGCGCTGGTTCGTACGCATCACGATCTCATATGCGGAGAGGTGATGTCGCGGGACGTCATTTCCGTACACGAGAGCGACACAGCAGATTTCGCGCGCGCTCTGCTCCTGAAGCACAACCTTCGAAGCCTTCCGGTGGTCGGGGCTCAAGGACGTGTCGAGGGCAGCGTCGGGCTCCGCGAATTGACGGAGAAACCGGGCACCGTCGGAACCCTGATGTCGCCCGTTGTGACGGCGCTCGAAACAGATCCTGCCGTCAGTCTGGTTCCGGCTCTCACGGACGGACGGGCCCATGCGGCCGTGATCGTCGACGGCGAGCGGCGTCTCAGAGGCCTTATCACGCAGACGGATTTGCTCGCCGTCCTTGCGCAGCAGATCGGCGGGCCGCGCTGACCGTTCCGCCGGGCTACGCCGTCGCGCCCAAATGGTGGAGCCAATGCTCGTAGCGACGGCTTGCGTTGGCGATGGCGTTCTCCGCACTGGGGCGTGGACGCCGTAGGCGGCGAACCTCCCCGGGCGTGAGTTCGAAGTGGTTCTTGAACGCGCGACAGAACGCTGCGTCGTTGTTGTAGCCGGCTTCGAGTGCGACGTCGTAGAGCGAGCGATGTCGGCGGGTTGGATCGCGCAGCGTGTGGAAGGCGTGCTGCAGGCGTCTGCTGCGGATGTAGGCGGCAACGCCGCCGTGGCGCTCGAACATCGTGTAGAGCTTGGAGCGAGAGACGCCGTTTTGACGCGCGATCCAGTCGGCTGTCAGGTTTTCGCTGTGAAGATGACCATCGATGAAGTGCTTGATCTGGACGATTCCAGCATACGATGTCGAACCGTCCCGGAGCGCGCTGTCGACGTCTACGCCGTTGAGGCAGGCGGCAACGAGCCCGATCGTCGCTTCTGAGACCCGATCCGACGAGGCGATGTCGAGGCTGCTCGAAAGGGCCTGCAGGGTCAGGATGTGATTGCGCAGTAGGCTGCCGACCACGCCCGTAACGACGAGGTTGTGCATCTCGTCGGGACGCTCCAACTGAGCGGCAAGAAGCGGTCTCGGTATCAGAACGGAAAAATTGCAGAAATCCGTTGTCGTGTTCGCGAGCGGTCGAGAGAGGTCGAACACGACGATGTAGCCTTCCGGCCCGTGTGTGACGCCTTCGATGTCGAGGTGGCCGCCGCGTTCGAAATACTGGATCAGGTAGTGGTCCATCCCGTCGAGCGCGATGCGGCGTGGAGTGCGCGACCACGCCTGGCGGCATGTCTCGGTACGAGCAAATAAAAGCGGGCCGATCAGCGTCGCTTCCAGCGTGGCTTGGAAGTTGGCCGCGATTTCCTTTTCCGCTTCGACATCGAAAATGGAGGCGATGCTATCTTTCCACGCATCGAACCTTTCGATCTGCGGAAGATGGGCCACCGAGAAGATCGATCGCGGAACGCCCTGGCGGTCGTTCGTGCCGGTTTGACATTGCCTGCTCATACGCGATCCCCGTCTTTCGCGTGCCTCCCCTGGTGCCTTAATAATCTTTGTTGGGAACATATAATAAATCCCTAATTATCATGCAGTTTTTAGACCCTGAGAGGCTTTTTGGATTTCGCGAATATTCTTCTGGACGAGAGGGCAAAACACACCTTCCGGCTTCCGTCATAGTCCCGCTATCCCGACTTCGAAACGAGTGCGGAAAATAGAAGGGACGAGTTGGTTATGGCGGAACGTGTGGCTGATGAAACTTACGGAGACCGATTTCAGGGGGATGAGGGCGCTTCGGAGCTGCTGGCGCGAGCCGGCCACCAGGCAGAGCTTTCCGACGAGTCTCTTGACGCCGTCGCCGGCGGAGCGCCGCAGCGCTTCTATCCGCTCGCCGAATTGTTCCGCATGGTCACGGGGCAGCGGTGATGAGCGCCAATGCGATGACCGACTTCCTCAACCGCATTCGGCATGATCGCGATCTTGCCGCCCGACTGGCTGTCGCCGTCGGCGCGAAGGACGGCGCCGCCGCGCTCGATGCGCTGGTGGCGTTCGCAGTGCTGAACGGTTTCGACGTGACGGGCGAGGATGCAGAGACCGTGCGGGAACGCTTTCAAGGTGTTCGTGCCCAGGAGGGTGAGCTTGCCGATGCAGAACTGGATGCCGTCGCGGGCGGGAATATCCACGATCCGCTGGGGTGGCGAGCTACTCCTTCTCGACGGCACGGAATGGGCAAATTCTTCGGGCTCCAACGGTAACGGCGCGTGTCCGCAATGAGCCGGAGCGATTTGATGCAGGGATCCCTATGAAAATTAAAACGGACCACGCAACCCGCGACGAGAGCAGCGCAGTGCAGCGCGCGGAGTGCGACGACTTCAGGACCGAAAATATTGCGGATGCGGATCTGGAGGCCGTGTCTGGAGGTTGGCTGCCAAAGTTCATGCAGCCTCCTTCCAATTACGATCGGGCTCTCGCCAAGTTCCGCCCGAAATAGTCCGCGCGGATGTCTGTCCATTCTTAGCTGATCGACAAAGGAGCAAGCGATGTCAAACGAACCGAAGGCCGCCGCCGCCGATGCAGGCCGCGATGGCAATGCCGCGTCGACCGTGCAGAACGTCGATATTCCCGATGCGAAGCTCGAAGATGTGTCTGGCGGTCACATGCGCGGCAACATCACCCGCCGGCGCTCGTACGATTCCCTTTCGACATCCGCCGAGCTGTTCTAGCAGCGTGCGCGAGCACGGCGAACGCCAACGCACCGCTCGAAGGTGGCGAGTTTCAAGTGAGCCACGGCGCTCACGCATTCACGAGAAGGAGTGAGCTTATGAGTGAAGATACCAAATCTGACGTTTCGGCCAAGGCCGCTATCGCTCAAAAAGACAACGACAGGATCCGCAACAGCCGTGACCTTTCGGACGCGGATTTGGACAGCGTGACCGGCGGCGTGAAGCCGTGGCTCGATCCCGGCCGTGAGCCCGATACGGCGATTTTCTACACGGTCGAGCGGAAGCTTTAGAGGCCATATCTTTTTTGGGAGTCCGGGGGATGTCTCTGTTTCGCCGATCGGCGCTTGAGAAAATGTCGTCACCAGAACGGCTCGACGAGGCGATGACAGCCGCCTCGCCGCGCTACTGGATCGCGTTTCTCGGCGCGTTCATCATCGTTGCAGGCGCGGTGGCATGGGGCTTTCTGGGCTCTGTGCCAACGCGCCTCAACGCGCAGGGCATCCTTCTGAATTACGGCGGTGAGATTTTCTCGGCAACGTCGGAGGGGGATGGACAACTCGCCGGCATCCTGGTCGTGAATGGGCAGCGGGTCAGCAAGGGAGATCCGCTTGCTGTGCTCGATTTGAAGCTCGACGAGTCCCGGCTCGCGCGCGAGAAGGATAAACTCGTTAAGCTCGAAGAACGCCGCACGGCGTACATTCTCCAGCGCGAGAAGGATATCGGGCGGCGGGAGGCTCTCAAGGAGCTGCGCGCGGAGAGCCTGCGCCAGCGCATCGACAACAGCGAGCATCGCGGAAACGTTCTGAGCGCGCGCCTCGCCGACCTCAAGGAGCTGCATCAGAAGGGGCATGTCAACCGGCAGGTGATCCTGGCAGCCGAGAACGAATGGCTGCAAGCGCAGGAAACGGCGTCCGTGCTGCGGAGCGAGATCGTAAACCTCGATGTCGAAGTGCAAACGCGCTGGGAATATTGGGGCGATCGTATTCGCCAGGTCGATACCGAGATTTTCGTGCATCGCAAAGCGATGGAGGATCTCGCGGAGAAGATCGCGGCGTCGCGCCACTTGCGATCTCCGGTCGACGGACATGTGACGGAGATAGCAGCCTCTCTTGGCGACCGCATCACGACGGGTATGCCGGTGGTGCGTGTCATGACGGATAGCGATGAGCTCGACGCGCTTCTGTTCGTGCCGCCTGAGCTTGGGAAGCGCATCCGCACCGGACTTTCGGTCAATGTCGAGCCGAGCGTCACCAAGAAGGAAGAGTTCGGAACCGTACGCGGCGTCGTGCGCAGCGTGTCCGAGCTGCCGCTTTCGACGAGCGCCATTCATTCGCTGCTTCACAACGACAAGCTCGTCGAGACCTTCACCGCTGCGGGTGCGCCGGTCATGGTCCGTGCGGACCTCATGGAGGACGAGGGCACGGCATCCGGCCTCGCGTGGACAAGCGGCAAAGGGCCTGATTTCGGAATTGAGAACGGCACGTTGGTTTCGGCTACCGTCACCACGAAGCGGCAGGCTCCGGTGACGTTGATCCTGCCGTTTCTGAAGTCCGTGCTCGGGGTCGACCGATGATCTCCGAGCCGCTGCCGAAGCTCCCCAATATCCGTGTCAAGACGCCGACGTTTCTGCAAATGGAAACCGTCGAGTGCGGCGCGGCTGCGCTCGGGATCGTGCTTGCGCATTTCGGCAAGTGGCGGCCCCTCGAAGAGCTGCGCGCGGAGTGCGGTGTCTCGCGCGATGGATGCACGGCGCGCAATATTCTTCACGGGGCCCGGCGCTACGGCTTGGCGGCAAAAGGGCGGAAGGCGTCTCTCGCGAGCGCGCTTTCCGGGCCATTTCCCTATATTGCGTTCTGGAATTTCAACCACTTCCTGGTGGTTGAAGGTCACCGCAACGGAACCGTCTATCTCAACGATCCGGCAACGGGTCCCCGCACTGTCACGCTGTCCGAGTTCGACGATGCCTTCACCGGCGTGATGCTCGTTTTCGAGACGACGGACGATTTTGTGCCGGAGGGTGGAAAGCCGGGTCTTTTCGCACGGCTCACGCCGCGGACGCGAGGCATCCGGAACGCCATTGCGCTTTCCGTGCTGATCAGTCTGACGACCATCGTGCCCGGCCTGGTCATCCCCGGGTTTTCCAAGATCTTCATCGATGACTATCTGATCCAGGGCAATCACGATTGGCTGCGACCGCTGCTCGCCGGGATGGCAGCGACGACCTTGCTCCTTGCGGGTCTGACGTGGCTCAGTCATGCGGTGCTTCTCCGCATGGAAACGAAACTCGCGCTGGTCGATTCGGCGCGTTTCGTCTGGCACCTCTTGCGGCTCCCGCTCACGTTTTTCAGCCAGCGCCATCCTGGCGACATCGTCGACCGGATCGCCGCTAACGACCGGATTGCCGGTGCCGTAGCGGGGCGGCTTGGCGAGAGCCTGGTCAATGCCGTGACGGTGGTGTTCTACGCGGCCGTCATGATCTTTCTCGATGCGCTGCTCGCTGCGATCACGATCGCGCTGTCTTTGTTCAACATTGGCGTTTTCCGCGTGTTGTCGCGGTATCGCATGGATGCGAGCGCACGCCTTCAGCAGGATTTCGGTCAGTTCCAGGCGGCGTCCGTGACGGGCATTCGCGCGATCGAGACGCTCAAGGCATCCGGCACGGACGACGATTATTTCGAGCGTTGGGCCGGCTTCCAGGCGAAGACGCTCAACAACAATCGCCGGCTTGCGCTTCATGGCGTACTCGCCGACGGCCTCGCGCCGTTGCTCGATGGCCTTGCGATCGCAGCCGTGATCGGCATCGGAGGCTATCGCATTATCCACGGCGACATGACCGTTGGCACGCTGGTCGCTTTCCAGGCGCTTGCGATGAGCTTTACGGGGCCGATCAATGCGCTTGTCTCGGCGGGCGGCGCTTTTCAGGAGTTGAGCGCCGATCTGTCACGCTCGGACGACGTCTTCAATTATGGACGCGACAGCCGGTATGCCCGCGAGGCCGAGCGTGGCGGCAAGCTCGAGCGCTTGAGCGGCGACATCGTGCTCAAGGACCTGACGTTCGGCTACAACCCGTTGGAAGCCCCTCTCATCAAAGATTTCAATCTCACCGTTCGTGCGGGCCAGCGCGTGGCGCTGGTCGGAGGATCGGGAAGCGGAAAGTCCACGATCGCCAATCTCGTCGGGGGATTGTACCGGCCCTGGAGTGGCGACGTCCTGTTCGACGGGGTGGCGCTTTCTGAGATTCCGGTTTCGACAATGACGGGCTCCATCGCCGTGGTCAGCCAGCAGGTGTTTCTGTTCAGCGGAAAGGTGCGCGACAATCTGAGCGCGTGGGACACAACTGTTCCCGACGCCGATATGATCGCGGCCCTCCGAGATGCACAGATCTTCGATATCGTTGCCGCGCGCGGAGGGGCGCTCGACGCGGCAATCGAAGAAGGCGGCGCCAACCTGAGCGGCGGCGAGGCGCAACGGATCGAGATTGCGCGGGCTCTGACATCGCGGCCGTCCATCCTCGTTCTCGACGAGGCGACGAGCGCGCTCGATCCCGTAACGGAGAAGGCCATCGACGCCGCTATCCGGCGGCGCGGCTGCACGTGCCTGATCATCGCGCACCGGCTCTCGACCGTTCGCGATGCGGACGAGATCGTCGTGCTCGACCGGGGCGAAGTCGTCGAGCGGGGGACGCATGACGATCTGATGCGCGCGAACGGCACGTATGCGCGGCTCGTGGCGCAGGAATAGGCGGATATGGAGAACGTTCAAGCTGTACGGGCGCTCTCCGATGCGCCGTTCCTTCACCGCACCAGCGGCCGCGAACCGATTGTGTTGCTGGCGCCGACACGGCTCGGCCTTGTGCGCGAAGGGACGGTGAACCTCTTTATCGAACTGTGGGAGGGAGACGAAAGGCCGAGCGGCGCGCGGCAGCATTTGGCGACGCTTGAAGCCGGAGACGCGTTTTCCGTGCCGGAGACGCATGGATTCGGCGCCCGGCTTATCGTCGCCGGTGTGGGGGAAGCTTTTGTCGAGCTTTGCGAGGCGGCAGGGCGTGAGGCTCTTTCGCTCGATGCCGCTTCCGGTTTCGACGCTTGGCTCAATGCGCTCACGTCCTATTGCGCGCGCGACGTTGCGCCGTTGTCGTCAAGGGTCGTTCAGCGCGGCGAGACGCTTGGCGTCCGCGCGGGCGACACTGTCGCTGCACGTGAGCCGTCGTGGCTTGTCTCCGAGGAGTTGGCGTCTCTTCCGGTCGTCGGCGAGGTGCCGTCGCTCTCGGATAAGCATCTCTTCGGATTGGCAACTCCGTATCGCGCAATTGCGCCGGATGCAGGTGTGACGGTGCGTGCGCTTCCGACCGCCGACGTTGTAAAACTGTTCGGGTGGGGTGCCGTCGAAGCCTGCCAGGCCGATCTCGTTCGAGACGCGATTTCGATTGTCCAGGGCGAGTGCCGTGTGGCGTTGGAACGGCGTGGGTTTAGCCGTCAGAGTGAGGGGGACGAGGTCGATGAGGCGTTGCGCGGTCTCGTGGCGCTTGTGGATGGCGATACGCCTGCCGCTCCGTACGGGGCTGAGGATGCCGACGCCAGGACCGTCGTCGCTTATGTTTGCGCGGAAGAAAAGATCCCTTTCGACGGCGCGCCGCGTGACGAGGACGGCGCCGATCTCGACCCGATCGCTCTTGTGCGGGATATTCTTCGCGAGGCCGGCCTTCGCTCGCGGCGGGTCACGCTCGACCATGATTGGTGGCGGCACGATGTCGGAAGTTTTGTGGGGTTTCACAAGGAAAGCGGACGTCCGATTGCGGTCGTGCGTCAAGGGGCGGGGCGTTACAGGGCGCAATTTCTGGAAGCCGGATCGCCAGTGTGGGTTGACGCGCGTGTCGCAAACGCGCTCGATACCCAGGCGGTCTACCCTTACCGGCCGTTGCCCGATCGCGCGTTGACGGGCTGGGATCTCGTACGCCACGTGATGGCCTCGCCCGCGCGCGTCGACCTTCGGCTGGCTGTCTTCTTTGCCATTCTGACTGCGGCGCTTGGGCTGTTGCCGCCCATTATTACCGGCTTGGTTTTGAGCGAGGCGGTGCCGTTCTCCGAAACGTCCGCGCTTCTCATGTTCGGTGTCGGCCTGGTTATGATCGCGGTCGGCTCGACGCTCTTCCAGCTTGCGCGTTCCATTGCTCTGACGCGTCTGGAATCTTTTGCCGATGGGACGCTTCAGGCCGCAATATGGGACCGGCTGCTGCGTTTGCCGCTCGCCTTTTTCCGGCGCTTCGAGACCGGCGATCTGATGATCAAGGCGATGGCGCCGACGCAACTTCGAAAAATCCTTTCGGATGTGGCGCTCAGCTCGACTTTGGCCGCGCTCTTTTCGCCCGTCAATTTTGTTTTGATGATGATGTACGACGTGCGGCTGGCGCTCGCGGCAGGCGGGTTGACGGTGGTGACGTGCGTTGTGCTCTTCGGCCTCAGCTACCGCCAGCTTCGCTTCGAGAGGACGCGACTTAAGGCGGAGGCGTCCGTCAACAGCCTGACGCTCCAGATCCTTTCCGGTATCAAGAAAATCCGGCTGATGGGAGCGGAGCATCGCTCGTTTGCGCGATGGCTTGCGGCGTTCGGGGTTCAGCGTCAGCAGACGGTGAGGGCGTCTCACATCGGAAATATCATCGCCACAATCAATCGCGTTCTTCCGTTGCTGGCGACGCTCGTCTTCATCTCCGTCATCGGGCTCAGCGAGACGCAGATTGCGCCGGCGAGCTTTGTGGCCTTCACGGCCGCTTTCGGCGTGTTCAACGGTGCCTTGCTCGGTTTCGTGCAGGCGGTGTCGACGTCGCTTGCGGTCGTGCCGATGTACGAGAACATGAAGCCGCTGCTCGACGAATTGCCGGAAATCGACGGCAAGCGGAAAAAGCCGGGGCGTCTCGGTGGGCGTATCGATCTCAGAAACATTTCCTTCCGCTATGCAGACGATGGTCCGCTCATTCTCGACGGAGTGGACATTACGGTTTCTCCGGGCGAATTCGTTGCATTCGTCGGCGCGTCTGGATCCGGAAAATCGACGTTGTTCCGTCTCCTTTTGGGTTTCGAGACGCCGGAGTGCGGGACCGTAGCCTACGATGGGCAGGATCTCGCGCATCTCGACCTCAAGGGCGTTCGACGGCAGATCGGTGTCGTTCTGCAGCGGGGTGCAATTCTTCCGGGCAGCATCTTTCAGAACATCGTCGGATCTGCTCCGCTCTCTCCCGACGATGCGTGGGAGGCCGCGCGGATGGCCGGCCTCGACGAGGATATCCGGGCGATGCCGATGGGGATGCACACCGTTCTCAGCGACAATGGCGGTACGTTGTCGGGCGGTCAGCGTCAGCGCTTGATGATTGCGCGCGCGATCGTGCGGCGTCCTGGAATTCTGCTGATGGACGAGGCGACCAGTGCGCTCGACAACCAGACGCAGGCCATCGTGGCGAAAAGCCTCCAGGAACTCAGTGCAACCCGGATCGTGATTGCGCACCGTCTGAGCACCGTGACCCATGCCGACCGAATTTATGTGATCGATAAGGGGCGTGTCGTTCAGCAGGGAAACTTCGACCGGCTCATGAGCGAGGCCGGCCCGTTCCGCGAGATCGCTTTGCCACAGATGCAGTAGCGTGACGACCGTTGGAGAGCGGAGCGACGCTTTTCCCTTAAGCGGCGTGGGATTGCTCCCTTGGGAGTCGACGCTCTATATATCATCATATATAGCGATATGAGAGTAGCTGCTGGGGCTGTGCTGTGAGCCGTTCGCTCATAGCTTGCTTTCCCACGCCCTTTTCGCAATAACTATACTATAAAAGTATGGTTAAATCCTTCGATGGTCCAGGCATGTTTATTCGGCAGATGACATATCTCGTGGCGCTTGCGAAGGAGGAGCATTTCGGGCGGGCGGCAGAGGCGTGCAACGTGACGCAGCCTACCCTTTCGTCCGGGCTCAAGGCTCTGGAGCGGGAGCTCGATATGCGGCTCGTGCATCGCGGCCCGCGGTTCATCGGGCTGACGCCGGAGGGCGAGCGTGTTGTTGCTTGGGCAGGTCAGATCCTGTCCGACTACGAAAGCCTCAAACGTGACGTGGAGGGATTTCGGGGATGCCTGAAAGGCACGCTGCAGATTGGCGTCATTCCCGCCGCGACGCCGGCGGTCGCTCAGTTGACCGGGCCATTTGCCGAGAAGCATCCGCAGGTCGCAATTGCGGTGCATTCGATGACGTCAGTCGAAATACAGCGGGCGCTCGATAAATTCGAGCTGGATGCGGGCATCACGTATCTCGAAAACGAGCCTCTGCTCAATGTGCGCAAAGCTGCGCTCTATCGGGAGCGTTACCTCTACGTCACGCAGCGCTCGTCGCGGTGGGCGAACGAGGCCAGGATTTCCTGGCGCGAGGCGGTAGCGAGCCAGCTTTGCCTCCTCAACGAAAGCATGCAAAACAGGCGGGTTTTGAACAATCTTGCTGGCTCGATAGGCCTCGAACTTGCGCCTATGGTGACGACCAATTCCTTTCTCTCGGTTTGCTCGCATGTGTGCAGCGGAAAATGGTCCAGCATCATTCCGCACACGTTCGCCTATATTTTTGCGGGCTGCGAAGAGCTTGCGATGCTCGATCTCGTCGATCCCGTACACGTACAGACCATCGGCATGGTGGTGACGGATCGGGATCCGCTGCCGCCGCTCGCGCGTGCGTTCATGACGAGCGCGACCCGACAAAACCTGGAGCTGAATCTTGCGAGTGCGTCTCTCGTTTCTGTGTGATTGATGTCGTCAATTGCGCGGTCAAGCAGATCAATTTGACGCAGGCTGCTTCCAAACTCACTAATCGCCCATCGCGACGGCCGACCTTGAAGAAGAACAAGGCCGTCGAGACGAGGAAGCGCTGAGGAGCAGCCAACTGAGACGGCGCTAGGTCGTCGGAAGGTTTTCGCTCTCGATCCATATCGCTCATCGTCCGTCAAGCTGGCGGACGAAACGCTTCCTCATGGCCAAATCCCATGCAGGAGAGAGACTATGGCTAAGATCGTTTGTGTGCTTTACGACGATCCTGTCGACGGCTATCCGAAATCGTATGCCCGCGACGATATTCCGAAGATCACGAAGTATCCGGACGGGCAAACCGCGCCGACGCCGTCTGCGATCGACTTTCAACCCGGCTCGCTTCTCGGAAGCGTTTCGGGCGAGCTGGGTTTACGCAAGTATCTCGAAGCCGCGGGCCATGAACTTGTCGTCACATCCGACAAGGACGGCGCGAACTCGAAGCTCGATCAGGAGCTTCACGACGCGGAAATCGTGATCTCGCAGCCGTTCTGGCCTGCTTACATGACGGCTGAGCGCATCGCAAAGGCGCCCAAGCTGAAAATGATCGTGACGGCAGGCATCGGGTCGGATCATACGGATCTTCAGGCGGCTATCGATCGCGGCGTCACGGTCGCGGAGGTGACGTACTGCAACTCGAACAGCGTCGCCGAGCACGTTGTCATGCAGATGCTTGCGCTCGTGCGCAATTACATCCCGTCTTACAACTGGGTGGTCAAGGGCGGCTGGAACATCGCCGACTGCGTGGCGCGCTCGTACGATATCGAAGGGATGCACGTCGGAACCGTGGCTGCGGGGCGCATCGGTCTGCGCGTGCTGCGCCTCCTCAAGCCGTTCGACGTTCAGTTGCACTACCTCGACCGCCATCGCCTGCCGGAAGCCGTCGAAAAGGAACTGAACCTCACCCATCACACGAGCCTCGAAAGCCTTACCAAGGTCTGCGATGTCGTGACGTTGAACTGCCCGCTTCACCCCGAAACGGAGCACATGATCAACGAGACGACGCTCAAGAGTTTCAAGCGGGGCGCGTATCTGGTGAACACCGCGCGCGGCAAGCTCTGCGACCGGGATGCTATCGTTCGGGCGCTCGAAAGCGGCCAGCTTGCGGGCTACGCAGGCGATGTATGGTTCCCGCAGCCTGCACCGCAGGATCATCCGTGGCGGACAATGCCCTATCACGGCATGACGCCGCATATCTCCGGTACGTCGCTTTCGGCCCAAACGCGCTACGCGGCGGGTGTGCGCGAAATTCTGGAGTGCTACTTCGCGAGCAAGCCGATCCGTGACGAGTATCTCATCGTTCAGGGCGGAAAGCTCGCAGGTGTAGGTGCGCATTCCTACAGCGCAGGCAATGCGACCGGCGGTTCGGAAGAAGCGGCCAAGTTCAAGCGATAACTCATATCCGGCGGGTGCACGTTACCCGCCGGACATTCTTTCCGAGGGACGCCATGACAAGCCGCGAAGAGGCGATTGAAATTCCTGTCGATGCGCGTGCGCGCCAATGGGTCGCCGCGCTGCCCTGGCGTCAAGCCGCCTTGGCGGGTATCGGTGGTGCGCTGGCCATTGGGTTGCTGGCCGTGATGAACGCGACGGAGACTCTTCCGCTTCTGATTCCGCCATTCGGTGCGAGTTGTGTTCTCGTCTTCGGCGTGTCCGCCAGTCCCTTCGCGCGGCCGCGGAATGTCATCGGGGGGCATGTCATCTCGGCGGCGGTGGGGCTTGTCGCTGTGTCCGCTTTCGGGGGCGGTGTGCTCGGCGTTGCGGCAGGTGTCGGACTCGCGATCGCCGCTATGATCTTGAGTGATACGGTCCATCCTCCGGCCGGCGCCAATCCTATCGTTGTCGCCCTGTCGGGTGCCGGTTGGCCGTTTCTGATCGCTCCCGTTTTGATCGGTGCGGCGACAATCGTCGTATGCGGATGGATTTACAATCGCATGCGCACGGGGGCCAGTGTTTGATCTCTCGTCCGCGCCGGGCTGCCGATCCGGCTTCTCCGTCGCTATCGCGCCGCTGGCCGGCGGATGTCGCCGCTCGTGTCGAAGACCTGCCGGAAATCTTTCGGGCGGAGGGCAATGCTTGCCACTGTGTGCTTGTCGAGTTCGGTTAGAAATGCGCCGAGCGCTCGCCGCAGGACTGCCGGCAGGCGACAGCAATTGCCGATGACGCATTGGCTATCCGTCGCGAAGCACTCGACGAGTGCGAAGTCCGGCTCCGTTGCGCGAACGACATCGCCGAGGCGGATGTCCTCGGCGGGCTTGCCGAGTTTCAATCCTCCCGCGCGGCCGCGAACCGCCGTCAGGTAGCCCGCGCGCGTCAAAGTGTTGGCGACCTTCATGAGGTGCGCGCGCGAAATGCCGTAGGAGCCTGCAATCTCCTCAATCGTCACAAGCCGGTTTCCGGCAGCGTGTGCGTACATGAGCATACGGAGCGCGTAATCCGAGAAGGTGGTCAGTTGCATCTCGATCCTGCGTCAATCTGCATTAGATTCATTCTTGACATGCCTTATCCCCTCGGACAAGGTCCCTTTAAGATATATCATATATATATCTATTCGGAGCATGTTCGCGTCAGCGCGGCTCCCGCATCGTCCGCCGCGAGGCCGGCGGGGCTGCAGTTGTGGAGGAGGGAATTCATGACGACGGTCGTGCTCTTGGCCGAAATCGCAACGCTTGGGCTTTTCATCCTGTTTGCCAGTCTTGTGCGGCAGTTTCATCAAGACGACGAAGGCTCCGGCCCTGCGCACCCCGACCCGGTGGGCGATGTCTTCATCTCGACTGTGCGCTGGGGCATGATCGTCGGCTACGCAACGTTCTTTGCGCTTAGCGCGTATTGGATCGGATCGGGAGGATTTTATGGCCAATGATTTGAACCAGGCTCTGCCGGCGGCCATGCCCATGGCGCCGCGGCAGACGAAGCTTCTTCGCACCCTTGCGGTCGCCCTTGTCTGGGTTGCCGCCCCCGCGCCGTTGTGGATTATGCTGGGGCTCATGCTCGTCATATGACGGAGCGCGCGCTCGTCGGCGTATGCACTCACTTGCCATGGAGACCATTTGACATGACGGCGGTCCGTGACATCCATCCCAAAGCGCCGGGGGTTGCCGCCGGGGTCACAGAACATATGATTCGCGATCTCGTTGACGGGTTCTATGCGCGCGTGCGCGCCGACGATGTGCTCGGGCCGATCTTCAACGGCGCGATCGACGATTGGGATCATCATCTCGACAAGCTGTGCGCGTTCTGGTCATCGGTTACTTTGATGACGGGGCGCTACAAAGGTTCGCCCATGAAGGTTCATGCGGACCTCTCTGGGATTTCCAGCGCGCATTTCGATCTGTGGCTCGGGCTTTTCCGGCAGACGGCGCGCGAACTCTGTCCGCCCGATGCTGCGGCGCTGTTCATCGATCGCGCGGAGCGGATCGCGCAATCCCTGGAAATGGGTATCGCCGTTCACAGGGGGCAGTTCGTGGGGCACGGCGAACGGCTCGTCGGGCGGGCGGCGCAGCCTGGAGATTGAAGACCCACGGCGCTGGGGCGGGGTTATGCCCTTTTTTTTCGGAGCGGCCGTGCCGGACGGGATGCGGCGAGCGCGGCCTCCAAATCTTCGATCAAGTCTTCCTCCGCTTCGAGGCCGACCGAAAGGCGCAGCAATCCGTCGGTGATACCTGCGGCTTGCCGCGCGTCGGCATCCATTCCGGCATGCGTCATCGTTGCGGGATGCGCGACAAGGCTCTCCACACCGCCGAGAGATTCCGCGAGCGTGAAGATCCGCACGGTTTCGACAAAACGGCGGGCGGCTTCTCCGCCCCCCGCGAGTTCGAAGCTCAACATCGCGCCAAAGCCCGACTGTTGCGCTTTGGCGATGGTGTGACCTGGGTGGGAGGGTAGACCGGGATAATGCACGCGCTCCACCGAGGCGCTTTTTGCGAGATGCCGTGCGATGGCGAGCGCCGATTGCTGTTGTTGTGCGATGCGGGGAAAAAGCGTCCGGATGCCGCGCAGCGTCAGGTACGCATCGAAGGCCGACCCGGTCGTGCCGACGATGTTGGCCCACGCCGCGAAAATGTCGGCCTCGGATTTCTTGGCGCACACGACGGCGCCGCCGACAACGTCGGAGTGGCCGTTGAGATACTTCGTCGTGGAATGAATGACGTAGTCGACACCGAGGGCCAGAGGCCTTTGAAGCGCCGGAGAGAGAAATGTATTGTCGACCGCAATTTTTGCTCCCGCTCTGCGTGCGCGTTCGGCGATTGCGCGAATGTCGACAACGCGCATCAGAGGATTGCTTGGCGTTTCGATGAAGATCATCGTCGGCGAAGCGGAAAAAGCTTCTTCCATGTGTTCAGGGTTTCCCTGATCGACGAACATCACGTCGAAATGCTTCATGTCGCGCCGCGCCGAGAGAAGGCGGTGCGTTCCGCCGTAGCAGTCGTGAGGGGCGACCAGAAGGTCGAAGGCGCGGAGTTGGCTTGTCGCGAGGTCTACGGCCGCCATGCCCGACGACGTGACGACAGCGCCTTCGCCGCCCTCCAATTCCGCCAGCGTTTCGGCCAGGAGCGACCGTGTGGGGTTCGATGTACGGGAGTAGTCGTGAGTGCCCGCTCGTTCGAATTCCGGGAAGACATATGTCGTGGACAGGTGAATGGGAGGAGCGACTGCGCCAAAACTCGTATCCACGGCGATCCCCTTGCGCGCCGCGATCGTTCGCGGGTTCCTCGGTTTTGTCATAAACTTGGTTCCAGTTCGGTGCGGCGTCCGGGATTGGTGCCGAGCGGTCGGTTCGATGCTATATCGTAATGCGATATAAACAAGAGGCGCTGTGATCTGGCGGCTGACAACGGAGCCGCAAGGCCGCGGGCCTTCACGCTGGGATGAGGCTTCGTTGGGATGAGAGTGTTAATTGTCGGTGCCGGAGGGGTAGGCGGCTACATCGGCGCGCGGCTCGTTGCGGCCGGCATGGATGTGATGTTCGTCGTGCGGGAGGCGCGGCGGGCGCAGCTCGCTGCCCACGGCCTCGTCGTGGAGAGTCCGCTCGGAAATTTCTCCGGTGCTGTTGCGGCCGTGGGTTCGCCGTCTTCCGGCTTTTCGCCCGATGTCGCCATCGTCGCCTGCAAAGCTCATGCGCTGGATCGCGCGCTCGATGTCGTCGATGCCGGGCGTGGCCCTCATACGCGCATTCTTCCCCTTCTCAACGGGGTCGCGCACCTCGACGTGTTGCGTCGGAGATTTCCCGATGTGCCGGTGCTCGGCGGGCTTGTTCATGGCGCGCTGACGCTGCGCGAGGACGGTGTCGTTGCGCATTTGACGCCGTTCTTTTCGGCGATCGTGGGCACTGAAACGGGCGCGCCGGATGCGGTTGCCGAGGAGTTCGTCAGGCGTTTGAGCGCCGCTCATGTCGATGTCCGCCTCAGTCCGGATATTCGTCAGGACATGTGGAACAAGTTCGTGTTCCTGGCGACGTTTGCAGGAATTACCTGCCTCATGCGCGCGAGCATCGGCACGATCATGTGTGCGGACGGCGGGGAGGACATAACTCTTCAACTCCTGGACGAATGCCTCGCCGTTTCTCGCGCGGAAGGCTTTGCGCCCGATGAGGCATCCATGTCGTCTTACAGGCGCGTGCTCACGGAGCCGGGGTCGACGTTCACGTCTTCGATGCTGCGCGACATCCTCAGTGGACACCGCACGGAAGCCGATCATATTGTTGGCGACATGCTGAGGCGCGCGAGACGGCACCGCATCGATACACCGATGTTGAAGATCGCGCTGGCACATCTGCAATGCTTCGAGGCTACGGTCAGACACAACGAGCGGACGCTGTAACGATGCTTATGCCCACCTCTGCGGATGTGCTGTGCGGCGACATCAGGCCGCTCGGAACAAACGGGCACACGAGCGGCATCGCAAAGGAAAGAACGCCGGGACCGTGGCGTATCACGCGAGAGGGGCTCGCGGGCGACGCTCAAGCGGATAAGAAGCATCACGGCGGCCCGGAGAAGGCGCTCCACCACTACGCGTTCGAGCATTACGAGGCTTGGCGCCGCGAGATCGGAGAGCACCCATTGCTCGCGCAGCCGGGCGCGTTTGGCGAAAATATCTCAACGACGGCCTGGACGGAGGAGGCGGTTTGCCTCGGCGATGTGATCCGGTTCGGCGGTGCGCTGTTGCAGGTGAGTCAGGGCCGCCAGCCGTGCTGGAAACTCAACGTTCGTTTCGGGCGGGACGACGTGGCTTACAAGACCCAGGCGTCCGGCCGTACGGGGTGGTATTATCGTGTGCTTGAAGAAGGCGAAGTGATGCCGGGGGATCGCCTCGTCCATGTGCGGCGGCTACAGCCCGCCTGGCCGATTGCGCGCGTGCTGACGCTGCTCTATCGCGACAAGGATCGCTACGACGATCTTGCGCAGATGGCTGCGTTGCCCGAGCTTGCGGAGGGATGGCGTCTCCTGGCGGAGCGGCGCATCGCAGCGCGCAAGACTGAGGACTGGGCGCCGCGGCTGACGGTGCCTGACGTTTAGGGACCTGCCGTCATCCGCGTCACATGTCGTAATAGAAGTAGATCGCAAAGCACGTCGCGATACCGACGATGATATTCATCGGAATGCCGACTTTCAGAAAATCCGAAAAGCGGTAGTTGCCCGCGCCATACACCAGCGTATTCGTCTGGTAGCCAATGGGGGTTGCAAAACTCGCGCTCGCGCCGAACATCACCGCCACGACGAGCGGGCGCGGATCGATGCCCATCTGAGACGCAATCCCGAGCACGATCGGCGTCATCACCACGGCAACGGCATTGTTGGTGATCAGCTCGGTCAGTGTCGACGTCAGGAGATAGACCACAATCAACAGCGCCAGTGGCGACAGGCCGGAGAGGATGGGGCTGATGGCCGAGACGATCAGGTCGATGGCGCCGGTGCGTTGAAGGCCGACGCCGATGATGAGCATCGAGAAGATCAGAACGAGAATGCCGCCGTCGATTGCGCCCCAAGCCTCGTCGCTGTCGATGCAGCGCAGAACGAGGATCGCGACCACCGCAAGCATCGCAAGCATGGCGATGTCCATGACATTCAATGCGGCGAGGATGACGACGCCGGCGAGCGCCGCGAGGGCGATGGGAGCCTTGGCGCGCCGAAAGGCGCGGCCTGCCGTACGGGTGACGGAGACGAGGAAGCCCTGCTGAGACATCGCGTCGAGGCCCGAGGCCGGCCCTTCCAGAAGCAGCCTGTCGGCCGGACGAAGGAGGGTGCTTTCCAGGTTCCTGCCCGGGATGTGCTGATGGCGATGGACGCCCAGCACGCGCACGCCGAAACGGCTGCCGAGCGCCAAATCGGCAATGCGCCGGCCGATGGAGGCTTTCTGCGGTGCGACGACGGCTTCGACAACGATCGGATCGGAAGGCATCGGGACGGAGCGGGCGAGGCCGACCCGGAGGGACTTCCTTTCGGCGAGTGTGAGGAGCTCTGACGTCGTTGAGGCGACGATGAGCCGGTCGCCCTTTTTGAGGATCATCTCCTCAAGGTTCTCGCGCAGAACTTCGCCGCCGCGGTTCACGCCGAGGAGCCGCAGACCGGGAAGTTTGAGCGCGCCGATTTCTCCGATCGGCTCCTCCGTGAACGTGCCTTCGTTCAGCACTGTGATCTCCGACAGGAACTCGACCTCGCCATTTTCGAGACCGGCGCTCTCGTCGCGCCGGTCGGGAAGCAGGAAGCGGCCGAACAGACCCAGGAGCAGCAAGCCCGATATCGCGGTGACGATACCGACAGGGGTGATTTCGAAAATCGAGAACGCTTCGAGCCCATGTTCCCGCGCGACGCCATCGACGAGAAGATTGGTGGAGGTGCCGATCAGCGTGCATGTCCCGGCAAGGATGGTGACGTACGACACCGGGATGAGCAGACGCGTCGATGCGATATCGAACTTGTTCGCGATGCGGATCGCGATGGGAATGAGGATCAGGACAAGCGGTGTGTTGTTGATGAAGCCGCCGATGGCGACGATGCCGACCATCAGAGTGACGATGGCGACGGTTGGACTGTCTCCTGAGTAGTCCAGAATTGCGCCGGCTACGCGTTCGAGCACGCCGGTGCGAACGAGGGCGCCGGTCAAGACGAACATCGCCGCGATGGTCAGAGGCGCCGGGTTCGAGAAGACCGCGAGGGCTTCGGCGGGCTGAACGAGCCCCAACACGACGAAGGCGGCGGCCCCGACCGACGCGGTCACCTCGGGCGGGAAACGCTCGAACAGGAACGCGGCAAATGTCAGGAGGACAATGGCCAGCGCGATGATGGGCGCATAGCCCGCAATGATGCTTTCGATCATGTTCTTCCGAGGTGCTGCGGAGCGGCGATCTATGGCATGGCGCTCCGCGAGCGACAACAGGGCGCCTCACCGTCCGGAGTTGCCTGGCATTTGTCTCCCAACGCTGCCGTCCGGGGTCCGCGTTGCATTTCGTATTGTTGCGCTTTGGCACTAGCGCCGACTCAGCCGAGCGGGTGTCATTGTCTCGTTGGCCGTAAGGAGCTCAGCGATGTCGAAGGGCAAGCATAGCTTCCTCGTGATTGGGTATCCGGTTTGGTATCTCGTCGACCGATACCGCGAGCGACAGCGCCGCAAGGTGCTGATGTTGTCGCTTCCACGAGATCACACCGCGCAGGTGATCAACCTCGCAGAGTGGAGGGCGTCGCGGCAAATGCCAAACTGACGGTTCCGGACCTGCGATACGCAATGCAGACGGCTGGCCCTCAATCGCTTGCGCATGCGCGTTGCTTGCGAGCGTACGGCTTCGAGGTGCTCATATTCTTTCATGAGCATCGCGATGGTGCGCGTTGGCCGATGCAACCGCGTGCTGGATGAAGACGATGCCTCGCGAAACGACGGTTCGGTTGGCTGGAGACCGCCTCGTCAGTCCTTCGGCGGAGCGCAACAAGGCACCCATTTCCGGCATTCTTAAAGACGTTCTGCCTCGCGAAGGGTTCGTGCTCGAAATCGGCAGCGGTACGGGGCAGCATATCGTGCATTTCGCGCGAGAGATGCCGAGCCTCGCCTGGCAGCCGAGCGAGCGCGATGAACCTTCGCTCGCGTCCATCGCGCATTGGATGGCGACAGCGGATCTTTCGAACGTAAATCCGCCTTTGCGTCTCGATGTCATGGAACAGCCCTGGCCGGTGTCATCGGCCGCGGCCGTCGTCTCGCTCAACATGATCCATATTGCGCCGTGGTTGGCCGCCGAAGCGCTCATTCGCGGAGCGCGGGATGTTCTGATCCCCGATGGTCTTCTTTTCCTCTACGGCCCGTTTCGACGCGACGGACGACATACGGCTGACAGCAACGAAGCCTTCGACCGTTCGCTACGGTCGCGCAATCCTGCGTGGGGTGTCCGCGATCTGGAGGAGGTTGCGCGCACTGCGTCGGTGCACGGCTTTGGCGCGCCCACGATCTATGAGATGCCCGCAAACAATCTCTCGGTCGTGTTTCGTAAGGTTTAAAGCGCGTCAGTCGAGCTCCGTCGGATAGCTCAACGTCTCGGGCTGATGGCGAGTGACGTCGCCGTTTGCGTCACGAACGACCATTTCAGCGTCGCGGCTTGCCGCGATCGCGCGCGCAAAAGCGATGGCATAGGCTCTGCGCCGGAAGCTGCCGGGCGTCAGCGTTCTGCCGCCATGAGTGACGAGCCAAGCGT
Source organism: Hyphomicrobium nitrativorans NL23 (assembly GCF_000503895.1). Taxonomy (NCBI): domain Bacteria; kingdom Pseudomonadati; phylum Pseudomonadota; class Alphaproteobacteria; order Hyphomicrobiales; family Hyphomicrobiaceae; genus Hyphomicrobium; species Hyphomicrobium nitrativorans. The sequence goes on from NC_022997.1 coordinate 1,715,591, forward strand.
TTCTCTCGCTCAACCATCCGACATGGATCTCAGCACGCGGGAACGTGCCCCGATCCGAACGATCCGTGGTCATTTCGCGGTCCTCTCGGCGTTTTTCCGTTCGGGCGCGCAGGGTGCGGCGAATGCGTAAACTGCCGGCTTCGAGCCCGAAGGGCTGGGACGCGTGCTCGTGTGTCGCCGCCGAGCATAAGGCATCCCGATCCATAACGGTTACTTATTTTCGCGAAGTGTCCACCTTGTGACGAGAGCTTAGAAAATTCTTTCTAAATTCGAGCTCAGCCGCGATTGCCGTTCTGCGCGCGGTGGCGGAGCAGGTGGTCCGCCAAGACGAGCGCCATCATCGCCTCGCCGACCGGCACGGCACGAATGCCCACGCAGGGATCATGGCGGCCCTTAGTCACGATCTCCGTCTCGTTGCCTTCCGAATCGATGGTCTGGCGCGGTGTGAGGATCGAGGACGTCGGCTTGACCGCGAATCTGCAAACGACGGGTTGCCCCGATGAAATTCCACCGAGCACGCCGCCGGCATGGTTCGAGAGGAAATGGGGTTTGCCGTCGGCGCCCCTACGGATTTCGTCGGCGTTGGCCTCGCCTGTGAGTTCGGCCGCCGACATGCCCGCGCCGATCTCGACGCCTTTGACGGCATTGATGCTCATCATGGCAGACGCAAGATCCTGATCGAGCTTGCCGTACAGCGGTGCGCCGAGGCCCGCCGGAACGCCCTCCGCCACGACCTCGACGACGGCGCCGATGGAGGAGCCGGATTTGCGCACGTCGTCCAGGTAGCGCTCCCACTCGGGCACGATGCCGGGATCGGGCGAAAAGAACGGGTTGGAAGCCACCACGTTCCAGTCCCAGCGGGAGCGATCGATTGCAAGCCGACCGATGCGCACAAGTGCGCCTCGGATCACGATGCCGGGCCCGAGCACTTTGCGCGCGATGGCACCCGCGGCAACGCGGCTTGCGGTCTCGCGCGCGGAGGAGCGTCCGCCGCCGCGATGATCGCGGACGCCGTATTTGCTCCAGTAGGTGAAATCGGCATGGCCCGGGCGGAAGGCGTCCTTGATCTCGCCGTAGTCCTTGCTGCGCTGATCTGTGTTGCGGATCAGGAGCGAGATCGGCGTGCCCGTCGTCACCTGCTGGCCCTGTGCGTCCGTGACGACGCCTGACAAAATCTCCACCTCATCGGCCTCGCGGCGCTGGGTGGTGAACCGGGATTGTCCAGGCTTACGCCGGTCGAGGTCGGTCTGGATGTCTTCGGCCGTGAGCGGGAGGCCTGGTGGGCATCCGTCCACGACGCAGCCGATGGCAGGCCCGTGGCTTTCGCCCCAGGTCGTCATGCGGAACAAATGGCCGAAGGTGTTGTGTGACATGAAAGCCGCTCATGAAGACCGTGGCGCGACCGAGCCCCGGAGATTCAAAACGATAGCATCCGCAACCTTGTTGCGTGCGGATATGCCGTCTTCTCATAAGTGCCGGACGGGCCCGCAGCAAGGGAGGTTGGCACGCGGGATTCATTTTGCATGTTCCCGCGACGCAGGTAAGCAGTCATGTGCCCGCGTCGCCGTGCGCCTCCTGCATGAGGCGTTTCGGCGGGAAGAAGAGCCGCCTAACGGCCGGCTCAATTCCGGGGCGCGTTTTTTCAGCGGATCGTTCCCCTCGGTCTGAGCAACCGTGGACGAGGGATCTGCCACTCAGTTGATGCTTAGGAGGGAGTCGGAGCGGCCGCTGCTCCGGCTCTCTTTTTTGTTTCGGACGCAAGCTGCGGGAGGCTTCGGAAAAGCGGCGTTGTACTTTGTGGATGTCCGCGGCACTTGCCGCGGGTCGCCTTGCTCCCGAGCGCTGACGCGCTGTTTTGCGTTACGTACGCAAGCTGGAGCTTGGCTTCGCCAAGACGCTCCCTGGCGCTATCGCACCTTTTGAGGGGCGGGCCGGTCAGAGCCAGTGCATCGTTGCATTTGAGAGGATCAGGACGCGATCCTGAGGGCTTTCGAGATCGGGGATACCGAGCGGATCGAGCGCGAGCAGGTGGCCGCGCAGGCAGCGCGACACGCCGCCGTGGGAGACGACGACGACATCTTCGGTGACCGTGCCGGCCCAGCGTTCGACGCGCGCTGAAAGGTCGGCGTAACTCTCCCCGCCTTCCGGACGCCAGCGGAACGGATCGGCCTGGCGGGCGGCGAGGCCTTCCGGATCGTACGCTGCAAGATCGTCCTGCAGCGTTCCTTCCCACTGGCCGTACGACAGCTCCATGAGGTCGGTGTCGGTCCGGTACCCGTCCGTGGGCAGGTCCAACTCGGCGCGGATGATTTCCATCGTTTCGCGCGTCCGCCGAAGCGGGCTGGCGATGAAGCGCGCATTTGCGATGTCGGGCAGGAAAGCCCGCAGCGCGCGGCCGTTCCGCCGCGCCTGGGCGTGGCCCGTGTCGTTCAACGGGATGTCGCGCTGACCCTGGTAACGCCGGTCGCGGTTCCAGTCCGTCTCGCCGTGGCGGATGAAATAGATCGTGGGGCTGTCCCGCATGGCGCGATCATGGCATCCGTCGGCGCAGCGCGCGAGGCATGAAAATGCCGCGCTCCGGTGTGTGCCGGGTTCAGGCGTCGCTTTTCACGACCGAGATGTCGGGTGCATCCTCGTTCTTCATGCCCTGCACGTGATAGCCCGCGTCCACGTGGTGGACTTCGCCCGTCACGCCCTTGGACAGGTCCGACAAGAGATAGACGCCGGAACCGCCAACGTCGTCGAGCGTCACCGTGCGCCGCAGCGGGGAGTTATATTCGTTCCAGCGCAGGATGTAGCGGAAGTCGGCTATGCCCGAAGCCGCGAGCGTCTTGATGGGGCCTGCGGAGATCGCGTTGACGCGGATGTTGTTCTTGCCGAGGTCGGCTGCGAGATAGCGAACGGAGGCTTCGAGCGCGGCCTTGGCGACGCCCATGACGTTGTAGTGCGGCATCACCTTTTCGGCGCCGTAATAGGTGAGGGTGATGATGGAGCCGCCATCCGTCATCAGCTTCTCGGCGCGGCGCGCAAGCGCCGTCAGCGAGTAGCAGGAGACGAGCATCGTCTGGGTGAAGTTTTCTTCGCTGGTATCCACATACCGGCCATCCAACTCGTTCTTGTCCGAGAACGCGATGGCGTGAACCAGGAAGTCGAGCCGCCCCCATGTGCGCTCCAACTCGGCGAACAGGGCATCGACGGAGGCTTTGTCGGTGACGTCGCAGGGAAGCACGACGTTCGTGCCAAGCTCGGCCGCCAGCGGCTGGACCCGCTTTTTCAGCGCGTCGCCCTGGTAGGTCAGCGCCACTTCGGCCCCCTGGGCCACGACGGCCTTGGCGATACCCCAGGCAATCGAGCGGTTGTTCGCGACTCCCATAATGAGCCCGCGCTTGCCGGCCATCAACGTGCCCGCAAGCTGTTCCGCGCCCGGCGCCGTTTCGGTCATGTGCTCGCAATCCCTTATCTTGAATTTGCGCGCATCCTACACAAAAGGACTTTCCGGTCCAGAGACGCGCGTGCGCCTCATTCCGGCACGATCCGGTCTGCCTTCGGCCGCGTCGATGGGTGCGCCGGGCTGCGCGCGCGTGAGTGTTGTATTTTTCTGTTTATACAATGAGTTAACAAATCCGACGTGTGCGCTCGGAGACACGCGGATCCATACCGAGGATGTCAGCCTTCCAGGACCCAACGGCGATCGGGGAGGCGGCAGGCAATGCCTTCGGCCGTGCTGGTCTTATAGCCCGTGGTGAGCAGAACCACCACATGGCGGCAGATGCGACCGTCCGCGTTGCGGAAAGACGTGGTCGGCCGCACGATACCCGACAGGCGGCCGTTGACGCGGCGCCAAACGAACGGCTCGCCGTCGTCCATCTCGGAAAGTCCCATCTGAATGCTTTCGAGGGCTGCTGCTTCGTCGGCTTCGTCGAGGCGCGGGTCTTGCAGGCCGGTGACCTGGGGCCGGTTCGCCTTATCCTTCGTGGGACAGGCGCATTTTGCGCCGTTCGCGACGACTTCGGCGGAAAACGCCGGTCCGCCCGAGAGGAGTACGAAGGTTGCCAGCAACGCGCCGGTCAGGCCGGATAGCACCGAGGCTTTTGCAAGTGGCACATGACGCATGACATATGAACTCTTATACAACTGAACACGACGACGAGGACGCGCCTGCCGTGCGACCAACGGGCGGCTCGGCAGGTCTCTCCAGTGTGGCTGGTCGTGGTTAAAAGGTGCTAAAGCTCCGTCCCGGACCTGAAGTCACTGCGAGGGTGGACGTGACCGACGACACTGAAGGAGCTGATGGGGAAGCGTTCGCGTCCACGGAGGATCCGTTTTCCGTGATCGGTCAATGGATCGACGATGCGACGCGCTCCGAGATCAACGATCCGAACGCGATGGCGCTTGCGACCGTCGATCCGCACGGCCTCCCCAACGTTCGCATGGTGCTGCTCAAGGGGCTCGATGGCGCAGAGCATCCAGAGCGCGGTTTTGTTTTCTACACCAATCTCGAAAGCGCAAAGGGGAAGGAGCTTGCTGCAACGCCGAAAGCGGCGCTCCTGCTTCACTGGAAGAGCCTCGAACGGCAGGTGCGGGCGCGGGGCGTCGTGACGCCCGTGACGGCCGAGGAGGCCGATCAGTATTTCGCATCCCGTCCCAGACTGTCGCGGGTCGGCGCGTGGGCGTCTGATCAGTCGCGGCCTCTCGAAAGCCGGTTCGCGCTCGAAAAGAAGGTCGGGCAGTTTACCGCCAAGTTCGGGATCGGGGATATTCCGCGGCCTCCGCACTGGTCGGGGTTCCGGTTGACGCCGGTTGAAGTGGAATTGTGGCACAGCCGGCCGTTCCGCCTCCACGACCGCGTGGTTTTCCGGCGGGCCGACCCTTCTGCGCCGTGGATCGGGACGCGGCTTTATCCGTAGCGCGGCTCTCCATGCCACTTGCGGAAAGGCGGGCGGCCTGTAGTGTGCTGCCACAACAAGAGGGGGAGTCGCCGCGGCGGGCGGACTCTCAGCCAGCGCAACGGGGGAATCTTGACAGAGTCATCAGGGGTCGGAACGCCGACCGCGCCGCAGGCTGCGCGCGACTGGATCGCAATCTTGCAGCGTTATCGCCATCCCGACCCGGCACGCAGCGTGTTTGAGGTTTTCATCACGTTCGTTCCGTTCGTCGCACTCTGGGTCGCCGCGTGGCTCGCTCTCGACGTCAGTTTCTGGCTGACGCTTGCGCTGACGGTGCCTGCCGCTTTCTTTCTCGTGCGATTGTTCCTCATTCAGCACGATTGCGGTCATGGGGCGATGTTCAAGAAGCGCGCGACCAACGATTGGGTCGGCCGGGTTCTCGGCGTCTTGACGCTGACGCCGTACGACGCATGGAAGCGCAGCCATGCGATCCATCACGCCTCCCACGGAAATCTCGATCAGCGCGGCGTGGGAGACATCGACACGTTGACGGTGCGGGAGTATCGCGCGCTTTCGCCATGGCGGCGCGCGCTCTACCGCATCTATCGCAACCCCGTCGTCCTGTTCGGCATCGGCCCGACGTTGTTGTTCGTGGTGCAGCACCGGCTTCCGATCTCCATGCTCCGCAATGCGGATTGGCGCAGCTGGGCCAGCGTGATCGGCACCAACCTCGCGCTCGTCGCCCTCGTCGGTGTCGTGGTCTGGCTCGTCGGATGGCAGGCTTTCCTCTCCGTGCATCTCCCGATCGTGATCATCGGCTCGTCGATCGGGGTCTGGCTGTTCTATATCCAGCACCAGTTCGAGGATACCTTCTGGGAGGAGAACCCGGATTGGAACGTGCACGAGGCGGCGCTGCACGGCAGCTCGCACTACGACCTGCCCGGCGTTTTGCCGTGGCTTACGGCGAACATCGGCGTGCATCACGTGCATCATCTCTACAGCCGCATTCCCTACTACCGGCTGCCGCAGGTGCTCCGCGATTTTCCGGAGCTGGCGAACGTGCATCGCATCACGCTGTGGGAGAGCTTCAAGTGCGTGAGGCTGAGGCTTTGGGACGAGAGCCAGCGTCGCCTGGTGTCGTTCGCCGAGGCTCGGGCAATCGCTTAGAGCACCGATGATCTCGCTTCGCAGGCGGTTTCAATGCAAAACGGCCCCGATCATTCGGGGCCGTTTTTCGTTTTGGCTGGCGCGATGGAGATCAGGCGCGTGCGATGGACTTGATGGGGCCGCGCGACCGCCCCGAGCGCTCGGCAATTTCGCGATCCTGCTCTTCGATGATCGTGCGCGCAGGATCGTCGCCGTCCAGTCCGCCCAGGATCTCGCTCGGAACCTTGCGGTTCGAACTCTGCGATCCGTCCTCGTAGAGGACGTTGAACAGCACGAAGGCGGCTTTCGGGTTTGGCTTTTTTCGGGCCATGGGCACTTCCTTTCGCAGGCGTTGCCAGGCGCTGTCCGGCTTCCTGATGGGAGCTGGGCAGCGCCTGGGGGTCTACATAAATCGAAGCAAGATCAACCGGCGTCGCGGCTCGGGCGTGTGTCGCGGTTCGGCCGCGAACCGAAGCCCTGCTTGCGCGGCCGTGCGTCTCCGCCGCGCGTGCTGCGTGCGAGGAAGCCGACATGTTGCAGGCCGCTTCCATTCGTGTTGCGTGCGCCCGTTTCGCCGTCTCCGCGGCCGCGATCTTCCCGCGGCTTATGCGGACGATGGCCGTTCGGCGCCGTGCGCTGGCCGCGCGTGTCGTCGGTGCGTGCGCGGGGAGGACGTGCGTTGCGCTGTGCCTCCGTCCGTTCGCCTGCACGTTCGGCATGTTCTGCGGGACGCTCGTTCCGTCTCCGGTCTCCACCATTCCGCGTGCTGCCGTTGCGGTTGCTTCCGCTTCCGTTCCGGGCGCTGCCGTTCTGGCGCTGCGGACCGCCGCGACGGGCACCGTTCATGGGCTGGCCGTCGTTGCGATGCGCGGGTGTCTTGTCGGCGACGATGTTCGGATCGTTGCGGCGGTCTTCGTGCGGGATCGTCTGGCGCGTCACGCGCTCGATGCCGCGCAGAAGCTCACGTTCGGCTGCGTCACAGAGCGAAATGGCCGTGCCGGATGCGCCGGCGCGCGCCGTGCGGCCGATGCGATGCACGTAAGCTTCCGGAACTTCCGGCAGCTCGTAGTTGACGACGTGCGTGACGAGATCGACGTCGATGCCGCGTGCCGCGATGTCGGTCGCCACCAGAACGTTGATGCGTCCGTGCTTGAAATCCTCAAGCGCCATCTCGCGCTGGCGCTGGCTTTTGTTGCCATGGATCGCTGCGACTTTCGTGCCGCCGCCCTCAAGATGGCGGGCCACGCGATCTGCGCCGCGCTTGGTGCGCGTGAAGACAAGCGTGCGTCCCATGTCGGGCGCGGCCAGAAGTTCCGCCAGAAGCGCGCGCTTCTTGGTCGTTTCGATCAGAATGACGCGCTGGCTCACGCGCTCGGCCGTGGTCGCGACAGGTGTGACAGCAACCTTGACCGGCTCGTTCAAGAGTTCGTTCGCGAGACCTGAGATCTCGTTCGGCATGGTAGCCGAGAAGAAGAGGTTCTGCCGGCGATGAGACAGGTGCGAGACGACGCGCCGGATCGGTTTCACGAAGCCGAGGTCGAGCATCTGGTCGGCCTCGTCCAGCACGAAGACTTCCGTGCCGGAGATGTCGCAAGCGCGCTGGTCCATGAGATCGAGCAGGCGGCCGGGGGCGGCGACGAGGACGTCGACGCCGCGGGAAAGTGCCTGGATCTGCGGGCGATGTCCCACGCCGCCGAATACGACGGCGACCGAAATGCCGAGGTGGCGGCCGTAGGCGCGGAAACTCTCGGCGATCTGCGAGGCGAGTTCACGCGTCGGCGACAGCACGAGGACGCGGCAGCCCTTGCGGGGCGCCGGCTTGGGGTTCGCTGCCAAGCGGTGCAGGATGGGGAGCGCGAAGGCTGCCGTCTTGCCTGTGCCCGTCTGGGCGATGCCGAGCAGGTCGCGTCCCTCCATAACGGGGGGAATGGCCTTGGCCTGAATGGGCGTGGGGGCCGTGTAGCCTTCGTCGTTTGAGAGCCTTCAGAATCGGCTCGCCGAGCGAAGTTCGGAAACGTTGTCAAAGGAGTATCTTTCTCTTCCAGCCGCGCGTGCGCGGACGAGCAGCGGCGCCTTCAAGGCGACACACCGCTCGGTGTTCAGATGACGCCCCGCGTGGCCTGGGCAGTCGGATGGGGAGTTTTTCGGGGCGCTCAACAGGGGGACGAATGGAGCCGATGGGGCCCGGGACTTGTCCCTTCACGCGGCTGGAGCGCCGGAAAGACGCTTGACTGGTTCAAGCGTTGCGCGGCTTTTCTCATGCTGCGAGTGCGAAGTCAAGGACGGACCGCCGTTTGCGGTGTCGCAGCCCGCTCGCCCGCCGCCCGCCGTTTGGATTGGAACCTCAACTTATGCATCCCTCTTCGTAGGATGTGATGGCCCTTTACGAGCGTCATGCGCTCGCTTGGGATGCGGCCCGGTCGGGCGTGCCGGTCGAAAGTTCGTGGCTCGACCGCTTTCGGTCTGCGATGGCCCCTCGCGGCGAGATCCTGGATCTTGGCTGCGGCTCCGGCGAGCCGCTGGCCGGCACACTCATCCGATGCGGGCACCGCGTCACCGGGGTGGATGCGTCGCCGTCGCTTCTGCGGATGGCGGCCGAGCGTTTTCCCGATCAGACGTGGATCGAGCACGACATGCGAAGCCTGGCGCTCGGTGTCCGGTTCGCGGGGATCATCGCGTGGGACAGCTTCTTCCATCTCCCGCGCGACGATCAGCGCGCCATGTTTGCGATATTTCGAGCGCATGCCGCTCCGGAAGCCGCGCTCCTTTTCACGAGCGGCCCGTCCGACGGTGAAGCGATCGGTATGTTCGAGGGCGAGCCGCTCTATCATGCGAGCCTGGCCGCCGACGCCTATCGCGCGCTGCTTGCAGAAAATGGGTTCGAGGTGATGCAGTATGTGCCGGAAGACGAGACGTGCGGCGGGCATACCGTGTGGCTTGCCAAGCTCTCACAGGATAGCCGCTCATGAGAAAAGCCGCCGGCAAGACCGGCGGCTTTTCGAATTCCGTAGGGCGCGGTCGCCTAATTAGGCCATCTGCACTTGGCCGGCCTGCTTGCCGCGACCTTTGCGGTCGTCCTCAAGCACGAACGAGAGCTTGTCGCCTTCGTACACGCTGTTGATGCCAGCGCGCTCAAGCGCGGAGATGTGGATGAAGACGTCCTTCGAGCCGTCCTCAGGCTGGATGAAGCCGAAGCCTTTGGCGGTGTTGAAGAACTTCACGGTGCCCGTGATGCGATCCATATCGATAGTTCCTTCTTGCGTGCAAAAAGACAATAGACAGCCAACCCGGACGGCACGCCGTACGCCCGGGGTCTCAGTTCATCTCGAATAAGGGCAAACGGCCGGTGGCACGCTCTCTCATTTCAATTCCGTGAGGGTACGTTCCACCTCGGAGCGCACCGGCCTCGGCTATATGCGGGCAAGGTGTGGCGAAAGCAAGGATCATTTGGCGGGTGCTTTGTTCACCACATCGTGCTCCCTCAAGGGCTCGCCCTTAGGGGCGTTTCTATTGACGGCGGCGGGTATAACTTGGACCTCCCCCTTACAGCCGGAGACGTGACATGTGCGTTTGTAAATCCTTTACCCTATTGGCAGCCGCCCTGTTTTCGTTCGGGGTTTCCTCCGCATCGGCCGAGCCGACCGAGATCGTCGTGCGGGTGCTCAGCAAGGACGCCAAGTTCATCGGCACCAGCATGGGCGGGATGCGCATCACGCTCAGGGATGCGGAAACGGGCGAGATGCTGGCGACGGGCCTCACCGAGGGGACGACCGGCGATACCTCTCTTCTCATGCACACGCGGGGCGGGCGTCGTGCGCAGCTTTCGGATGCAACCGCTGCCAAGTACCAAGCGACGCTCGATCTCGATGTGCCTCGGCTGATCGAAGTGGAGGCGTTCGGTCCACTGGCGCAACGGCAGGCGGCGCAGCGGATCGTGTCCAGCCAATGGGTCATCCCGGGGCGGCACATCAATAAGGGCGACGGCTGGGTGCTCGAACTGCCTGGCTTTGCAGTCGATGTGCTTGCGCCGCCGGCTCATGTGCGGGTCGGCGATGTTACAAGCGTCGATGTGCGCGCCAACGTGGTCACGATGTGCGGCTGTCCGGTGGAGCCAAAGGGGATCTGGGATGCGGACACGTACGAGGTCGAGGCCATCGTGAGCCTCGACGGCAAGACTGTTGCGCGCGTCCCGCTTGCGTTCGCGGGCGAGACGAGCCAGTTCGCCGGCTCCGTACCCGTGGCGGCGCCCGGCTTCTACGACGTGCTCGTCTATGCCTACGATCCCGCGACCGGGAACACCGGCGTCGACCGCACCACGTTTATTGCGGCCCGGAAGTGACGCGTCAGGTTGAGGCTTCATAGAGCAAAGAATCTGCCGCAATTTCGACGCGACCTCTTACTATCTTGGCGTCGGCGTTGCGATGGATGTCCACGTGCCGTGGGGGCCGTTTCGGGAGGGATTTGGGACCATCGCCGTGCGAACTCTCAGGGGTGAGGGAGCGTGCGTCGTATCGTAAATGCCCGCGTCGATCTGAAACCAATCAACCGCTTAGGTGTTTATGAGGTGTGCAGGGCTGCCGTCCTGTACGCCATCAGAATTTTTGTGCCGAGTTCCTGGAAACAACACGGTCCTCCGCCATGCGTCCAAGCCATCCGAAAGAGCGTGATCTGCGGATCGATTTTTTCCGTGGGCTCGCGCTCATCTTCATTTTCATCGATCACGTTCCCGATAACAGCTGGGCAAAGGGGACGCTGAAGAATTTCGGCTTTGCGGATGCGAGCGAGGTGTTCGTGCTGCTCGCCGGATTCTCTGCGGGGCTCGCCTATCTTTCTCTGGAGGAGCGTGGCGGATTCCGTGCGGTGGCCGAGCGTGCGACGCGTCGGGCGCGGGAGATTTATGTCTGGCACATCGGCGTGTTTCTCATCGCGTCGTTGCTCCTGTTTCTCGCTGCGCGGGCGTTCGGCAAGCCATCCTACGTCAACAACATCGTGGTGGGACATCTTGCGACGGATCCCGTTACCACGCTGCTTTCGGCTTTCGGGCTCTATTACCAGCCCAACATGATGAACATCCTGCCGATGTACGTCCTGCTTATGCTGTGGCTGCCCGCGATCATCGCGATGCTGCGCCGGAGCATTCCGTTGGCGCTGACGGTCGCGTTCTCCATCTGGCTCGCCACGAATGTGACGGGCCTCAACCTGCCGAGTTTTCAGATGGCGACCGGATGGTTCTTCAATCCGTTTGCCTGGCAGCTCTTGTTCACTGTCGGCGCGGCGGCGGCCATGGTCGCGCGACGCGCGCCGTCCGCTCCGCGCCCCGAAATCCTCATTCCCGCCGGTGCCTTCGTCGTCTTCGCATTTCTGGTGGCAGCGCCATGGGTGGCAATATCTTGGCTGCCGAGCGAGCGCTTGCTGCCGCGCGATCTTATGGGTGCGATGAGCAAAAGCGATTTGTCGCTGTGGCGGCTCCTGCACGTTCTCGCGCTCGCTTACGTCGTTGCGGCGATTGTGCCTAAGAATGCAACATGGCTGAAACAATCGTGGGCCAACGCCGTGAGTCTCTGTGGAAAGCACTCGCTCGAAATATTCTCGTTAGGCACACTTCTGTCATTTTTAGGCTGGATAGCCCTTGCCGAGCTAGGGTCCAGTCAATTGATGGTGGCGGCAATCAATGTCGCTGGCATCGCGATCATGAGTATGACCGCATGGCAGTTGTCACGACGCAAGGAAGACCGCCGCGCACTCGCGCAGGCCACTCCCGTACAAGCGCTCGCTTCGTAGCGCTCGTTGTCGCCGCGACCGCGGGGCTCGGCTTGTCCGGTCCTGTGGTTGCGCAGGATGGGTGCACGGTTCCCGCCGATCTGTTGAAGCTTCAGGCGCCGCTGCCCAAGCTTTCCCGCGCCGTTCTCGCCGAGCAGCCGGTTCGCATCGTCGCGCTGGGATCGTCCAGCACGTCGGGCACGGGCGCGAGCAGCCGCGACCGGACGTACCCCGCGCGACTCGAAAGAGAGCTGCGCGCGGTCTGGCCCGAGAACGATGTCCACGTGATCAACGCGGGCGTTGGCGGACAGCTCGCGCGGCATATGCTGGCGCGCATCGATCATGACGTGCTGAAGCATCGGCCGCAGCTCGTGATGTGGCAGACGGGCGTGAACGACGCCGTGCGCGGCGTGCCGCTCGACCGCTTCAAGACAGAGCTGCGCGAAGGCATCGCGAAGATGCGCGGGGCGGGTGCGGATGTGGCTTTGATCGACCAGCAGTATTACCCCCGCTTCCAGCGCATCGAGAACGGCCCGGCTTATCTCGCGGCCGTGCGTGAGGTTGCGAAAGAAGCGAATGTGCCCGTCGTGCAGCGCTACCGGATCATGCAGCACCTGATCGAGAGCGCGCAGTTCACGGCGGCGACGCTGCTCGCGCCGGATCAGTTCCATCTCAACGATACCTCCTACGGATGCCTCGGGCATTTGCTGGCGCGCTCGCTGAGGTCGGCAGCTCAGGCGGTGGCGGTCCCGGCGCCGAAGCTTCAGGACGCCGTGAACACCAAGGACGAAGCGCAGATGTGAGCGGCGGGGGCGGGCTCTTTGTGGGCCCTCGCCCTTGGCGTCTTGCACGGATGGGCCGAATCGCGTGCAACAGGGGCGGGGCTTCGCCCCTCTCGTGCGCGATGGATGAGCTTGTCCTCTCATGACGCTTCGCCTTTCCAAGGCTCTGCTGACGTTTTCCGCTGGCGTATTCGCGCTGCTGGTCGGCATCGACAACATCATCGACTACCAGGCGAACCTCGTGTTCGTGCAGCATGTGCTGTCGATGGACACAACGTTTCCGGATTCGACGTTGCGCTGGCGGGCGATCACCGCGCCATGGCTGCATCATCTCGCCTATTGGCTGATTATCGCGGCTGAGATCGGCGCGGGCATTTTGTGCGTTGTCGGCGCGTGGCGGATGTTCTCTGCGCGCGGAGGCGATGCGCAGGTGTTCGACGCTGCGAAGGGGCTCGCGATCGCCGGGCTGACGCTGGGGTTTCTGCTTTATTTCCTCGGTTTCCTCGTCATCGGCGGCGAGTGGTTCAAGATGTGGCAATCCCAGACCTGGAATGCGCAGGCGGCCGCGTTTCGCTTCGCCGCGTGCTTCGCGCTCGTGCTGATCTTCGTCGCGATGCGGGACGACGATGCGGCGTCAGTTCGTCCCTAAAGCAGCGGGCTGCAATCGAGCGCGTAGCCCATGGCCGGATCCGTCGGCGTGAACAGTTTCACGCAGTGGTCGTGCTGCTCACCGGGCGATACGCCCGGCGGGCCGACGCAAAACGAATTCATACGGATGTGGACGTCTTCGGTCGGCATGTCCGCTTCGAGTTCGCACCAGAACTCGTACTGGCCGGCGTCGCGCGGGCCGCAGGAGGCGGCGCAGCTTTTCAGCGTTGCGCGGCAGGACTGCGTCTCCGACACGCGGGTTCGCGAGCACGCCTGCAGCGCGGTCGAGAGGCATTTCATTTTTTCGGCGGGGGCCGCGCGGTCGCAGCTCTCGTTCGCGGCGGGCCCGCAGGCGTCGTAGGCGTCGTAGACGGTATCGAGGCAGGTCTGGGTGGTTTCCTCACACGCGGCGAGGCACATCGTGCGCTCCTCCGCTGCGGCGGGGCTGGCCCACGTAAGCAGTGCGGCGATGAGTGCGAGTGCAGGCGTGGTCTTCATGGGACTGCCTCCGACGCTTTGACGGTCCGAGAGTAACCGACTTCGCGCGCACTTGTGCCGCAGAGCGGTCGGACCATTTCCAAGACCTCGTGCGTTTACATTCTGGCGAGTGTGCGGAGTGATGGTGTGCTCTACGTTGGCGTGCGCGTTAGCCGTGCTGCGTGCCAAATAGGATACTTGCGAAGGATACGCGGAGTGTTGGATTTTACAGGAAATACTGAACGCAATTAGGGGTTAGATCATGAGCTTCGCAGTATTTATATCGTATGGCGGTCCGGATGAGAAATTTGCTGCGGCTCTTGATGAGTTTCTGCGCGGAAATAATATTGATACCTTCTTTTTTCCTAAATCGGCCCAGCCTGGGGACCGATTGTATCGTGTCATGCGCAACGGAATTGAGGAGGCAGATAAGGTTGTATGTGTTTGCTCCAAAACCTCGCTTGGGCGACCCGGCGTTCTTAACGAGATAGATCTTTCTCTTGCCAGGGAGGCGCGAGAGGGGGCTTCTACTATTCTAATGCCGATTACATTAGACGATTACGTTTTTAGCGACTGGGAGCACGCCAATGCTGCCATTGTCGGGGCTGTAAGGGATCGAGTGATAGCCGACTTCTCAGGCGTTCGCTGGGAGCAGGAAGGGTTTGAAGAAATGGGGAGACGGCTGATTGATGCAATTCTGAACGACAAGGAGTATATTGTTTTGGAGGACATGGCGTCCATACAATTTGATGACGATTATGGCCATGTAGCTACCGTTACTGAAAGAAAGAAAATCATTATAAATAGTAGGAAATTTAGCCGAGTTCGATTCCCTCGCGCTACTTTTGACGGAGTGTTTTCCGTCAAGCACACGGTTCCTCCGGCGTTTGATTTGGGACGGGATCAATCTGTCAAGGCTCTGGAGGTGATATTCAATGAGGCCCCTGCTGTTGGCTCCGTCGTTCAGGCTGAGGTAGCGTTCAATTGTGTAGGGTCGTTTTCATCGGCAAAAGAATTCTTTGGCTTGAATGCTCTTCAGACGATTCGGCGCGGCGTCTTTTCTATGACTGTGCCAGCCAAAAGGCGTATTTTGAAATGTGTCGCGACGTTGATACATCGGGGTATAGAACGGGATGTGAGTGATAAGCTTTTTGTGGATGATAGACATGTTTCTGTCGAGATTGCTCCAATGCCAGTTGGCAGTCGTCTGGTGGTAGAATGGTTGTGGTAATGGTTTATACCAACCGGCTCTGCTCGACCGCGGCTGCGATAAAGCTTTTGAATAGCGGGTGCGGGTCGAAGGGGCGCGATTTCAGTTCCGGGTGGAACTGGACGCCGATGAACCAGGGGTGGTTCGGGTATTCGACCGTTTCGGGCAGCAAGCCGTCAGGCGACGTGCCGGCGAACTTGAGGCCGGCGGCTTCGAGGCGTTCGCGGTACTGGGTGTTCACCTCGTAGCGGTGGCGGTGGCGTTCGGAGATTTCGGTCGCGCCGTAGATTTCCGAGATGCGGCTGCCGTTCGAGAGGGCAGCCGGGAATGCGCCGAGGCGCATCGTGCCGCCGAGGTCGCCGCCCTGGCGGCGCTGCTCCAGCTCGTTGCCCTGCATCCATTCCGTCATGAGGCCGACGACGGGCTCGTCGCTGGCGCCGAACTCGGTCGAGCCCGCGTTCGCGATGCCGCACAGGTTGCGGGCCGCTTCGAGGGTGGCCATCTGCATTCCGAAACAAATGCCGAAGTAGGGCACGTGGCGTTCGCGCGCGAACTTGGCGGCGAGGATTTTGCCTTCCGAGCCGCGCTCGCCGAAGCCGCCGGGCACGAGGATGCCGTGCACGCCTTCGAGATAGGGGGCTGCGTCTTCGCCCTCGAACACCTCGCTCTCGATCCAGTCGAGCTTGACCTTCACGCGGTTGGCGATGCCGCCGTGCTGAAGCGCTTCGATCAGCGATTTGTACGCGTCCTTGAGGCCGGTGTACTTGCCGACGATGGCGATCGTCACCTCGCCTTCGGGGGCGGCGATGTTGCGCGAGATGTTCTCCCAGCGTGTGAGATCGGGCTGCGGCGCGCCGGTGATGCCGAAGGCGGCCAGCACTTCGCTGTCGAGGCCTTCGCGGTGATAGGCGAGCGGCACATCGTAGATGGAGGCGGCGTCGAGGGCCTGGATGACGGCTTCCTCGCGCACGTTGCAGAAGAGCGCGATTTTCTTCCTCTCGCTCTTCGGCACTTCGCGGTCGGAGCGGCAGAGCAGGATGTCGGGCTGGATGCCGATGGAGCGCAGCTCTTTCACAGAGTGCTGCGTGGGCTTGGTTTTGAGTTCGCCCGCGGACGGGATGTACGGCAGCAGCGTAAGGTGAATGAAGATCGATGCGCCGCGGGGCAGCTCGTTGCCGAGCTGGCGGATGGCCTCGAAGAAGGGCAGGCCCTCGATGTCGCCCACCGTGCCGCCGATCTCGACGAGCACGAAGTCGATGCCGTCATTGCCGGAGAGGACGAAGTCCTTGATGGCGTCGGTGACGTGCGGGATCACCTGCACGGTGCCGCCCAGGTAATCGCCGCGGCGCTCGCGCGCGAGGATGTCCTGATAGATGCGGCCCGTGGTGATGTTGTCCGACTTCTTCGCCGGGACGCCGGTGAAGCGCTCGTAGTGGCCTAGGTCGAGGTCCGTCTCCGCGCCGTCGTCGGTTACGAACACCTCACCGTGCTGGTAAGGGCTCATGGTTCCCGGGTCGACGTTTAGATACGGGTCGAGCTTGCGGAGACGGACGCTGTACCCGCGAGACTGCAGGAGCGCGCCGAGGGCGGCGGAAGCGAGACCTTTTCCAAGGGAGGAGACCACGCCGCCGGTAATGAAGATGTACCGTTGCATGGGCTTTAACACTAGTGCGCAAGCGCTCCGATTCGAAGTGGTTTTCTTGTCTCATCCACCGTGCTTCGTCAGGTTCGGTGAACGGAAGGTGGAGATGGGGGCGTGCGGGCTCAGCCAGGGCAGGCGAAGGGGGCGGTTTCGGACGGGGCTTCGGGCAGGTCCAGCTCGGCGCGGAGCTGGTCGAAGGCGCGGCGGGATTCGAGGTAGGTCGCGTCGGGAGGCGTCGGCGCGTAGGCGACGTCGGCCGTCAGCACACGGTAGTTCAACTCGCCGTGGCCGCCGCCGCGGTAGGTGGAGCGCTTGGGCGTGCAGCGCGTCGTATGCTGGAGATTGTCGAGCTTGAAATAGCGGAGACGGTTGTCGCGCCCGATTTCGGCGGCGCGGGTGGCGGCAATTTTTTCGAGGCGCGCTTGGGAGGCGTTGGCCGAGCCTGTGACCTCGATGCGGTACTGGTTCGGGGCGAGCTGGCTTTCCCGGAAGCCTGCGGGGGCGATGGCGTTCGAGTGCTGGTAGGGGACGGAGGCCGGCAGGCCGAGGCTGCCGACGGCGCCGATGCCGTCGTTTCCGGCGGAGCAGGCT
This sequence comes from Hyphomicrobium nitrativorans NL23, assembly GCF_000503895.1. NCBI lineage: Bacteria > Pseudomonadati > Pseudomonadota > Alphaproteobacteria > Hyphomicrobiales > Hyphomicrobiaceae > Hyphomicrobium > Hyphomicrobium nitrativorans. The sequence goes on from NC_022997.1 coordinate 1,732,733, forward strand.
GCGAGGAGGAGGGTGCTCACCGCGTGGGCAAGCGCCAGGGCCTTCCGTCGCCAATATGATGGCTGCATGTGCCGTCGCGCCCCCCGGTGAACCTGCGACAGGCTAGCAACAGCCAAGGAGAGTGGCCAGTTGCGTGCTGGCCACTCCGCAGAATTTCGTGCGCGAAAAGCTGCTTACTGCAGGCGGTCCAGGATGCCGCCACGGGGGGCTTCAGCCGGCGCGGAGGCGGGCGCGTCAGACGACGGGGCGGCGGGAGCGGTCGCGGCCGGTCTGTCGAAGGCCGAGCCCGAGGGACCGGCGCGCTGCTGGGACATGAAGGTCAGCAGGATGCTGGTGACGAAGAAGCAGAGCGCGAGGATCGCCGTCGTCCGCGTGAGCAGGTTGGCCGTGCCACGGCCGGTGAGGAAGCCGCCGCCACCGCCGCCACCGCCGCCGATCCCGAGCGCGCCGCCTTCGGAACGCTGCCAGAGGATGACGGCCACGAGTGCGGCTGCAACCATGATGTGGATGACGAGAACAACTGTTGTCATGACGCTCAGAAGCTCCAGGCCCGGCTAGGGGCGAATGGGGGGAGTTGGGGAGGGCTTCTACACCACCTCGCGCGCGAGGGCTAGATAGGGAGATTGCGGGTGTGGCTACTTCTTTTTCGCGTTCTTGGTCTTCGCATTCTGGCGCGGGGCGGCCTCGCTCTTCTTGATCGGGAGCGGAATCCGGCTGAAACCCTTGCCTGCCGGACTTGCTTTCGCGGTGGCCTCGGGCGGCGGCTCTCTCAGTTGGGGAGAGGCGGTGACCATTTGGCCGCAGCGGAAGGAGAGCTTCTCCTCCACGGCGATGAGGCGGGCAATCTTGTCAAGCCGGTCGGTCTTGAGATTGGTTTTGGCCCATTCGGGGCCTTTGGCCATGTCTCTCTTGGCGCCGCCTGCGAGCAGCGTTTCGTGCTCCGATTTCAGGGTTTTGCATTCGGCCGGATCGAGCGGGGCGGCGCTGGCCGAGGCGGCCGCGAGCAGCAGGGCTGTAACGAGAGCCGTGACGTGACGGGGCGCCGACAGTCGCATTGCTCTCCCTTTCTCCGCCCCTGTGCGTCGCATTCTCATGCCTTCATCGCGCCAGCGCCGCTCGGCTGCAATACGGGGTGAACTACTTAGTCACGGTTTGTCACGCTTTCCTGGCGTCAGGCTGTGGCGCGGACGATGGCGAGGAAATCCGCTGCCTTCAGGCTCGCGCCGCCGACGAGGGCGCCGTTGACATTCGGGAGCGCCAGCAACTCACGGGCGTTGGTCGGTTTCACCGAGCCGCCGTAAAGGATGCGGATCCGGCTGCCTGCCGCGCCGAAGCGTGCTTCGAGGTCGCGGCGGATGAGGGCATGGACCTCGGCGACGTCGTCGTTGCTTGGCGTGAGGCCGGTGCCGATGGCCCAGACGGGTTCGTAGGCGACGACAGTGTTGGTGTCGCCCGCGCCCTCGGGAAGGGAAGCCGCGAGTTGGCGGCCGACGACGTCGAGCGTGAGACCCGCTTCGCGCTGGCCCCGTGTCTCGCCGATGCAGACGATGGCGGTGAGGCCGGCGCGGTGGGCGGCTGTGGCCTTGCCGAGGACGATACGGTCGATCTCGCCGTGGTCGGCGCGGCGCTCGGAATGGCCGACGATCACGGCCGTCGCGCCCGTGTCGCGGAGCATTTCGGCCGATATGTCGCCGGTGTGGGCGCCTGAGGGTGCGGCGTGGCAATCCTGTGCGCCGACCGCGAGCGGGGAGCCCTGTGTCAGGTCGGCCAAGGGGGCGAGCAGCGTCGCGGGCGGGCAGATCATGACCTCGGGCGCGCCGGGATCGGTGGTAAGCGCATCGCGGATCGCCGTGGCCTCGGCGAGGGCTGATTTCAGCCCGTTCATTTTCCAGTTTCCGGCGATGAGGGGGCGAATCTGTTTGGCGGTGGCGGTCATTCGTCGTGCTCGCTCCTCGTCTGGGGTCTCGGCCGGGTCTCTTGCGAGCCCGCGCTGGGACCATATCCCTGGGGTCTGGCGGGCATTTAGCCCGGCCCGCAGCCCGGCCTTGCAATCGGGCCCGTGCTGCGCTTCATATCAGGCCCGTGCGTCCCGTCACATGGACGGGATGAGACTTTTCTGCAAGCCGCGGCGGCGGAGCCCGAATCCGAGCGCTCTCCCCGTGTGCCGTATCTGATAGGAAGATCAATTCCGATGCTCGACGCCCTGCAACGCGGCGCCCAGACTTGGCCGGCCAAGATCCTGTTCGCCGTCCTCATCATCAGTTTCGGCGTTTTTTGGAACGTCGCCGATGTGTTCCAGGGAGCGGGACGCGGTTCCGTCGCCAAAGTCGGCGAGACCGAAATTGCGGTGCCGGAATTCCAGCGCGCGTTCCAGAGCCAACTGCGCTCCATGCAACTCGAAGACGGTGGCCGGCTAACCGCGGAGCAGGGCCTGATGCTTGGGCTCGACCGCCAAGCGCTCGACACGCTCATCGCGCAGACGGCCGTGCGCACTCATGCCGATCGGCTGGGTCTTGCGCTTTCGGACGAGGTCATTGTGGAAGGCGTTCGGGCGGATCCCGATTTCGCCGGACCGGACGGCAGCTTCTCGCGGCAGGGCTTCGACGCGCTGCTGCGCCAGATGGGGCTGAACGAGCAGGGCTTCATCGCGCTTCGCCGTGACGACGAGCTGCGCCGGATCATCTCTGACGTGCTGCTCGGCTCGACCGCAGTGCCGAAGCCGATGATCAACGATCTGCACGCGTGGCGCGAGGAGACGCGCACGCTCGATCACGTCCGCGTCGATCCCAGCAAGGTGACGGTGGCGGAGCCGGACGAAGCCGCGCTCAAGACGACGTACGAGCAGCGCGCGGCCGAATTCATGACGCCCGAATATCGCAACGTGGCGCTGCTTCTGCTCTCGGCCAACGAGCTCAAGGGCGGGATCGAGATCTCGGATGCCGAACTCGAGTCCTATTACAAGGATCATAAGGCGTCGTACGACCGGCCCGAACGCCGCCGCATCCAGCAGATTGCCTTCCCGGACAAGGCGACGGCTGCGAAGGCGCGCGAAGAGCTCGTCGCTGGGACGAAGAATTTCATCGACGTGGCCAAAGAGCAGGGCGCGACCGAGAACGACATCAACCTGGGTCTGCTTTCGCGCGACCAGATGCTCGATCCCATCATCGCGGACGCGGCCTTCAAGCTCGAACGCGACGCCATCTCCGAGCCCGTGGAAGGCCGTTTTGCGACCGTGCTGGTGCGCGTGAACGAAATCTCCGAGGGCAAGGAAAGCACGTTCGCCGAGGTGAAGGACCAAGCGCGCGACCGGATGGCGGGCGAGCAGGCGCAGAGCAAGATCCAGGAGCACTTCGATCTTGTGGAAGAGGGTCGCAATGCCGGCAAGACGCTTGAGGAGATCGGCGAAGAACTGAAGCTGCGCTATATCGCAGCCGACGCCGTCACCGCCGACAACCTGAACGCCGATGGCAAGCCCGCAATCGACATTCCGGACGCCGCGACCGCGTTGCGCGCGATGTTTGCGGCGACGCCGGGTATGGATACCGAGCCGGTGGAGATGCCGGGCGGCGCCTTTGCCTGGTACGACGTGCTTTCCGTGACGGACCGCAAGCAGCGGCCGTTCGACGAGGTGCGCGACGACGTCAAGACGGCGCACATCGCCGCCGAGAAGCGCCGTCTGCTCGACGAACTGGCCGGCAAACTCGTCGACAGGCTGAAAGCGGGCGAGGCGTTCGCCAAGGTTGCGGCAGATGCGGGCGGCAACGCCGAGCATGCGGAAGCGGTCAAGCGGAACCATTCGCCGCCCGGGCTGACGACGGATGCCGTGCGGCTTGCGTTCTCGCTGGCCAAGGGCGGCGCAGGATTTTCCGAGAGCAGCGATCGAGAGAGCCGGGTCGTGTTCCAGGTGCGGGAGATCACGCCGGCAGCGGCGCCCACCGAGGAAGAAACGAACAGGATCACCGCGGAGTTGGCGCGCGATCTCGCGAACGACGATGTCCTCGCTTACATCTCGGCTCTCCGGTCCGATCTCAGCGTTTCGATCAACGAGACGGAGCTTGCGCGCGCGACCGGCGCGAGCGAGACCGACCAGTAAAGGGAGTGCGGTCTCTTGAGCACGCTTTCTGAGAGAGCCCACGGCCTCTCGGCGTTGCCATCCTTCGACTCGTTCGCCCGGCGCTATGAGGCCGGCACGGTGCAGGTGGTTTGGACACGCCTCGTCGCCGACCTCGAAACGCCGGTCTCCGTCTATCTCAAGCTCGCGAGCGAGCGGCGTTTCTCGTTTCTGCTCGAATCCGTCGAGGGCGGCGCCTCGCGCGGGCGCTATTCGGTGATCGGGCTTCTACCGGATCTCGTCTGGCGCGCGAACGGCAATGAGGCGGAGATCAACCTCTCGCCGCAGAAAAAGCCGGACGCGTTCCGTGCCGATGGGCGGCCCACGCTCGAGTCTCTGCGCGCACTCCTCAAGGACTCGCGGCTCGATCTGCCGGAGGAGCTTCCGCCGATGGCGGCGGGCGTGTTCGGCTATATGGGCTACGACACGGTGCGGCTGATCGAGACGCTTCCGGCAGACCAGCCCGACGAGCTTGGCGTGCCGGATGCCATCCTGATGCGCCCGACCGTGATCGTGATCTTCGATTCCGTGAAGGATGAGATCAGCCTCGTCACGCCCGTGCGGCCCGACGGCAAGACGAGTGCAGAGAAAGCGTACAAGGCGGCGCTGAAGCGGCTGAAGACCGCCGTTGCCGCGCTCGACGCGCCGTTGCCGCATGGCGGGGTTTTGTCTGCGAAGAAGCTCGTGCAGCCTGCGCCGCGTTCGAATACGACGCCGCGCGCCTACAAGAGCATGGTGGAGAAGGCGAAGGAGTACATCCGCGCGGGCGACATCTTCCAGGTGGTGCTGTCGCAGCGGTTCTCGATGCCGTTCGCGTTGCCGTCGTTTGCTCTCTATCGCGCGCTTCGGCGCACGAACCCGTCGCCGTTTCTGTTTCACCTCGATCTCGGAGGCTTCGCGCTCGTCGGGTCGAGTCCCGAGATCCTCGTGCGCTTGCGCGACGGCGAGGTGACGATCCGGCCGATTGCGGGCACGGCGCCGCGCGGTGCGACGGAGGCGGAAGACAAAGCGTTTGCCGATGCGCTGATCCGCGATCCGAAGGAGCGCAGCGAACACCTGATGTTGCTCGATCTCGGGCGCAACGACGTCGGGCGCGTGGCGGAGGTCGGCACGGTGGACGTGACGGCGCAGTTCGTCATCGAGCGCTACAGCCACGTGATGCACATCGTCTCGAACGTGATCGGCAAGCTCTCGAAGAAGCACGACGCCATCGATGCGCTGATGGCGGGGTTTCCGGCGGGCACCGTGTCGGGCGCGCCGAAGGTGCGATCGATGGAGATCATCGACGAACTGGAGAAGTCGAAGCGCGGACCTTACGCGGGCTGCGTCGGCTACTTCACGGCGGACGGCGAGATGGACACGTGCATCGTGCTGCGCACGGGGCTGGTCAAGGATGGGATGCTGCACGTGCAGGCGGGCGCGGGCATCGTCTATGATAGCGTGCCGGAAAAAGAGCAGCAGGAGTGCATCAACAAATCCATGGCCGTTGTGCGCGCGGCCGAGGAGGCGGTGCGGTTCGCGGCGAAGGGCGGCGGCAAGGCGAAGCGCTGAGGCGCGCCGTCTGGCGTTCAAACGGTCGGGAAGTATCCGGGCATGGCTTGCTCGAACTCAGGAAAATAGTCTGATATCTGCTCGATCTGGAATTTCGACAAGATCGAGCCTTTCGGCTCGCGGTCCAGCAGGAAGAGGAACGCGGCCTCGACGCACGTCTCGGGTGCGAATTTTTCGCCGCTCAGACGGCGGTAGGTCTCGTGCCGAAGCGTCACGTCATGGTGGCTTTTGCCGTCGGGATCGCGCACCTCGACCAGGAATTTGAAGGGATCGTCCGCTCCTGTGCGCAGGACGAGAATTTTTGCCGGATTGGCCATGGCGTTCTCACCTCATGACGTGGTGAGTTGGAAACGCGCCACCGTCTCGCGGGTTTCCGGTGGGGTTACGGGCAATTGCCGGTATCGAACACCACCGTGCCCGTTACAGGCACCACGAGGTGGCAGAACCCCAGACCGAACGTGGCGCCAGCGTCGACCGTGTTGCCGGTTCCGCTGAACGTGACGTTCGTCCCCATGTTCCGGATTCCCGCAAAGGTGAATGTGCCCCTTAGAGCCGAGTCCGTTAGGCTGAAATCGACACCTTGGTCATCGATGAAGATTCCGTGACCGCCGTTCTCAAAACTCATGCGAGAAACGCGCACGGTGCTTTCCCTGAAAATAGTCAGGCCGTCCCATGGAGCATTTCGCAATTCGACGTCGCTCACAGTCACATCGCTTTGCTCGCCAATACGGATGCCGCCGCTGGCGTCGACGATGTTCGTGTTCGACACAGTGAAGGTGTTGTTTCCGACGCCATATACGGCTTGCCGCCCTGTTTGGGTGATCAGACTGTTCGAGATGTCGGCTGATGCGTGCCTTGTTAGATAAATTCCATGCTCGCCAGCGTTGGTGATGGTAACGGCGTCGATTTTCACGTTGGTCGCGCCGGAGTGAATGTAGATGCCGTCGTTGTTGCTGAATGGCACGACCGTGCCGTCGCCAACCAGGTCCACACCGGCGATGTGCGTGTTCGAAGCCGAAATCCTCAAGATTTCGTCACGGGCGCCTCTGGCAAGCGTCGGACGCGCGCCTGGCGCCGTGAAGTCCACGACGATGCCGGACGTTACGCCGCGCACCTGGATGGTCGCGCCGCCGCCCTGGAGCGTCTGATCGCCTTGAAGCGTTTGCGCGCCCACGATGTCACCCGCGCTCCCGTCCGCGATGATGAGGGAGTTTCCGCCTGCAGCGCTCGACGTGGTGGTGAGATCGCCGGTTCCGTCGACAGTGGCGACGCGGTCGAAGCGCACGCCGGTTTTGGCGTCCTCGACGGCTTCGGTGGCGGTCCCGGCGGTTGTTGTCTGGGTTGTCGCGGTGTTGGTGACGATGTCGGTGTCGCGCTCCAGACCTTCCGACATGCGCCGCTCTTGCGCTGTGAGCGAGCGGGAGGCGACGCGCGTGCCGCTGTCGCCGAACGGAAGCCGCAGGCGTGCGCCGACTTCCACGCGGTCGTCGCGGAGTTGGTCGTGGGAGTATTCGGCTTCGAGCGTCAGGCGCGACCCGGCCCATTGGTCGATGATGTCGTCCATCCGCCACTCTGCGCGGACGCGCGGGCCGGTGACGGAGTTTGGCAGGTCCGCATGGTCGAAGTGAAACGCGCCCGCGTAGAGGCGGAGTTCGTGGCTAGGGCCTGAAAGATCCAACGGGGTCGAGAAGATCTTGGCGCCGATCTCGGCATCGAAACCGCGAAGCGCGAGTTCGTCGATCACGGTATTGGTTACGGTGGTTGTCGTGACCAATCCGATGTTGGGGCCGTTGATCTCCACTGCATGGAACGAGGCAAGAGATGTGAAAGAGGACAACGTCTCGCTATCGTTGAGCGGAAGATAGGCGTTGGCGCGGACATCCCAGCGGTCGGAGAGGGCCTCGATGCCGCCCGCGAGCTGGTGGAAGGCGTTGCCGAACTGGCTTTCGCGGATGTCGTAGCCGCCCCAGAACCCGACGTTCCAGCCGTTCGCCTGCATCTGGCGATAACCGAACGCGAAGTTGCCTTCGCGCATGTCGTCCTCGAACAGCTTGCCGCGCGCTTCGCCGAACAGGACGGAGTTGTGGCTTTGTGCGAGAGGCACCCAGAGAACCGCTTCGCCGCGGCTGGTGTCGTTCGAGCCGTAGAAGCCGCCGAGTTCGAGCCACGGTGTCCATTTGGGGTCGGACAGATCCTGGGCGGCGGCAGGGGTAAGCGTCAACGTTGCGGCAACGACTGCGGCTGCCGCTCGACCAACGCGCTTGGCCGGAATGATCGGCATGTCGTTTGTCCCCTCGTGCCTTCGTTGTGCGTCACGCACGGCGAATCATCACGAAGCCTACAGAAGATGCGGGTACGCGCAAAATAAAGACCGCTTACTGACGTATGTTCCCGGAGCTAGCGCGCGAGCAGCGGCTGGAGCGCTTTGGTGATGGCGCTGTTGCCGGCCAGGATGTTGCCGCTCTCAAGCGCGGTGTCGGCGCCGTTGATGTCGGTGACGAGGCCGCCCGCCTCGCGCACGAGCACGATTCCGGCTGCGAGATCCCAAGGCTTCAGCGCGCGTTCCCAGTAGCCGTCGTAGCGGCCGGCGGCGACGTAGGCGAGATCGAGGGCGGCCGAGCCCGAGCGGCGCAGGCCCGCGACTTCCATCATGACGGACTGCAGTTCGGTGATGAAATGCGGATGACCTGGGCGTCCACGATGGGGAATGCCGGTCACGACGACGGCGTCGCCGAGCGACTTGCGTGCCGCGACGCGCAGGCGGCGGCGATCGTTCAGGAACGCGCCCTTGCCCTTTTCGGCAGCGAACACCTCGTCGGTCGCGGGATTGTAGACGAGGCCTGCGACGAGCACGCCTTCGCGCTCAAGGCCTATCGAAATCGCGAAGTGCGGAATGCCGTGCAGGAAGTTCGTCGTGCCGTCGAGCGGGTCGACGATCCAGCGATGGGTCTTGTCGACGCCTTCGATCAGGCCGCGCTCTTCCATCAGGAAGCTGTAGCCCGGCCGGGCCTTGGACAACTCGTTGAAGATGATCTCTTCGGCCCGATGGTCGGCGGCGGAGACGAAGTTGCCCGGTCCCTTCACGGAGACCTGAAGCTGCTCCACCTCGCCGAAATCGCGCGCGAGCGAGCGGCCCGCCTTGCGTGCGGCGGCCATCATCACGTTCATCAGGGCAGAAGCGGCCATAAGCGGGTGCGATGTCCGAACAGGGTTGAAAAGGATCGAGGATCGACGAGGCGCAAGCAGGGCGGCGCCCCTGGCGAGGCTCTAAGGGTTCCGCCGGGAAGGTCAACCCCTTTCAGCCTTTTCGCTGTGTCCGGTGTCGTTCCGCCGCTCTGCGCAGGATGCGTCAGGGCATGATCTGCTTGCGCGTTTGCCAATCTTCGGCGGCTTTTTCGGCTTCCGTGCGCTCGTCTTCCGAGAGAGCTGCGACGAACTGGTCGAGCCTTTCGTCCTCGACGCCGGCGGCCTTGGCGATCAGCCGCCATTTGGCGGCCTGGACGGCGCTTGCATCGACGCCGGCTCCTTCCGCGTACACATGGCCCAGCCGGTTCTGCGCGCCTGCCACGCCTTTTTCGGCGGCGGACGAGAGGTACTTTACGGCCTTCGCCTCGTCGGCTTTGAGGCCGCGCCCCTGGAGAAGCATGACGGCGTAGTCGTACTCGGCGGCGGGCAGGCCCTGCTCGGCGGCGCGGGCGCTCCAGCGGGCAGCCTCCAGGCCGTCGTGGGGCACGCCGCGTCCGTCGATGTAGAGCACGGCGAGGTCGTACTGAGCGGCGGCAATGCCGCGCTCTGCGGCGTACTGGATGTGCTGGGCCGCGCGATGCGGGTTTTCGGGTTTGCCGGTGCCCCGGAGGAACATGAGACCCAGATTGTAATTCGCGAGCGGATCGCCGGTGATCGCGGCTTTTTCGAACATTTCCGCCGCCAGTCCCATGTCCTTGTCGACGCCGCGTCCCTCGGCCAGCATGGTGCCGAGCGCCAGCATGGCCTGGACGTCGCCGAGTTCTGCGCCGCGCGCGTACCACCGGGCGGCGACGCTCTCGTCGCGCGCGATGCCGAGGCCGTCGGCGTAGATCCGGCCGATCAGCGTGTGTGCCTGTGGGTCGTTGCGCGCCGCGGCTTCCTCCGCAAGCTTGAGCGCGGTGAGATACTTGCCCTGGTCGAAGGCCGCATAGGCGGCGTCGTCCTCCGGCAGAGCGTCCGGCGTGCTCTGAAGCTTAGGGGAGGGCGCTTGGCTTGTGCCCCATGAAAAGGGCAGCGGCGGGAGCATGCCGCTGATGGCGAGCCCGCCCACCACGCCGAACACGAGACCAACGCAACCCAGAAGGATGAAATGACCTGTCTTCACGCTCTATCATCTTTCATGAGATCGATGGTTCACGCTTCAGGCCCTGTCAGCCTGATGCCTGAACCATCGGTCTAGGCGGCATCGGCTTCGAGCCGGATGGCGGCGACCGCGGACCTGGCCCAGTCCTCGATTGCATCCGGCGCAAGTCCAGCGGGCAGGTGGAGGGCGATGAAATCGGCCCCGCTTTGGGCGAGGCGGGCCGTTTGCTCCGCCGGCCCGGGCGCGAACGCGACGGCCGGTACGACGAACACGTCCGACCACCATGCGATGAGATCCGCTTGGGCGTCGAGAGCGGTCTCCTCGGTGGATGCGAGCGTAAAGGCGACATAATCGGCGCCGGCCTCGCCGAGCGTCATGGCATCGTGACGCGAGGTGCCGGCTTCGACGCCGACGATGCTGCGGGCGCCGAGTTCTCCGCGCGCGATGCCATAAGCGGTTTCGATGTCCGGACGCCATGTGAGATGCACGCCGTCTGCGTCGACATCGCGGGCCGTTGCAACATCGTCCACCAGGAGGGCTGCGCAATCGCGCTTCTGCGCCAGCTCGACGAGTGGGCGCGCGTCGTCTGCGGCGATGCCGGACGCACCGCTCGGGGGCATCAGCACGAGGGTGACGGCCGCTGTCGTCTCCAACGCGGCGGCCACGATGGCGCACCACTCGGGATCGCTGCGCGTTTCCGCGACGAGGCACAGCTTGGTGCGGGGTTTCACGGGGGCTTTGTCGGTCATGTCCGTCGATGGCTTTCCGGTCGCGGAGGCGGGATTGGCGTTGGCCGCGAGCCTATCCGTCCCAAAGCTGGCGGAAAAGAGACACCGCGGGCCATTGTGCAACGTTAGTGAGAAAGCCGCAGGGGCCGGTTCCTGCGACCTAGGCCCGGGAAGGCTTTCCCGTTATCGTCGAGCCCGAGCGATTCGTCCGGAAAGTGTTGATTCCGGAGACAGTTGGCTCCCCTCAGGCCCGTTCCCTCCGGATGTGAGATGCAACGGCTGCCGTTTCTCGTTCGATGTCGCTTTTCGACGGGGCGGGGGAGCGCACGACATTGGGTGTCTTGAGAAAATGGGTCGGCGGCACGAAATGGCCACGCTTGTGCCTGCATTTGTGCAAACCGCTAGAGCCAGGACTTCACGCCGCCCGGACTTGAAGAGACCGACTTGAAACGAAGGGTGCCGCGTCCCCGTTAGACGGAGCCGAATTGATGCTCAGAACCGTTTCCCTGCCCGCTGCCGTGCTTGCCGCCGTTCTTACGCTTCCCGCGTCGGGCGCGTGGGCGGACCCCGTGCCGGATCGGGCAGCTCCCGCAGCGAAGGCGGCGACGGCGGATGCCGCGCGGCGTGAGGCGGACGAGGAGCATCGGAAGCGGGCGCAGGCGATGACGCGTGCGGCCATCGAAGCTCAGAAACGGGCGCTCGATGCGTTGGCTGCGAGCGAGCAGAAGACGGCCCCGAAAACCGAGGCGGCTGCCGCTGCGGCAAAGCCTGCTTCCAAAGATACGGCCGTGAAAGACAGCGCTTCGAAAGAGAGCGCATCCGAGGCGCGTGCTGCGGCGTCGGGCGCGCCCGACAGGGCTCAGACCGATGCTGTCGTGGACGAGATTGCCGAGCGTCATCGCAACGAGGCCGAGGCGGCCGAACAGGATATCGCCTCTCCCGAGGCTCCGCCCGCCAGCGCGCCAGCACAAACCGCATCCGAAGAAGCGAAGACCGAGGACACCCCTGAGGTTGCCGCCGTCGATGCCGTCGAGCAGCCTGCGACTGAGGTCGCGACGCCTGCGCCGGTGCGCGCCGATCCCGTCGTCGAGATCGTGCGCACCTGGCTTGCCGATGCGTCCAGCAAGGTGACGGCGGATAAAGCGGACCTGGATGCCGTGACGGCATTCTACGGCGCGCGGACGGAGGCGCCTCTGTGGGTCGATGCCAAGGGCTTTACGGCGAAGGGTAAAACCGCGCTCAACGAATTGAACAAGGCTGCCGAGTGGGGGCTTTCGCCGGATGCGTTCGCGCTGCCGCGGTTCAACGTTTCCGAGCCGTCTCCGGGTGCGCTCGCGGAAGCGGAAGCCCGTCTCAGCCTCGAACTCTTGAAGTACGCGCGGCACGCCCGCGGCGGGCGCATCACGCCCTCGTCGGTGAGCATGCTGCTCGACGTCACGCCGCCGGTGCGAGATCCGAACACGGTCATCGCGGAGCTGGCGAAGAGCGACGCGCCCGACCGTTATCTGAAGGGGCTGCATCCGCAGCATGAAGGCTTCAAGCTGCTGCATAAGGCGCTGCTGAAGGCGCGCGGTCCGTCGAAAGCGGATGTCGAAGTCGATCCTGCGCTGCTGATCCGGCTGCCGGAGCGCCCCGGCGTGCTGAGGCTCGGCAGCGACGATCCTGAGATCGTGCAGCTTCGCAAGCGGCTCAAGGTGCCTGCGGAAGCCGGTGCCTCGGAGACGATGTTCGACGAGGAGCTCGAAATCGCGCTCAAGGCGTTCCAGGTGGAACAGCAGATCTCGGTGGACGGCCTCTTGGGCAACGGCACGCGGCGCGCGCTCAATCGCGAGGTGGACGGGCAGCGCGGCCCCGATCCCGGACGCATGGTCCAACTCATCGAGCTTAACATGGAGCGCTGGCGGTGGCTGCCGGAGGACCTCGGCGACGTGCACGTCTGGAACAATATCCCTGAGTACGTCACGCGCGTTTACAAGGGCGACGAGGTGATCTTCAGGGAGAAGATCATTGTCGGCAAGCCGAACACTGCGACGCCGGTGTTCTCGGCCGACATGGACTTCGTGGGCTTCAATCCGACGTGGGGCATGCCGAACGGCATCAAGCAGCGCGAGCTTGCGCCGCGGCTTCGGCGCGCGGCCGAGAGCGGCGGCGGCTTCCTGTTTTTCAGCTCGGGGCCTTCGCCCTCGGATGTGATCCGTGCCTATGGCCTCAACGTTTTCCAGAACGGGCGGCAGATCAATCCGGATAGCGTCGATTGGAGCCGGGCCAACGTGCAGAACTTCAGCTTCGTGCAGCCGCCGGGGCCGAAGAACCCGCTCGGCCAGGTGAAGTTCATCTACCGCAACAAGCACGACGTCTACATGCACGACACGATCGAGCCGGGCCTGTTCTCAAGCTCGAACCGCGCGCTTTCGAACGGCTGCATCCGTGTGCAGAACCCGATGGAGTTCGCGGCCATTATGCTGCGTGAGGGCAACGGGCTGGATGAGGGCGGTGTGCAGCGGGCCATTCGTGGCGGCGGGGAGATCCGTCATACGAACCGTATTCCGGTGCACATGGTCTACTTCACCGCGCAGGCAGACGAAAACGGAAAGGTGTCGACGTTCTCCGACGTGTACGGCCTCGACGGGCGCATCTCGTCGGCGCTGCTTGGCCGTGCGCTTCCGCGCGATCCGGCAAGCGTTGAGACGGCTTCGACGGAGCCCGTGCAGCAGCGGCCGCGCGCGGGACAGAAGGGTGTCAGCAAGTCGTCGTCGAAGTACAAGGCGCCGCAGACGCTCTCCGACGCGATTACGGGCTTCTGGCTGAACTGAGGCTGTCCGTCACATTCGTGGCGTGGGAAAAGGAAACGGAGGCGATCTCGCGATCGCCTCCGTTTTTCGTTTCGGTGGAGTGTTCGGAAGCTCGGCCTCAGGCGGCCTGTTCGAGCTTGTCGTCCCACTTGCCGAGGGCAGCGAGGCTGTTCATGCGCGCGCGGTGTGCGAAGGCGCGTTGGCCGGCGGCGACGTTCTCCGATTTGCCGCCCCACGCCTTGAGGGCTGCGGCCTGAAGCGCGCGGCCGTACGAGAAGGTGAGTGCCCAGGGAAGGTTGCCCGCAGCATTCATCAGCGAGAGGTGCTTGGTGGCAAGTTCGTCCGACTGGCCGCCCGAGAGGAAGGCGATGCCGGGCACGGCGGACGGCACCGTGGACTTGAGGCAGCGGATCGTTTTCTCGGCGACTTCTTCCGGCGAGGACTGGTGCGCGCTCTTCTGGCCAGCGATGACCATGTTGGGCTTCAGCACCATGCCTTCGAGCGACACGCGGGCGTCATACAGCTCGCGGAACACGGTGCGCAGTGTCCACTCGGTGACGCGGTAGCATTCGTCGATGTCGTGGCCGGCGTGTGCGCCGTCCATGAGGACTTCAGGTTCCACGATGGGGACGATGTTCGCTTCCTGGCAGAGCGCGGCGTAGCGGGCGAGAGCGTGGGCATTGGCCTTGATGCAGCCCCAGCTCGGCAGGCCATCCGCGATGGTGATGACGGCGCGCCATTTCGCGAAGCGTGCGCCGAGGTCGTAATACTCGGCAAGGCGTTCGCGCAGACCGTCGAGGCCTTCGGTGACGGTTTCGATTTTGGACGTCGGGCCTGCAAGCGGCTTGGCGCCGGTGTCGACCTTGATGCCGGGGATCGCGCCCGCGGCTTTCATGATCTCGACGAGGGTGGTGCCGTCCTTTGCCTTCTGGCGGATCGTCTCGTCGTAGAGGATGACGCCGGAGACGTAGTTCTTCATGGCGTCGGTGGAGCGGAACAGCATTTCGCGGTAGTCGCGGCGCAGATCCTCGGTGGAGGCGGCGCCGATGCTGTCGAACCGCTTCTTGATGGTCGCGGTGCTTTCGTCGGCTGCGAGGATGCCCTTGCCGGGTGCGACCATTGCCTGGGCGATGTCTTCGAGCTTTTCGGTCATGGGCCTCTCGTCCTCGTGTTCTATTTATCGGGGGGATTGGTCCGAGCCTCGGCTCACGCAGCCGTCAGTTTGCTCAGGACCTCTTCAGAAACTTCGAAGTTGGCAAAAACGTTCTGTACGTCGTCGTCGTCTTCCAGCGCGGCGATCAGCTTCATGATGGCTTGCGCGTTGTCCTCGTCGACGTCGGTCGTGAGGTTCGGTTTCCAAACGGCTTTGACGCTTTGCGGTTCGCCGAGCTTTTCTTCAAGGGCGGCGGCGATGGTGCCGAGGCTATCGAACGAGCACGTCACGAGATGGCCGGTGTCGTCGGAGACGGCGTCGTCAGCGCCAGCTTCGATTGCGGCTTCGAGCACCGTATCGGCCGAGCCTGCGTCCGGCTTGAAGCGGATCTCGCCCACGTGCTGGAACATATGCGCCACCGAGCCCGTTGCGGCGAGATTTCCGCCGTGCTTCGTGAACACGGCGCGCACCGCGCCGCCGGTGCGGTTGCGGTTATCTGTCAGGGCTTCGGCGATGACGGCGACGCCGCCTGCGGCGTAGCCTTCGTAGCGGATCTCTTCGTAGGTTTCAGTATCGCCGCCGACCGCTTTCTTGATGGCGCGCTCGATGTTGTCTTTCGGCATGTTTTCGGCGCGTGCGGCCTGGACGGCGAGTCGGAGCCGGGGGTTCTTGTCCGGGTCGGGCATTCCGGATTTGGCCGCGACCGTGATCTCTCGCGCCAGTTTGGCGAACATCTTGGCGCGGGCCGCGTCTTTGCGGCCCTTCTTGTGCATGATGTTCTTAAACGCTGAATGTCCGGCCATTTTGTCCGAAGCTCGTCCGTCTCTAGGCTGTTGGTGGAGCAACCCTGCGAAAGGCTGCAGGATGCCCGTTTTATTGGGCTGGGGCCTGTCGCGGGTCAAGCCCCGGGTGTGCCGAAAGGGCCGCAATCCCGAGAGTTTTTCGGCGTTTCGTTCATGCCCCGAAACAATCTACGCCGTTGTTTTAGCGAGCTTCTTGCCCTGAAATGAGCTTCTTGCGTTGCGGAGGCACCCTTGCGAGAGCCTCGCGAAGGGGGTCAGAATCGCCTAATCTGGGCTCATACCGCCAATGCCCAATCGCGGACAGGGTGAGCATGCTCACCACTTACGCTGAGGGAGGGGAAGACCCCATCCTCACGTGGTTGCCATAAACTCTCTCTCTCACTCGACCCAGAAGAGCGGCTCGGTAGGCTCCAGAACGCCACCGAGCCGCAAGCTTTTTACGCGCACGGCGAGGCCGGTCGCGTCGTCCGTCTCGACCGCGAGGCCCGAGACCGTCGCGGGGCCGAGCGCAGGCTCGAAGCGCTCGCGCGGGAGACGGGTGAGGAAGCGGTTCAGGGGTTCCTCGGTGTCCATGCCCAGTACCGAATTGTAGTCTCCGCACATGCCCGCGTCCGACATGTAGGCCGTGCCGCCGGGAAGGATGCGCTCGTCGGATGTCGGCGTGTGCGTGTGGGTGCCGACAACGAGACTCGCGCGGCCGTCGACGAAATGGCCGAGCGCCTGCTTTTCGCTTGTCGCTTCGGCGTGGAAGTCGATCAGGATCGCATCGGCGCCGGATTTCAATGCGCAGGCGGTGAGCTCGCGGTCGATAGCGCGGAACGGGCAATCGATCTCCGTCATGAACACGCGGCCCATGGCGTTGATGACGAGCACGTCGGCGCCGTTCTTTGCGCGGATGAGGGCTGCACCGCGTCCGGGGGTGCCGGGCGGAAAGTTGAGCGGGCGGATCAGGCGCTCCTGGCGCGCGATGTAGACGAGCGTTTCCTTCTGGTCGAAGGCGTGGTTGCCAAGGGTTACGGCATCGGCGCCCGCGTCGATCAGTTCTTCGTGGATGCTCTCTGTGATGCCGAAGCCGCCAGCTGCGTTCTCGCCGTTGATGACGAGGAAATCGAGCTTGTAGCGTTTGCGGAGACGAGGGATCGCCTCGATTGCGGCGCGGCGGCCCGCACGGCCCACGATGTCGCCGAGGAAGAGCAGGCGCATCAGAGGTGGCCTTTGATTGTCATGCGGCTTCGCACTTCAGCGGGCCTGAGGGGGTCAGTATCCAATCGAGGCGTTCGTCATAATCCACGTGGGGGACGGCGTCGACCCGCTGCTCGTCGAAGGCAATGCCAATGGAAACGATCGGTTTCAGCGCGCGGAGGCGGGCGAGTGTGCGGTCGTAGAAGCCGCCGCCGTAGCCCAGCCGGTAGCCGCGAGAATCGAACGCGAGAAGGGGGCCGAGGACGATATCGGGGTCGACGGTTTCAGCCGTCGGAAGGGGCTCGCGGATGCCCCACATGGTCTCGCCAAGCGGCTCGCCCGGCGACCAGGCGCGGAACACGAGGGGCTTGCCTTTGCCTTCCATGACGGGAAGCGCGAGCCGGTAGCCTTCGCTTTCGAGCCGTGTCATCAGCGGTGTGAGGTCGATTTCGTCGCCGATGCCGAGAAAGCCCGACACGATGGCCGGTGCGTTCCGCCCGGCAAAAGCGATGCCGTGCCCTGCGATGGTCTCGGCGGTGGCTGCGCCCGCTTTCGCAAAGGCTTCGCTGCGCACGGCCTTGGCGCGGCGGCGCAGATCCTTCTTGAGCTCGTCGACGGACGGGGATGGCGTGAGATCAGTCAAGGCGCGATCGTTTCGGGAATAGGGCGTTTCGGGCATGTGGGCTGGCAAAGAAGCAAAGTGCCGCGGTGGCCGTTGGAACGGTTGATCTCGCCGGGTCCCTACAAATGTAAGGTGGGCGCCATATGTCCGGGGCCACGGCCCCGGCCAGGGACAGCTCCCAGGCAGATCTTATAGGCCCTGGAGATTCATGTGTTCCTGACGAACCCCGCAGCACTAGCTATGTAAGCGCAGCCTCGGGAAAAAGCGAGAGGATCAGTCGCCACGCTCGACGACGCCGCCGAGGCGCTCGATCACCCAATCGATACGGTTGGCGACGGCGCTGCGGCTTTCTTCGAGAGCGGCAATGCGCATGTGTGCGGCCTCAAGATCCGATTTGAGGCGGTCGCGTTCCTGCTCCAGCGATTTGATCCGTGTTTCGAGGCGCGCAGGGGGGCGCCCGTATCCGCCCGCTTGGATGCCGCGGCCGCCTTCGGTGCTGCAATCTTTGGTGCTGCCGGCGCCTTGGAGGCGGCAGGTGTCTTGGAGCGGGTGCGGCTTGTTGCGCGCTTCACCTTCTCCTTCGCTCGTGGAGCCATGATCTTCCCCGCCTAACTCCCTCAATGCGGCCAGTTTTGGCCGGGTCCCCTCGGGCCCGCCTCACCATAGGAAATCCAATCAGGCGGTGCAAGAAACGACCCTGCCGGAGCGTTAGCGAGGTCCTACTTTAGGGCGGAAAACCCCGTGTGGCGGCGCGCAGCATTGACAGGGCGGGGGCGCGCCAACTTAATGGCGCCCGCCCGGCGGCTTTTCAGGCGCTTCGGCCCTCTTTTCCAGCCGCCCGAGACGAACACACCCCGATTGGAGGATCCCTTATGGCTATCAAGGTCGCGATCAATGGATTTGGCCGCATCGGCCGCAATGTCTTGCGCGCGATCTACGAGTCGGGCCGCACCGACGTCGAGGTGGTGGCGATCAACGACCTCGGTCCCGTCGAGACCAATGCGCATCTCTTGCGCTTCGACAGCGTGCACGGGCGGTTTCCCGGCGAAGTGACGGTCAAGGGCGATTCGCTCGATCTCGGCCGTGGCCCCATCAAGGTCACGGCGGTGAAGAACCCGGCGGAGCTTCCGCATAAGGAACTCGGCGTCGACATCGCGTTCGAGTGCACCGGCATTTTCGCGAGCAAGGAGAAGGCGTCCGCCCATCTCACGGCCGGCGCCAAGCGCGTACTCGTTTCGGCGCCTGCGGACGGAGCGGATCTGACCGTCGTTTACGGCGTGAACCACGACAAGCTCACGAAGGACCACCTCGTGGTCTCGAACGCGTCGTGCACGACGAACTGTCTCGCGCCGGTGGCCAAGGTGCTCAACGATTTCGTCGGCATCGAGCGCGGCTTCATGACGACGATCCACAGCTACACGGGCGATCAGCCGACGCTCGATACGCTGCACAAGGATCTCTACCGCGCGCGTGCTGCCGCGCTCGCCATGATCCCGACGACGACGGGGGCCGCGAAGGCCGTAGGCCTCGTGCTGCCGGAGCTCAACGGCCGCCTCGACGGCACCTCGATCCGCGTGCCGACGCCGAACGTGTCGGTGGTGGACTTCAAGTTCGTGGCCAAGAACGAGACCAGCAAGGACGAAATCAACGCGGCGATCAAGGCGGCGGCGTCTCAGCACCTCAAGGGCGTGCTGGGCGTGACGGATCAGCCGAACGTGTCGATCGACTTCAACCACGATCCGCGCTCGTCGATCTTCCACCTCGATCAGACCAAGGTGCTGGATGGCACGCTGGTGCGCGTGCTCGCGTGGTACGACAACGAGTGGGGCTTCTCGAACCGCATGTCGGATACGGCCGTTGCGATGGGCAAGCTGCTCTAAGCGGAAACGATCCCTCGGCTTTTGAAACGCCCCTTTCTCCACCGGGAGAGAGGGGTGTTTCTTTTACAGCCAGTACCAGCCGAGGCCGATGAGGGCGAGGCCGATCAGGAGTGCGACGGTTGCGACGACGCTCAGGACCTTCGCGATGAAGTGGCCGATGACGGTGCCCGCGGCGCGGCGCGCCTTGCCCGTGACGGAGGCTTGCCCCGCGATGTCGCGATATTTTTCTTCGAGGGCTGTCGGGCTTTCGGTCGAACGCTTGCCTCTCGCGACATGCCAGGCGCTGTCCCAGGCGGCGCCGACGAGATCGTAGCGCGAGACGCGCCACAAAACGAAGAGCGCGACGAGCATGACGCCCGCGCCCCAGATCATCGTCCATTCGCCTGTGCCGAGCTCTGTTGGCATGACCATATGCTCTCCGAACGTCGCCTCCGGGCGCGTCGGATCACGGCCCTCGCGAAGGGATGATGCGAGACGGGACGGCGGTCAACAGGATCAGGGCGAGGTGGGTGTGGATTTTCCCCGCCACCAGAGGATGAGCAACACGAGGAGCGATCCCGCGAAGGCGGCGACGACATCCCTGAGCGAGATCGTTACGCGTTCGAGGCCGGGCAGCAGGTTGAGCAACCGGAACAGGAGACCGCCCACAAGCGCGCCGGCGAGCCCAAGGCCCAGATTCTTCCAGAGGCCGAAGCCGCGCTTTTCGCCCTTGGCGACGAGCCCTGCGAGGCTGCCGGCGATGAGCCCTACGATGATCCAAACGACGATGTGATCCAGGGTAACGGACATGGCGACCTCCCGATGAGGTGTTGCGAAGCGAACCTTCGGAGAATGAGCCTATCACGGACGAGCCGATAGGGTGCCGGAACCTCTGTCCTGTGTTTTTGTTAACGTGAACCGTTCAGGGATTGTTGACCGCATGCTCGGCGGCCCTGGTGAGGTGCGAGCTTGCGGTATAGATTGGTCCAGTGGGGGATTGGCTTTTTTCGACCAACCAGGAGTTTGGTCATGCAGGCTTCACCCACGACCTATCCGCCGGGCGCCGTTCGGATGCGTCCCATGCTCGATGCGCTTGCCAGAAACTGGTGGGTCATCATGCTGCGCGGCGTGCTGGCCATTCTGTTCGGTGTGCTGGCCTTCATCTGGCCGGGCATTACGCTGCTCACGCTGATTTTGCTCTATGCCGGGTTTGCGTTCGCGGACGGTGCGCTGTCGCTGATCGCAGCCGTGCGCGGCGGGACGCCAACGCCCCGATGGTGGCTGGCGCTTGTCGGCGTGATGGGCATCGGCGTCGGCGTTCTTACAATTTTCTATCCGCAGATCACCGGCCTTGTGCTGCTGATGTTCATTGCTGCGTGGGCGGTCGTGACGGGTATTCTGCAGATATACGGCGCGATCAAGCTCCGGCATGAGATCGAGGGCGAATGGTGGCTTGTCGCGAGCGGCGTTCTTTCCGTGGTCTTCGGCGGCTTGCTCGTCGCATGGCCGGGCGCGGGCGCGCTCGCCATGGTGCTCGTGATCGGCTCGTTCGCGATCATTTTCGGCGGGCTGTTGATCGGCTTCGCGCTGAGGCTACGCAAGCACGCAGCGGTCCGCATTTAACGCATTGGGCGAAGGCGCGCGCACGGCCGCGACGACGAATCAGTCGCGGCCGTGATATGGCGTGGCTATGCGGGGGCAGGCACAAATCAGAATCATCGGCATCGACCCGGGGCTTCGGCGCACCGGCTGGGGCGTCATCGAAACGGATGGCGTCCGGCTGAGCTATGTCTCGTCGGGGCTCGTCACGTCGACTTCGGACGAGGATCTCGCCTACCGGCTGCGCGAATTGTTCGAGGGGCTGACGAGCGTCATCGCGGCATCGGGCGCGCGGGAAGCGGCCGTCGAAGAGACGTTCGTGAACGAGAACGCGCGCGCGACGCTGAAGCTCGGGCAGGCGCGCGGCATGGCGCTGCTCGCGCCCGCCATGCGCGGGCTCGCGATTGCTGAATATGCGCCGAACCTGATCAAGAAAGCTGTCGTCGGCACCGGGCATGCCGAGAAGCGGCAGGTGCAGGCGATGATCGGCTTCCTGTTACCGAAAGCGCGCTTCGACAGCGCGGACGAAGCGGATGCGCTCGCGATTGCGATCTGCCACGCGAACCATCGCGGCGCGGCGTCGCTCGCCAAACGGATCGCGAAAGTGGAGGCGCGCGGATGATCGGCCAGCTCAGGGGCAAGGTGGACGCCATCGGCGAAGCGCACGCCATCATCGATGTGGGCGGGGTCGGCTACGAGGTGCAGCTTTCGACGCGCACGCTGCGCAATCTCAAGCTCGGCGAGGAGGTGGTGCTGACCATCGATACGCACGTGCGCGAGGATGCGATCCGGCTGTTCGGCTTCAAGAGCGAAGTCGAGCGGAGCTGGTTCCGCACGCTCCAGAACGTGCAGGGCGTGGGCTCCAAGGTGGCGCTGGGCGTGCTTGGCGTGATGAGCACGCAGGAGCTTGCGAACGCGGTGGCGCTCGGGAATTTCGCGGCGGTGGAGCAGGCGCCGGGCGTCGGCAAGAAGCTCGCGCAGCGGATCGTGACGGAGCTCAAGGACAAGGCGCCGGCACTGTCGGTTGCGGGGCTCAACGTGCCGCAGACGGGGCCGAGCGCAGGTGCATCCGACGTGCCGGTCGAGGGGCAGGCGGCGGCGGAGGCCATCTCGGCCCTCACCAATCTCGGTTACAATCCGGCGCAGGCGTCCGCCGCGGTGGCCGCGGCGGTGACGGAGCTTGGGGTGGAAGCCGACACGGCGAAGCTGATCCGGCGCGGCTTGAAGGAACTGGCGCGGTAGTCTTGTCGCCGCGGGCGAACGCGACGGGCGCGTTTCGGAAGCCTTGCAAAGGGAACCCCTGCGGCTAACCTTACGGCAAACTGAATTCCTCTTTTTATCGCGGGGGCTGTTTTGCGCACGTCTGCTGTTGTCGTGGCTGTCGGACTGCTGGCTGTGTCGATCGTGGCGGGCTACGCCCTGCTCTTTGACGGCGGAGAAAAACGCGAGACCGCGTCCGCGCCGGAAATCGTCGCAACCAAACCCCAGCTTTATTGCGTTTTCTTTCGCTTGTCGGGGAAGGAGCCGCGGGTGGAATTCCTGTTCAACGTCGACCGCGAAGAGCGCCTTCATTTCCGGCAGCTCTATCTCATCGAGCTGAATGGATCGGAACGCTCAGTGGATGCGAAGCAGCCGCCGTTCCCGGAGTGGGCGTTCGACGGTTCGGTCCATCCTTCGCAATTGAGTTCAGAGATCAGGGTCGTCGATAATACGGCTGCCGGGTTTCACCAGGAGCCGATTACGATCTCGATCTACGATTACGAACCGGCCACAGCCGCGCGTCAGGAATTCGAAGCGGGCTTGAAAAGCATTCATTATCAAAACCTCGCCGGGCGGTGTACCAACGTTCAAGTTCAACGGGATTGATCCGATGTGCAAGCTGTTCTCGTTTCCCGTGTGGCTCGTGCTGTCGCTGATCTGGACGGGCCTTGTGGCCTATTACGGGTTCATGAACGCGCCCTACGTGCCGCTCGACATTTCCGCCAACGATCCTGGCACCATCGAAGCGCTGAACGCTGCCACGCTCAGGCACGCGTTGTTCTTCGGTGCGCTGGCTGCCGTGCCGCCGCTGATCGCGCTTCTGTTCGGCCGGCTCGTTTGCCGGTCCCGTAGCCGGACTTGACGGCGAAAGACGCGCCCGGGATGTTTGCATCCCGGGCGCGTTTGTCTGTCGATGGCCGGATCAGGCGGCGCCGGGGCCGGGATCGTCGTTGTCGGACGCCATGTCCGCGTCGGTGCCCAGCGACTTTTTCCAGTGCGGCTGGAACTGGACGACGGCACCCGCTTCCTCGCCGCGCTTCGCGGCTTCGGGCTGATAGACAACCTTGATCAGCTTGATCGGCTCGATGATCCCGTTCGGCTTGCGCAGCGGAAACACGTCACCCTCCTTCAGGCCCAGCAGCGCGAGGCCGCGAGGCGTCGTGATGGGAAGTGCGTTGCCGGGGTTCGATGCCTTCTCGTCGCGGGTCAGGATGCGCTCCTCGGTGAAGCCGCCGCCGATGCTGATCTCGACGCGGCTGTCGATGGTCGCGACACGGCGGTCGACGGTGTGGTCGAGGAGCAGATTGGCGTTTTCGAGCTTCCCCCGCAGGAGGGCGAGATAATCCTCGTCCTGGTCCTTGGAGTTCAAAAGCGACTGCAGGTAGGCGGAATCTTTTGCGGTAATGTGGTTTTGGATCGATGACATCGCAAGCTCCGGTGGCCCGGTGCGCATGGCGGCCGGGACGAACGAATTCGGGTTTTGAGGATGTGAAAGGCTTAACCCTGGCTCGGCCGGCCAAAGGGCTTGCCGAACCAGGGCTACGGTCCTGCGACGAGAAAACCTGTGCGGGATTTTTGCGGTCTGGCCACGGCGCTTCTATCTCAAACGGAGCTACGTCAAACCATATAGATACCAGATCATTCCGTTTTAAGGGAGGGGCGGAGTGCCCCGGCAGAGAGTGCGCCCGGTGTTGCGGTGCCGCGCTTGACGAAGGTGACGAATAGCGCCACGAACAAAACATGACCGACCGCCTCATCAGCGGAGCGAAACGCGAGGCGGACGTCTACGAGACGTCGATCCGGCCGCGTTCGCTCACCGAATTCGTGGGCCAGGAGCAGGCGCGCGCGAACCTGCGCGTGTTCATCGAGGCCGCCAAGTCGCGGGGCGACGCGCTCGACCACGTGCTGTTCGCCGGCCCGCCAGGGCTCGGCAAGACGACGCTTGCGCAAATCGTCGCTAAGGAGCTTGGCGTCGGGTTCCGCGCGACGTCGGGCCCCGTGATTTCGAAAGCGGGCGATCTTGCGGCTCTGCTCACCAATCTCGAAGAGCGCGATGTGCTGTTCATCGACGAGATCCATCGCCTGACGCCGGCGGTGGAGGAAATCCTTTATCCCGCACTCGAAGACTTCCAACTCGATCTCATCATCGGCGAGGGGCCGAGCGCGCGGTCGGTCCGGATCGATCTTGCGAAGTTTACGCTGGTCGGTGCGACGACGCGGCTCGGTCTGCTGACGACGCCGCTACGCGACCGCTTCGGCATTCCGGTGCGGCTCAACTTCTACACGGTCGAGGAACTGGAGAGCGTGATCACGCGAGGCGCGCGCGTGCTGGGCGCTGCGATTTCGCCGGACGGTGCGGTCGAGATCGCGCGGCGCGCGCGGGGTACGCCCAGGATCGCGGGCCGTCTGCTTCGGCGCGTGCGGGATTTCGCGGCGGTCGCGGGCGCGCCCATCATCGATGCACGTGTGGCGGATAAGGCGCTGAGTGCGCTCGAAGTCGATCAGGCCGGGCTCGATTCGCTCGATCACCGCTATCTCGCGTGCATCGTGCACAACTACGAGGGCGGCCCCGTCGGCATCGAGACGCTGGCGGCCGCGCTGTCCGAGCCGCGGGATGCGCTCGAAGAGATCGTCGAGCCGTTTCTGTTGCAGCAGGGTTTCATCGGGCGTACGCCGCGCGGGCGCGTGGCGACGCTGAAGACATATCGGCACCTCGGGCTTTCGGGGCCCGCGCGGGCGGCAACGCCAGAGTTGCCGATTTTCGAAGAGGGTGAGGAGTAGGATCGTGAGCGGTGGCCCGGTTTGCGCCAACGACAGGCGCGGGCGTTTGGGCTCGTTCCGAATTTCTTGACGCACCGTTAGCAAACTCTCCGCATAATTCGTGGCTGCCAAGGAGCTCGCGTGTTTTCTCGTCGACAGGTCATCAAAGGGCTGGTTGTCACCGGCGTCGGGTCCATGAGCTTGGGAGGTTACGCATTGGCGGAGCCGTTCCGCCTCGGCGTGAGCCGCTATGCCATCTCGCCCTCTGCGTGGCCGCAAGGGTTCGCGCTCAAGCTCGCTGTGCTGACCGATTTCCATATCTGCGATCCGTGGTTCAGCCTTGACCGGCTGGAGGGCGTCGTCGAGCGCGCGAATGCGCTCAATGCCGACGCGGTTCTCCTGCTCGGAGATTTCGTGGCGGGGCCGCGTCTGGGCCGCCCTATTCCACACAAGGACTGGGCGCGGGTGCTCGCTGGCCTCAAAGCCCCGTTCGGCACCCACGCCGTTTTGGGCAACCACGACTGGTGGGAAAAGCGCGAAATCCAAATGACACGACGGGGGCCCACTCCTGTCGGTGTCGCGCTGGAGGACGCCGGAATTCCGGTTTACGAGAACGATGCCATTCGTTTCGAGAAGAACGGACAACCGTTCTGGCTCGCGGGTCTTGGTGACCAGTGGGCGTTCTGGCCGAGAGACCGCAAGAAAAAGGTCGGCGGCGTTCATGCCTATGAGGGTGTCGACGATCTGCCGGGGACGCTTGCCAAGATCACAGACGACGCGCCGGTGGTGCTGATGGTGCACGAGCCCGACATCTTTCCGGAGGTTCCGGATCGCGTTGCGCTGACGGTTGCCGGGCATACGCATGGCGGGCAGGTGCGGTTCGCGGGGTATGCGCCCATCGTGCCCTCGCGGTTCGGCCAGCGTTATTTGCAGGGACATATCGTGGAGGAGGGACGCCATCTTGTGGTGTCGGGCGGGCTTGGATGCTCGTCTCTGCCGATCCGCTTCGGCGTGCCGCCCGAGATCGTCCTGATCGAACTTGGCTCCGGGCCCGCGATTGGCTGATGACAAAGCGGGCGTAATCGGCTTTCAAAACGGCATGAGCGACAAAGCCCCAACGACTGCGCAATCCTGGCCCGATCTTGCGGGCCGTCTCGTCGACGACGAGATGGGTCGCTGGCACGTGCTGCCGGTCCGCGTCTATTTCGAGGATACGGATGCGGGCGGCATTGCCTATCACGCCTCCTACATCCGCTGGTGCGAGCGAGGACGGACGGACTTTCTGCGTCTGCTCGGCACGGATGCGCGCCGCCTCATCGACGGTTCGGCGAGCGTGGAACCTGCGGCGTTCGTCGTCCGGCGGATGACCTGCGATTTTGTCCGGCCGACGCGCATGGATGACGTTCTCGTCGTCGAGACGCGCGTGAAGGAACTCGGCGGGGCGAGCGTGACGCTGATCCAGACGGTGATCGGGCCCGACGGACGGCGCGTGTTCGAAGCCGAGGTCACGGTGGTGCTGGTTGCAGTATCCGGTAAGCCGCTCCGGCTCTCGACCGCGATCCGCGGGGCGTTCGGCGGGGCGGACACGGCCAAGGTGCTGGGGCCGGGAGCCGGGAACGGCTGAGCGAGCGGCCCTGTCTGCTTGACGCGCATAGACAAGTCATCGCCATGCGGGAATGATGCGGCCCAGGGGACGGAAACGATCACTTGGGGGATGCCATGACGAACGATCGCGATGGGCTCGATCCGGATATTCGGGATGCCATCGAAGGTTACGAGCGGTTCCGGCTCGAATTCGAGCGTGACCGGACGTTCTTCAAAAGCCTTGCCGTCGCGCGGCAAAAGC
The DNA here is from genome assembly GCF_000503895.1 of Hyphomicrobium nitrativorans NL23. Taxonomy (NCBI): domain Bacteria; kingdom Pseudomonadati; phylum Pseudomonadota; class Alphaproteobacteria; order Hyphomicrobiales; family Hyphomicrobiaceae; genus Hyphomicrobium; species Hyphomicrobium nitrativorans. The sequence continues at coordinate 1,759,329 of NC_022997.1, forward strand.
CACGGCTGCTCTGGATCGGGTGTTCGGACAGCCGGGTGGTGCCGTCGCAGATCACGCAGGCCGATCCGGGCGAGCTGTTCGAAGTGCGCAATATCGCCAACTGCGTGCCGCCCGCGTGGGCAGGCGACGATACCGTCGGGGCGGCCATCGAGTATGCGGTCGGCCATCTCGGCATCGACGACATCGTGGTGTGCGGACACACCGGATGCGGAGGCATCCAGGCGCTGTCAGAGCCGATCCCGCCGCAGCAGGAGGCGCATCTCGGTCGCTGGGTGGAGTACACGCGGCCTGCGCACCGGCTGATCGCGGCGGCTGGCGTGGCCGAGGAAGACCGCGCGCTCGCGACGGTACGCGCGCACATCCAGTTCCAACTCGACAACCTCATGAGCTACGAGATCGTGGCGACGGGCGTGCGCGAAGGGCGTGTCGGTGTTCACGGCTGGCTGTACGACATGACGGAAGGCGAGATCCAAGCCTACGACGGCGCGACGGGGACGTGGCGCGGGCTGTTGGAGATGACGGGACGGTAGTGTGGGGGATTTGTTCTCCGCTTCGTCTAAAGGGCGCGAGAGGCGCCGCTCCCGGCCCTTGTTTTGTCATATTGCGCGGCAACAAGGGCCTTGATGGCGCGTACGTGCCAGTGCACGTTCAATCCGCGATCGAGCCGCTTGCCGAATCGGGCACCAACATCTTTACGAGGCACGTGGCCGCCCGCTCACATATGGGAACGGGGGGTTACGTGTCGGGCTATGCCGCCCGGGACGACCACGGTCCGAGCCTCTAAAGACGGTTGACGACATGAATCCGGAAGACGTCACGCAACAAGCTCTTGCGCCCAGTGCGCATGGCGTATCCTTCATCGAACTCTTCCTCATGGCGTCGCCCATGGTCCAGGCCGTTATGGCCGGGCTGTTGCTCGCGTCCATCTGGTCGTGGGCGATCATCATCGAAAAGCTGTTCGCGTTTCGCCGCGCACGCATCGAAGCCGACCGCTTCGAGCAGACGTTCTGGTCCGGCCAATCGCTGGACGAACTCTACAACGGGCTTTCCCGCGGGCACACGATCACGATGGCGGCCTTATTCGTCGCGGCGATGCGTGAATGGAAGCGTTCCGTGGAAGGCAATATCCGGGCGCTGGGCGGCATTCAGCTTCGCGTCGAGAAGGTGATGGACGTCACCATCAGCCGTGAGATGGAACGGCTGGACCGGCGGCTGCTGTTCCTTGCAACCGTGGGCTCGACGGCGCCGTTCGTCGGCCTGTTCGGCACCGTATGGGGGATCATGACGGCGTTCCAAGCCATCGCGGTGTCGAAGAATACGAACCTTGCCGTGGTGGCGCCGGGTATCGCAGAAGCGCTGTTCGCGACCGCGCTCGGCCTCATGGCCGCCATCCCGGCGGTGGTTTTCTACAACAAATTTCAGGCCGATTCGGCCCAGATCAGCCAGCGGCTCGAAGCGTTTGCGGATGAGTTCGCCGCGATCGTCTCGCGTCAGATCGACGTGAGGAGCTGACGGGGTCGATGGGGGCAAGTCTCAATACCGGCGGCGGGGGCGGGGGACGGCGCAGAGGACGGCGCCGCCGCGCCGCGCCGATGAGCGAAATCAACGTCACGCCGTTCGTGGACGTCATGCTGGTGCTGCTCATCATCTTCATGGTGGCGGCGCCGCTTTTGACCGTCGGCGTGCCCATCGAGCTGCCGCAGTCTCAGGGCAAACAACTCGAAACGGCGGCCAGCGAACCACTCACGATCTCGGTTTCGGCGAACGGCGACGTTTTCATCGGCGAGACGGCGGTGCCGCTCGACGAATTGCCCGAGAAGCTCAAGGCCATCGCGAAGAACGGTGTGGACGAGCAGATTTTCGTGCGTGGCGATCAGGGCATCAATTACGGCACGGTGATGCGTGTGATGGGCCGAATCAGCGCCGGCGGGTTCAAGAAGGTGTCGCTGGTGACGGAATTGGAGGACGGGGCGAGCCCGACCGCGCAATGAGGCCCGTCAGGGTTCGATCGCCCGGAGAGGCGATTCCGGGCGAGGACAACGGCATGATCGAGACGAGGCGAGCGATGAGGGCGATGCGGGGGAGCCGTGCTGACATGCACACCGCCGCAGGGTTGCCGAATGCTTGCCACGCTTCGCCGCGTGCAGGATTTCAGGTCTCCATGAACCGGAATGGGGTTTGCCGGTGCGGCTCGGACTGACGCTTTCGGTATTCCTGCACGGCAGCTTCATGGCGTGGGCGCTCCTCGCCATGTTGTGGACCGAGCCGTTGAAGGCGCCGGAGCCAGAGCCGATCATGGTGGCGCTGGTTACGCCGTCGGAGTTCCTCGCGCTCAAGAAGGGCAGCGAGACCTCGACCGAGCTCGAAGCCAAGAAAAACGAAGACGCCAAGCCGGACGATCAGAGCAAGGTGCAGGCGGATTCGAAGCCGATTATCGCGCCCGAGCCCGCTCCCGAACCCGAGCCCGCGCCGAAAGAGACGAAAGTCGAGCCGCCGCCTCCGCCGCCGGAGCCTCAGGCCGACCCGATTGCGGAGAAGCTTGCGGAGTTGCCGCCCCCAGGACCCACGCCCGAGGAACTCGCCAAGAAAGCCGCCGACGAGAAGGCCGCGGCCGAAAAGGCTGAGACCGAACGGCTGGCCGAGGAAGCCAAGATAAAGGCTGCGGAAGAAGCGAAGCAAAAAGCGGCAGAAGAGGCGAAGAAGAAGGCCGCTGCCGACGCCAAGAAGAAGGCGGACGCGAAGAAAAAGGCCGACGCGCAGAAGAAAAAGCAGGCGGAGCAGAAGCGCAAGGAAGCCGAGAAGAAGAAAAAGCAGCAACAGGCCGACCGGCTCGCCGCGTTGCTCGATAAGGACCCGACGCGCCAGGGGGCTTCCAACTACGCGACGGACCCGATGAATCCGACGGACTACTCGGGGCCGACGGCGGGCGCGCAGATGGGAGACGCGCCGGTGCTTTCGGTGCGCGAGCAGGATCTCTTGCGCGCGCAGATCAGCGCGCAGCTCAGGAGTTGCTGGAAGCTTCCGGGCGGTGGCGGCGGCATCGAGACGACGGTTGTGACGCTGCGCTGGCGGCTCAGGCAGGACGGCTCGCTCGACGGGGAGCCGATGGTGGAGGCGCCGCGGCAAGGTATGGTGTTCCAGATCGCGGCGGAGGCAGCTATCCGGGCCGTGCGCATGTGTTCGCCATTCCAGCTTCCGCCCGACAGATATTGGGCGTGGCGTTCGCTGACGTGGGATTTCGATCCGCGCGAGATGATGTAAGGCTTGCGTCGCGTTTTGCGTGATAAGGCCACAAACCAACCGAAGATGAGGACCATGACCGACCTCCGTTCCCCCTTCCGCGGCCTGGCCGATCTTCGCGCGTCGTTTTCGGCGTTTGTCGTTCCGCTCATGGCCGCGTTCGCGCTGATGGTGCTTCTCGTTCCGTTCGCGGCGGTCGCTCAAGTGGACGATGCCTATCGTCCGCCGGCCGGAGCGGGCGGTGGCGGGAGCTTCGAGCAGCAGCTTCGGCAAGGCGGGTTCGACGTGCCCCCGCCTCCGCAGGGCGATTTTCAGGGGCCGCCGGGGCCGCCGCCGCAGGGCGGCATGGATGGCGGCGGCGGGCAGTACGGCGCGGACGGCTTCTCGGCCGAGGGCGGCCTTCGCGGCACGCAGCGGCAGGGTACCGTTGCGCCGATCCCGATTGCCATTCCGACGTTCGTCGGCGACGATCCGGGGCTTGCCGCGGATGTGGCGCACGTGGTGATGGCCGACCTCGAACGGACGGGCCTGTTCCAGCCGCTGGATCAGGCCTCGTTCCTTGAAAATATTCGTGATGTCAATGCGTTGCCGCGCTTTCCGGATTGGCGGCAGATCGGCGCGGAAGCGCTCACGGTGGGCCGCGTCACGCGTGGTGACGATGGCCGTCTCAGCGCCGAATTCCGGCTGTGGGATGTCGCGACCGGCAAGCAGCTCGCCGGGCAGCGGTTCACGGTCGGCGGACAGAACTGGCGGCGGCTCGCGCATCTCGTGGCCGACCAGGTCTACGAGCGGTTGACGGGCGAAGTCGGCTACTTCGACACACGTGTCGTGTTCGTCGACGAGACGGGCTCGCGCGAGAAGCGCGTCAAGCGGCTCGCGATCATGGATCAGGACGGCGAGAACGTGCGCCTGCTTACGCAGGGGCAGGAGCTGGTGCTGACGCCGCGCTTCAATCCGGCGGCGAACGAGATTGCGTTCATGGCCTACACCAAGGACCAGCCGCAGGTCTTTCTCATGAACCTCGAAACCGGAAAGCGCGAGATGGTGGGCGAGTTTCCGGGGATGACATTCGCGCCGCGGTTTTCACCCGACGGGCAGCGCGTGGTGATGAGCCTGCAGAGCGGAAGCGATTCCAACATTTTCGAAATGGATTTGAGGAGCCGCCAGCCGCGCCAGCTCACGGGGGCCGGTTCGCTGGATACGAGCCCGTCCTACGCGCCCGACGGGCGGCAGATCGTGTTCGAATCGGATCGCGAGGGGACGCAGCAGATCTACGTGATGAATTCCGACGGCTCGAACGCGCGCCGCATCAGCATGGGGCAGGGGCGCTATTCGACGCCGGTCTGGTCTCCGCGCGGCGACTATATCGCCTTCACGAAGCTGCTTGCGGGCCGATTCCTGATCGGCGTGATGCGGCCCGACGGGTCGGGCGAGCGTATTCTGACCGAGGGGTACCATAACGAAGGGCCGACCTGGGCGCCCAACGGCCGCGTGCTCATGTTCTTCCGTGAAGGGCGGGGCGACGGGGCCGGTCCGCGAATCTATTCGGTCGATCTCACGGGGTATAACGAGCGAGTCGTGAAGACGCCTTCATTCGCGTCGGATCCGGCTTGGTCATCGCTCCTGAATTGAGCCAGAGTTTAACGGCCAATTAACCAGGCATTGTTATTGTTTCGTGTCGGCGCGCATGTAATGCGGCGTTGAGAATTGGCTTTTCGATTCAGAGGGTTATCTGTTCCCCCTGAAGGGCGGATATTGCTTTGCGAAGCCCAATGATCGGCGTGGCATTTTCGCATCAACAGGGGTGGAAAACAGTGTCGCTCATCCCTCTGTTCTTGAACAAATCATGCTGGGCCAGTACCCAAATATTCGGCTCGTTGCCGAAAGCATCAGGAGATAAACCATGCAGGGTGTGAAGGGGCTGATTGTTATGTCGGCTGCCGTTGTCGCTGTTGCGCTCGGTGCGTGCCGTCGTGAGGAAGCAGTGCCGTTGAAGCTCGGCGCTGAGGTTCCGACTGCCACGGAAGTGGCTCGCTAACGTCCGAAACGACTATTGGGACACACACAGGAGATACTACTATGAAGGGCGCTATCGTTCTCACTGCTGCCGTTGTGGCTGTTGCCCTCGGCGCTTGCCGTCGTGAAGAGGCTGTGCCTCTGAAGCTCGGCGTTGACGCTCCGGCAGTGACGGAAGTCCGCTAAAGAATTCAAAGTCGGGTTGGATGCTGAGTCCGACCCTGCTTAGGATTTAAAGCTGTCGTAGCTTCGGCTGCGGCAGCTTTTCTTATTTTGGGAATCGTTCGCTTTGCTGCGGCGGTTCCATGTCCGAGGCTCGATGTGCGGCCACTTTGCCGCTTTCCCCAGGGGAATCGGTTCCGCGTCCAATCGCGGCTTGCTGGCCTGATGTGGATCACTCATTTTGCTTGCAGGTGCTCGATCGTCAGCGGTTAGAGCATCGAGCGTATCCGGTGGCCCGCACCGCGATCCGACTCAGCGGCAGCGGAGGACCGGCGAGAAATTCAGGGAAAACGGTGCGAATTGCCGAACGTTTCTCTCGTGTCGATGTTCTCTAAGCTCACATGTGCTTTCGCGTCGTCCCGTCGTTCGCCTCATGGGAGTGATCGATCGGAGTTTTCGGTAGGTACAGGCGGGTGGCCACATTTTCGTACGATGCCTCGGATATCCGGGGCATTCACGGGGATTATCAGGGTTCCGGCGCAGCGAAGGTCGCCGTCGAGCCGATGAAAGGATGATTTCATGGCGCTGGTTTTGCGAGCCTCGCACATTGCAGGTGCTGTGCTCGTCGTGTTCGCGGCCGTAGCGGGCGGCTGCGCCAACAACCAAAACGATCCTTCGGCCCAGCTCGGACCGGACGGCCGGGGCCGGTGACGCCGGGTACGCAGCGCGATTTCAGCGTCAACGTCGGCGATCTCGTCTACTTCTCGTCCGACAGCTCGGATCTGACGCCCGAGGCACAGGCCACGCTGCAAAAGCAGTCGCGGTGGCTCGCGCAGTATCCGCAGTACACCATCACCGTCGAAGGCCATGCCGACGAGCGCGGCACGCGGGAATATAACATCGCACTCGGTGCGCGGCGTGCGGCTTCGGTGCGCAACTACCTGGCGCAGAATGGCGTGCAGGCCAATCGCGTGCGCACGATCTCCTACGGCAAGGAGCGGCCCGTCGCGGTGTGTAACGATATTTCGTGCTGGTCGCAGAACCGCCGCGCTCAGACCGTGCTCAATACGCGCGTCGCATCGTAGGGCGCGGCTTCGCCGAAGCTTGCCGCATCCGGTTCATGAAAGCCGGCTCCTGTTTGGGGCCGGTTTTTTTGTATCCGCGCTCTCTTTGGTGCCGACTCACTTTTGTGTCGATTTGGGCCCAGGCCGGCTGTTGCCGGTGCGCACGCCGGATTTTCTTTGGGGCGGCAGCGGGATGGCGAAGCAAAGTTTGGCCTCATTGGGAGCGCAGAAATTTTTTTCAGTGTGTCGGGATTAACTTGATTTTCGGGGTTCTATGACTGCGGGCAATGCTTCGACCTTCAGGGTTGCTGCGGTGACGCCGATTTCGCGATGCCTCGTGTTGGCGAGTGTGGTGACGATCGGCTGTGGACTCGTGCAGGGTGCCGCGTCGGCGCAGGAACTCGGACTCGCGCCGGACGACAAGGCATCGAGCGCGTTCGGTCTCGGCGCGCCGGGCAGCGGGCATCGCGGTTTTTCCATTGTCGAGCCGCCTGACGGGCTTTCCGATACGCGGCGCGGAAATGCGGACGAAGGAAGCGGGCGTTGGTTTTTCCGGAGTTGGAGAAGCGTTTCGCCCGCTGATTCCGCGCAGAGCCGCTTCGACGAGGCGAAGAAAGCGCTGGACGGCGGCAAGACCGCCGAGGCGCAGCGCCTGTTCGAGGCACTGATCGGAGATGCGCCCAACAGCAAGCTGGCCTCCGAGGCGCGGCAGCATCTGGGCCGGATTTACAGCGAGAAGGCGACGAGCGGAGGGAGCGACGTCAATGTGACGGCGGGCCCGGATGCCGAGACGTTGCCGTGGGGCGCCGCGCAAGAGGCCGAGGCGGCGTCCACGTCCTTTTCTCAGCCGCCCGCAGTGCCGCGCTCGGTGCTGCTCGAAGCACGCGTTTCGCGTGTTGTCGATGAGGCGTTTCTGGCCGATGCGGGCGACCGCGTTTTCTTCAGCTCCGGAAGCGCGGAACTCGGAATGCGCGCGCAGGGCGTGATCCGGGCGCAGGCGCGTTTCCTCATGCAGCGTCCCGCGCTGTCCGCCGTGGTCGAAGGCCATGCCGACGACGGGGCGCTGTCGGAGGATGAACTCGTGAAGCTTTCCGGTGCTCGCGCCCAGGCGGTGCGCGATCAACTCGTGGCGGAAGGTGTGGCGGAAGACCGGCTCGCCGTGTTCGGCCGCGGTGTGGAGGAGCGCGTGGCGGACTGTCCGGCGGCCGAGTGCATGGCCCAGAACAGGCGGGCGATCACGATCCTTCTTGACGGGCCGCGCCGCTTGGGTCACACGCCTGCGCGCCAGGCACGGCAGGGCGCGCCGCACTCCGCGGACGTTCCTGCATCCCAGTGAGGGATCCTGAAAAGAGCCGCGGAAAAGCAGGCGAAACAGACCTGACCCGTTGGGCCTCCGTGTGGTGTTTGCGCGCTGCGGGTTCTAAGGTGCAAGAGATCGACTTGTGAAGGAGGGCGTCTCGCCCATGCAATTTCTGCCCTACCGTTCGTTCCGGCCAGAGGGTCGCTCTGTAAGCGGGCGCGGCGTCTCGCGGGTTGTGGCTGGCGTGCTGGTTCTTGCGCTCGCGTGGCCGGTCGCGGCGTTCGCCCAGGCGGAAGGCGGCGCGCAGGCGAAGGGCGGGGGTGAGTCCGCCTTGCGCCAGCGTGTGGAGCAGCTCGAAGGCCAACTCGTCGATTTGCAGGTGGTGATCGGGACGCTCGAGTCGCTGGCGCGCACGGGCGGCGTGGCGGCGGCGCCGGTGCGCTCCGAGGCCAGTGGCGGGATGGTCGGCGACAGCGCGCGCCTCGACAGTATGGAAACGCAGATTCGCGCGCTGACGGCGCAGGTCGAGCAGCTTGCCAACGAACTGCGCCAGAGCCAGATGCAGCGCCGCTCCGACGCCGTGGCGCCGTCCGGGTTCGGGCACGACGGCATCGAGACGAGGAGTTTTGGATCGACGACGGTGACGTCGGCCGAGAATGCCGATCCGATCGGCGCGTTGGCGGCCGATCCCAGCTTCGGGCAAGCGCCCACTTCCGGTTTCGGGCAGGCGCCCGTGGCGCAGCAGGCTCCGACGACCTATGGCTCGGAGGCGTTGCCCTCGCTCGGTGGCGATCAGGTTGCGGCGGCCGATCCGATGGGCGGCGGCGCGGCGGGTGGCGGAAACGCGAAGCAGCTTTACGAAACCGCTTACGGGCATCTTTTGCAGCAGGACTACGGTTCGGCTCAGGCGGGGTTCAGCAATTTTCTGCGCAGCCATCCGCAGGATCCGCTGGCGCCCTCTGCGCTCTACTGGCTGGGTGAAGCGCATTACGTGCAGCGCAACTACTCCGACGCGGCCGAAGCGTTCGATCTCGTCATCTCGTCGTACGGCAAGAGCGGCAAGGCCGCCGATGCTCAGCTCAAGCACGGGATGTCGCTTGCGCAGCTCGGCAAGCAAAAGGATGCGTGCGCGAGCCTTGGAGGCGTTGCGCGCAAATACCCGAACGCACCGCCGCAGCTCAAAGCGCGCGCCGACAGCGAGCGGCAAAGGATCGGTTGCCCGTGACCCCTCGCCGGAACATCGGGGACGTTCGCTCCGGTGCCCGGCCATGACGGAGCCGCGCCCTTCCGATCCGGCGCGGCAGCCGCTCTTGCGGCCAAGCACGCCGTCGCGCTCAAGCCCGGGCCACATCGTCGACGAACGGTCGGTTCAGGACCGCGATCTCGATGCGCTTATCGGCCATCCGCTCGCGCCCTTCCGGCGGGTGGTGCTGGCCGTTTCGGGCGGCTCGGACAGTATGGCGCTGATGGTGCTGGTCTCGCGATGGGTCGCCTCGGGACGTGTGCCGCCGGATATGCTCATCGAGGTCGCGACGGTCGATCACGGGTTGCGGGCCGAGTCTGTGCGGGAGGCGGATTGGGTTGCGGAGCGCGCGCGTGCGCTCGGCTTTCGCCATACTACGCTGGCCTGGAGCGGCGAGAAGCCCCAAAGCGCCGTGCAGGAGGAAGCGCGCGCGGCGCGCTATGCGCTGCTGACGGCCCATGCGCAAGCTGGACCGCAGCCGGCGGCTATCGTGACCGGGCATACGGCCGACGATCAGGCGGAAACGCTGATCATGCGGCTCGGACGCGGCAGTGGTCTCGACGGGCTCTCGGGCATGTCGCCTGCGCGGCCCCTGATGCCCGACAGTTCGGTGGTGCTGGTGCGGCCGCTGCTTTCGTTGTCCAAGTCAGCGCTGCAGGGCCTCCTGGTCCGCGCGGGCGGGACGTGGCTCGACGATCCGAGCAACGATCGCCTCGATTTCGAGCGCGTGCGGCTCAGGGCGGCGGAAGCGCATCTCGAAGCGCTCGGGTTGTCCAACGCCAAGCTTGCGCTCAGTGCGCGGCGGCTCGCGCGCGCGCGGCAAGCGCTTGAGGCGTTGACGCAGGAGAAACTTGCCGGGCTCGTCGACGTGCATGGGGGCAGTTACGCTTCGCTGATCCGGCAGGCCTGGATTGCCGAGCCTGCCGAGATCAGGGTGCGGCTGCTGGCCCGTCTGCTCGATACCTTCGGAGGGTTCGCGCGGCCGGCGCAGCTCTCGCAAATCGAGGCGCTTGAAGAGGTGCTGGCGGAGGGGCGGCCAATCGCGCAGACGCTCGGGGGCTGCATGATCTCGCAAGGATGGACGACGCTCCGGCTCTATCGCGAACCGGGACGGCAGGCGCTCGCCGACGCGGTGCTGGAGCCGGGCCGGGAGATCCTCTGGGATCGCCGCTTTCGCGTCGCCTACCGCGTCCCCGAGGAGGGCGACGCGGAGGCGCGCCCGGTTTCCGTACGTCCGCTCGGGCTTGCCGCTTATGCAACCCTTAGGGATGCGCTGAACGATACGGATCGGCCTCCTGCGCGGGCGGCTGCGACGATGCCGTCCGTTTGGCGGGACGACCGCCTGCTCGCGGTCGCGGGGCTTCCCGGCGCGCCGCTGACGGATGGGCGGTTTATCTTTACGTTTCTGGGGTTTGATCGCGCTGCGTGATGCGACGGGGCGTCCGGAAAAGGCCTTTGCGGCAAACGACTTGGTGCGGCGGAATGGCGTTACCTCCGCAGCCAATGAACTTGGCAAAGACCGGACGCGCACCTATCTTACACCCTGACGTGGGTGCGGATCGCCCCCGGCGCCGCTCCAGGCGTCGGCTTTTCGGGAAAAGAGATGAATCCGAATTTTCAGAAGCTTGCGGTCTGGGTGGCAGTGTTCGTTCTGCTCGCAGCGCTCTTCAATCTGTTCAACAGTCCCCAGCAGGCCCGGCGCGGCGCCGAAATCAGCTACTCCGACTTCCTGGCCGCGGTCGAGGCGGGCACGGTGTCGGACGTGACGCTGGCAGGCAACCGTATCTACGGCACGATGCGCGACAGCGCCCAGCCGTTCACCAGCTATGCGCCCTCCGACCCTCAACTGGTGGAGCGCCTCAAGACGAAGGACGTGAAGTTCAAGGCGCGCCCGTCCGACGAGGATGTGCCATCCATCCTCTCGGTTCTTCTCAACTGGTTCCCCATGCTGCTGCTCATCGCGGTGTGGATCTTCTTCATGCGCCAGATGCAGTCGGGCTCGGGCCGCGCGATGGGGTTCGGCAAGAGCCGGGCGAAGCTCCTCACGGAGCGGCAGGGCCGGGTGACGTTCGAGGACGTCGCGGGCGTGGACGAAGCGAAGTCCGACCTTGAAGAGATCGTCGAGTTCCTGCGCGATCCGCAGAAGTTCCAGCGGCTCGGCGGGCGCATTCCGCGCGGCGCGCTGCTCGTCGGTCCTCCGGGTACGGGTAAGACGCTGATCGCTCGCGCGGTCGCGGGCGAAGCGAATGTGCCGTTCTTTACGATCTCCGGTTCCGACTTCGTCGAAATGTTCGTCGGTGTCGGTGCGAGCCGCGTGCGCGACATGTTCGAGCAGGCGAAGAAGAACGCGCCGTGCATCATCTTCATCGACGAGATCGACGCCGTCGGCCGGCACCGTGGCGCGGGCCTCGGCGGCGGCAACGACGAGCGCGAGCAGACGCTCAACCAGCTTCTCGTCGAGATGGACGGTTTCGAAGCGAACGAAGGGATCATCATCATCGCGGCCACCAACCGGCCCGACGTGCTCGACCCCGCGCTTCTGCGTCCCGGCCGTTTCGACCGGCAGATCGTGGTGCCGAACCCGGATGTCGCGGGCCGCGAGAAGATCCTTAAAGTCCATATGAAGAAGAGCCCGATCGCGCCCGACGTCGATCCCAAGGTGATCGCGCGCGGCACGCCGGGCTTCTCGGGCGCGGATCTCGCGAACCTCGTCAACGAAGCCGCGCTGCTTGCCGCGCGCCGTAACAAGCGGCTCGTGACGCAGACCGAGTTCGAGGACGCGAAGGACAAGGTCATGATGGGCGCCGAGCGGCGTTCCATGGTGATGAGCGAGGAAGAGCGGCGCAACACGGCCTATCACGAGGCGGGCCACGCCATCGTCGGCCTCTCCGTTCCCTACGATCCGCTGCACAAGGTGACGATCATTCCGCGGGGACGAGCGCTCGGCGTGACGATGAACCTGCCGGAAGGCGACCGCTACAGCCGCACGCGCCAGTGGTGCGAGGCGCGCATGGCGGTGCTGTTCGGCGGGCGCGAAGCGGAAATCATTCTCGGCGGTCCCGACAACGTGACCAACGGCGCAACCGGCGACATCCAGATGGCGACGCAGCTTGGCCGCGCGATGGTCATGGAGTGGGGCATGTCCGACAAGCTCGGACGCGTGCGCTACAACGGCAACGAGCAGGAGGTGTTCCTCGGGCATTCCGTGACCCAGACCACCAACATCTCGGACGAGACCGCGAAGCTGATCGACGAGGAAATCCGTAACCTCGTGCAGACGGGCGAGGCCAAGGCACGCAAGATCCTGACCGACAACGTGGACAAGCTCCACGCTGTGGCGCAGGCTCTGCTCGATTACGAGACGATCTCGGGCGAAGAGGTTTCGGCGATCCTGCGCGGCGAGAAGATCGTGCGCAACGATGACGATTCCTCGAAAGGGGCTCAGTCGTCCGCCGTGCCGACGGCCGGCCGTGCGCGTCCGCGCGACGAGCCGGGTCCGGGTGTGGGCGGCATGGAGCCTCAGCCACAGGGTTGATCCGGGCCACCTGCTGACGCTAAAGGGAACGGTCGCGCTTTGAGCGCGGCCGTTTTCTTTTGGAGTTCACATCCGCGATGCAGCGCTCGATCTACATCCGCCCGCTCGGTATTTTCGGTGCCGCGCCTGGCGCACACGATGCGCAGGATGACGGTTCCGGCCAGATGTGGGGCGGGCTGCCGCTTGCGGGCGGGCGGCTCGCGTTTTCGGCGCTCGAAGTGCTGGAGCGGAGCGCGCGGGGCACGCAGCGGCGGACGATCGGGCTCGGCGACGTGTTCGAGCGCGACTGGGGCCGCAATACGCTGGCAGCGGCCGATCTTCTAGAGGCGGTCCGCTCGCCGCGGCCGCGGCTCGCGGGGCTTCCCCTCGACCGGCCACGCATCATGGGCATTGTCAACGTGACGCCCGACAGCTTCTCGGACGGCGGTCGTCACGATGAGGCGGCGGCGGCGATCGCGCATGGACTGAAGCTCGCGGACGAGGGCGCCGAGATTCTCGACATCGGCGGCGAGTCGACCCGGCCAGGCTCGGACGCTGTTGCGCTCGACGACGAACTTCGGCGCGTTATCCCGGTTATCGAGGGCTTGAGGGCGAAGACGGATAAGCTGATCTCCATCGATACGCGCAAGGCCGAGGTGATGCGGCGGGCAGCGGCGGCGGGCGCGGATATTCTCAACGACGTGTCGGCGCTGACGCACGACCCCAAGGCGCTCGACGTGGCGGCGGAGAGCGGGCTTCCCGTCATGCTGATGCACGCCCAGGGCGACCCCAAGACGATGAACGACGACCCGCAGTACAGCGATGTCGTGCTCGACGTTTTCGATTATCTGGAGGGGCGGATTCGCGAGTGCGTGGCGGCGGGCATCCCCAAGTCGCGGCTGATTGCCGATCCGGGAATCGGTTTCGGCAAGCATCTTCATCACAATGTGGCGGTTCTGAATGCGCTTAGTCTTTACCACGGTCTTGGCGTGCCGCTTCTGCTCGGTGCCAGCCGGAAAAAGCTGATCGGGCAGATCTGCAACGTGGAGGCGCCGCAAGACCGCGTGCCGGGCTCCATCGCGGCGGCGCTATTCGGCATCGCGCAGGGAGTTCAGATCGTGCGCGTTCACGACGTGGCGGAGACGCGCCAGGCCATCGCCGTGTGGGAGGCGGCGCAGGCCGGGTCTGAGGCTCGGTTGGCTTGACGCCACACGACATCGTTTACAGTGGGCCCTCCCGTCGGGTTTAGGCTCCCGATTGAGCTTAAATTGGCTTTGGGTATCCCAAGGCTCCAACGGTTACTTCTTGCGCCGCGCCTTGGCGCGGGCCGGGAAGAGGCCTAAAATCGCTATCAATTGCCTTGCGCGAGGGACAGATGACACGCCGCTATTTTGGAACGGACGGAATCCGGGGGCTCGCCAACAAGCATCCGATGACCTCGGAGGTTGCGCTTAAGGTCGGCATGGCGGCGGGGCATCTGTTTCAGAACGGCTCGCATCGCCATCGCGTGGTGATCGGCAAGGATACGCGCCTTTCCGGCTATATGCTGGAAGCGGCGTTGATGAGCGGCTTCACGTCGGTCGGCATGGACGTGTTTCTCCTGGGGCCGATGCCGACGCCCGCCGTCGCGATGCTGACGCGGAGCCTGCGCGCGGATCTCGGGGTGATGATCTCCGCCTCGCACAACCGCTACGACGACAACGGCATCAAGCTGTTCGATCCGGACGGCTATAAGCTCTCCGACGACACGGAGCTTGCAATCGAGCGGCTGATCGACGGGCCGAGCGAGGATCTGCTCGTGTCGGCCGACCGCATCGGCCGCGCGACGCGCGTCGACAGCGCGCAGGAGCGCTACATCGAGTTCGCGAAGCGCACGCTGCCGAAGAACCTGCGTCTCAACGATCTTCGTATCGTCATCGATTGCGCGCACGGCGCGGCCTACAAGGTGGCGCCGGCGGCGCTTTGGGAACTGGGCGCGGACGTGGTCGCGATCGGCGTCGATCCCGACGGGCGCAACATCAACAACAAGTGCGGCTCCACGGCACCGCAGGCGCTGATCGACAAGGTGCGCGAAGTGCGTGCTGACATCGGCATTGCGCTCGACGGCGATGCCGACCGTGTCGTGATCGTCGACGAGAAGGGGCGGATCGTCGATGGCGATCAGTTGATGGCGGTGATCGCGGAGAGCTGGCAGCGGCGCGGGAAGCTGTCGGCGGGCGGCGTTGTGGCGACGGTGATGAGCAATCTCGGCCTCGAACGCTACCTGAAGGATCAGGGGCTTTCGCTCGTGCGCACGCCGGTGGGCGACCGCTACGTGGTCGAGCATATGCGCCGGCACGGCTACAACGTGGGTGGCGAGCAGTCGGGGCACATCGTGCTGTCGGATTTCACGACGACGGGTGACGGGCTCGTGTCCTCGCTGCAGGTTCTGGCTTGCGCTGTGGCGACGGGCAAGCCCGTTTCCGAAGTGTGCGCGCGCTTTACGCCGCTGCCGCAGGTTCTCAAGAACGTGCGCTATGCCAACGGTCAGCCGCTCGACGATACGCGTGTGCGCCGCGCCATCGAAGGCGCGAAGGAGAAGCTGGGTGATGCCGGGCGTCTCGTGATCCGTCCGTCGGGGACGGAGCCTGTGATCCGCGTGATGGCGGAAGGCGACGACGAGGGTCTCGTGAATACCGTAGTGGGCGATATCGTCGAAGCGGTCGAGGCGGCCGCGCACGCCGCTTAAGGCTTCTCCATTTCTTAACGAAACCTTTCCATGCGCGCCCGGAGTGTGGCGCGCGTGCCATGGCCGCTCGCCTTAGGAGGCGAGCGGCGCGAAACGGCACGTCATTTAAACGTCTATTAAGCGTTGTCCGACACAGTCCCCTTTGAAGTCAGTGCTGCGTTTGTTTTCAGAGTCCCGTCCTCGCGCTCGGGACAGATTTCGAAAGGGACAGTTATGAAAACCACAAGCGTTTGCGCTTTGCTCGGCGCAGTCGCCAGCGCAGCGCTCCTGACGTTGTCGGCCATGCCGGCAAGCGCTGCAGATCTGGGCTATGGCAGCGTGAAGGACATTCCGCCGCCCGCTCCCTCCGGGCGCGCCTGGTATCTGCGCGGCACCATCGGCATGAAGAACCCGGAGCCGGGCTCGATCTGGGCGGATGAATACGCCACCGGCGCTTTCAACGTTCATCACAAGGACATCAAGAGCTCGACGCTTTACGGCTTCGGTATCGGTATCGAGCACAGCCGCTGGCTGCGCTTCGACCTGACCGGCGAATATCGCGGCAAGCAGCTCTTCGTTGCACACGATTCCTACAACAATGGCGGTCCCTGTCCCGGATGGGGTTGCGGCACGAACGAGCACACGGCCAACCTCAAGAGCTGGCTGGGTCTTGCGAACGCCTATGTCGACCTCGGCACCTGGCATGGCGTGACGCCGTATGTCGGCGGCGGTATCGGTTTCGCGTCGATTACGACGATGGGTTACAAGGACGTCAACGTTCCGCGGAACAGCGTCTGGTTCGCCGAAAATGACAAGACGACCACGAACTTCGCGTGGGCGCTCTACGCGGGGCTCGCCTACGACGTGACCCCGCAGCTCACGCTAGACTTCGGCTATCGCTACACCGATCTCGGTAGCGTCTATACGGGCTCGGTCGTGCCGTTCGACGGCAGCGCTCCGGCGGCGCGCGGTCTGGAGATCCGCGACATCACCTCGCACGATCTGCTGCTGACCGCTCGCTATCGTCTCGGCGGTAACGAGCCGATGTATCCGGTGGCCTTCAAGTAAGGACATTAAAAGAACAGAAGGCGCGGCCGCCTCTCGTGTTTCGTTGCGCGCTGCGTCTTCGTGGGATCGAAAGATACCCCCCTGCGGGGCTGGCCTTGGCCGGCCCCGTTTCGCTTTTCGGGACAGAAGCGAATGCGTCGGCGCGCGGCCTTAATTTGGTCGCGAAACGGCCGCACACGAGCCATCGGACGCGTGTCGCCTTGGCGAAGCATTCGCTCGAGTCTATGCCGTCAATCGGCGATCAATCAACACCAGCAAAGAAGGTTTCCCCGTGAAGCAGGCTCTCGGTTTCGCGCTTCTCATTCTGTCTGTGGGCGTGGGTGCGGCATACGCGGACGAGATCGAAGCGCCATCGCGGATCGAGTCCGTCACCGTGTTTCCGGTCGGTGCCGAAGTCACGCGCGTCGCCAGGGTCGCCGTCAATAAGGGTGAGCACACAATCGTCTTCCGCGATCTGCCGGCGGGCGCCGTCGAGGGATCGATCCGGGTCGAGGGGAACGCCACGGGACGGCTCGAAATCGGGTCGGTCGATACGCGCCGCCTGTTCGTGCCGCGCGCGGATGCGCAAGCGTCCGCCAGCGAGAGGCGGCGTCTCGAAAACGAGATCGAACGCTTGCGCGATCAGCGCGCAAGCTACGAGGCCGAGGCGCAGAGTGCGGAAACGCAAAAGGAGTTGATCGGAAATCTCGCACAGCTTCCGACGCGCCCGGCTCCCGCTGCGGGGAACGCTGCGGAGGAAAACTGGCAGGCCGTGCTTGCGCTGATCACATCCGCTTCGGCCGATGCGCAGCGGGTGCTTCAATCCGCACAGATCAAAATTCGCGATACGGACCGCAGGATCGAAGACATCGAAAAGCAGCTGCGCGAGATCGCGCCGGAGCGAACGGAGCGGACGGAAGCGCGCGTTTTCGTGGTTGCACACGCGCCGCTCGATGCGGACATCACGGTACGCTATCAGGTGGCGCACGCCTCCTGGACGCCGCTCTACGACGTGCGTCTCGCGACGGGATCCAAGACGGTTGCGCCGACCCTCGATCTCACGCGGCGCGCTGCCATCAGCCAGAGAAGCGGTGAAGCCTGGGACAATATCGAGCTGGTGCTTTCGACCACGCGGCCGACGGCGGGGGCGTCCGCGCCGGAGCTTGAGACGATGATCGTCGACTTCGAGCCCGAGATGCCGCCACCGCCTCCGCTTGCCACGACACGTCGCTTTTCCGGTGAGCGTCAGGCGGCGCCTCAGGCGGGTGGGATCGTCGGCCAATACGAAGCGCAGGATATGGTGGCGGCGGCACCGGCGCCTGAGCCCGTGATCGTGGAGGAGCGCGCGGCGGAGGTCGTCCAAGCGCCGTTCCATGCGCTGTTCGCGGTGCCCGGGCGGACCTCAATTCCCGATACGGGGGAGATGAAGCGCGTCCAGCTCGGCAGCGACACGCTGGAGCCGGCGCTGACCATTCGCACGGTGCCGAAGGTCGATGCCAAGGCGTATCTTTACGCGAAGCTCACGGTGCCGAAGGGCGCACCGCTGCTTCCGGGCGCGGCTGCGCTGTTCCGGGACGGGACGTTCGTGGGCTCTGGGCATTTGCCGCTGCTCTCGCCGGACGAGGAGCATGAAATGGGCTTCGGGATCGACGATCTCGTGCGCGTGCGCCATGCGGTCTCGGAGCAGAAGCGCGGCGAGACGGGGCTGATCTCGACGTCGCGAACGGATAGCCGGCACTATCTGCTCTCGGTCAAGAGCATGCACGAGCGGCCGATCTCGCTTGCCGTGTTCGACCAGGTCCCGGTTTCGGCGCACCAGGATATCAAGGTGGAGCTGACGGGGCGGACGGCCCCCTCTCGCCAGGACGTGGACGACAAGCGCGGCGTGCTGGTCTGGGAGGGGACGCTGGAGCCAGATCAGGAGCAGACGGTCGAGTTCGGCTATCGGGTGTCCTGGCCGTCGGCCAAATCGGTTATCTATAGGTAGGGCCGCGATTTAACCGGGTTGCCAGGGCAAGCCTCAGGTTAGGTGTTGGCCAGGGCGGGCCCTGGCGCTAAACCTAGATCTTATCGTTCCGGCCCCGGCTCGATCAGCCGGGGCCATTTCATGACACGTGGTGGTAGGAATGGCTAACGTAGTCGTCGTCGGCGCGCAGTGGGGCGACGAGGGTAAAGGCAAGATCGTCGACTGGCTCTCGGAGCGGGCGGACGTCGTGGTGCGGTTCCAGGGCGGCCACAATGCCGGCCATACGCTCGTCATCGGCGACAAGGTTTACAAGCTTTCGCTGCTGCCCTCGGGCGTCGTGCGGCCGGGCAAGCTCGCGATCATCGGCAACGGCGTGGTCGTCGATCCTTGGGCGCTGGTTGCGGAAATCGAGAAGCTTGCGGGACAGGGCGTTGCCATCACGCGCGAGAACCTCCGCATTGCGGAGAACGCGACGCTCATTTTGCCGTGCCATCGTGATCTCGATCAGATCCGCGAGGAGGCGGCCGGAGACGGCAAGATCGGCACCACGGGACGCGGCATCGGTCCGGCGTACGAGGACAAAGTGGGGCGGCGCGCCATCCGTGCGCAGGACCTGCGCAATCCGGCGACGCTCGGCGTCAAGGTGGACCGCCTGCTGCTGCATCACAACGCGATCCGGCGCGGGCTTGGCCGCGAGGAAGTGAGCAAGGACGCGCTGATCGCAGAGTTGAATGCGATCGCGCCCAAGGTCGTGCCTTACCTCGACGTGACATGGGAGTTGCTCGACCAGGAGCGCAAGGCGGGACGGCGCATTCTGTTCGAGGGTGCGCAGGGCGCGCTGCTCGATATCGACCACGGAACGTATCCGTTCGTCACGTCGTCCAACACGGTGGCCGCACAGGCCGCGACGGGCTCGGGCACGGGCCCCGGTTCGCTCGGCTTCGTGCTCGGCATCGCGAAGGCGTACACGACGCGCGTCGGCGCGGGGCCGTTTCCGACCGAACTCAACGACGAGATCGGTGAGACGATCGGCCAGCGCGGGCACGAGTTCGGCACGGTGACGGGACGCAAGCGGCGCTGTGGCTGGTTCGACGCGGTGCTCGTCCGGCAGGTGGCGAAAGTGGCTGGGATCGACGGCATCGCGCTCACCAAGCTCGACGTTCTCGACGGCTTCTCCGAGATCAAGGTGTGCGTCGGCTATAGGCTCGACGGCGAGCGGTTCAACCGGCTTCCGACGGGGCTCAACGCGCAGAAGCGGGTCGAGCCGATCTGGGAGACGTTCGAGGGCTGGTCGCAATCGACGGCGGGTGCGCGGCGGTGGAAGGATCTGCCGGCGCAGGCGGTCAAGTACGTCCGCCACATCGAGGAACTGATCGAGTGCCCGGTGACGCTGCTCTCGACCAGCCCCGAGCGCGACGACACGATCCTGATGAAGGATCCTTTTGAGGATTAATGACTCAAGCTGAGAGAAGCTTCGCTCAAGGAGCGTGGTGCTTTGTGGATGGCCGCGGCACTTGGCGCGGGGGCGCAGTCGCGCCCCGAGCGCTGCGCGCTGTTTTTTCGCGGTCGACTTAAGCTGAGAGAGGTGTTTGTCAGCGGCCGGAAATGGCGCCGGAGTATTGCGCGAGGGCGCCGTCTTGGAGTTCGAGCGCGAGGATGCGGTTCGGATCGACGGGGCCGGGGAATGTCATCGTGCCGGGCGGCACTGGGCGGAAACCGAGCCGGCCGTAATACGGCTCGTCTCCGATCAGAACGATCAGCTTGAGGCCGTCTGCGCGTGCGGCCGCGATTGCTTCGCGTATCAGGCCGTGACCGTAGCCGCGGCCGCCGTATTCCGGTGCCACGACGAGCGGGCCGAGGAGAAGGGCCCCCGAAGTGCCGCCGATGGCGATCTCCGACATGCGAAGGGCTGCGATGAGGCGGTCGCCGTCCATGGCGCAGCGGCAATAGCGCGACGCGTCGCCATCCGACAATCCCTCGCGCACGCGGTAGGCCGTCCGCGCGAAACGGCCGGGGCCGAACACGCGGTCATGCAGGGCGGAGATGTGGGGAACATCCTCCGGCGTAACGGGCCGGGTGACGATGGGCGAGAGCATGACGGTAGATCCTGGACCGAGTTCGGGTAAGCACGTCAGCGCGGGCAACGCGCGGCGTGCACGCATCGCAGCGGCATCGGTCTCTGGCTCGTGGATCGGTTCGTCATGGCGCGGGCCTTTAGCATGGCGGAAACTAGCGGTCCAGCGCCTCCGAGGTGCGGCGTGGGGCTGTCGTTAAGGAGCCGACCAGTGCGCCGCGCGCGGGCGGAGGCCCATGATTTCTTCCAGCCGGTTGCGGGTGGGCTCGCTCGTGCCGGGAGGCAAGGCATCGAGCGGGAAGAAGCCCTGCTCGGCGATCTCGCGGTTGGGGGGCGGGATTTGGGGCTGGTGCCACGCCCGGACGACGAATAGCGCGATGTGATCGCCGGGAAAGAGGACGTGGTTGGCGTAGAGGCCGAAAAACTCGGGTGGGCCCTGAAGCTCCACGCCCGCCTCTTCGTGAAGCTCTCGTGACATTGCGTCTTCCGCCGTTTCTCCACGCTCCACGCCGCCGCCCGGAAAATGCCAGCCCGATCGATATGTGTGACGGATGAGGAGAACGGTGTTGCCCGAGCGATCGAGCACCACGCCTTGCGCGCCGAGCGTAAGACCGCGAGAGTAGCGCCAGTAGCGTTGCAGAGCTTTGTGGATCATCCGTTCAGGGAACATGCGTCCAATCATACCGTGAGAGACATTCTGCTTCGGGGGAGGCATCCTACATCGAGACGACGTCGTGCATCGAGGGGGCGGCGCTCTCATGGCGGCAGACGTGTTTGAGGGGCTATGACCGACAGCTTTA
Organism: Hyphomicrobium nitrativorans NL23; assembly: GCF_000503895.1. Taxonomy (NCBI): domain Bacteria; kingdom Pseudomonadati; phylum Pseudomonadota; class Alphaproteobacteria; order Hyphomicrobiales; family Hyphomicrobiaceae; genus Hyphomicrobium; species Hyphomicrobium nitrativorans. The sequence goes on from NC_022997.1 coordinate 1,780,462, forward strand.
CCCTTGTCCATCTTTCCGATGTTCATCTGGGGCCGATCTCAGGGTTTCATCCGAGATACTGGAACGTCAAGCGTGCGCTCGGTTACATCAACTGGCAGCGCGGGCGCGTGCGTGTCCACCAGAGACGCGTGGCGGACCGGATCGCGGCGGATGCGCTTCGCCAAGCCCCCGACCACATCGCGGTGACAGGGGATCTCGCGAACCTCGGACTCCCCGGTGAATACGCGGCCGCATACGCGTGGCTTCAGGCGCTGGGCGATCCGGAGCGCGTGTCGGTGGTGCCGGGCAACCACGATATCTACACGGGCCGGCTTGGGGGCGCGTCATGCCTTCAGACCTGGGCCCCCTACATGCAGAACAGCGAGTCGTGGCGGGAGGCGGAGCCGGTTCGCTTTCCCTTTGTCCAGATCAAGCGCGAGGTTGCGCTGATCGGATTGAATTCGGCGGTGCCGACGCCGCCGTTCGTCGCGTCGGGGCGGCTCGGGGATGCGCAGCTCGCGCAATTCGAAGCGGCGCTCGCGCGACTGGGAGACGCCGGGTTCATCCGTGTCGTGCTGATCCATCATCCGCCCTTGCCGGGACAGGCGCCGTGGCGACGTGGACTTCAGGACGCGGCGGCGTTCGCGGATGTGCTGGAACGGGCTGGCGCCGAGCTCGTTCTGCACGGTCACAATCATCGCGACATGCTGGAGTGGCGGACGCATGCGGGGCGAGGCGTGCCGGTGCTCGGTGTCGCGTCGGCCTCGGCGGCGCATGCGCACAAGAGCGAGCCGCTTGCGCGTTACAATCTGCTGCGCTTGCGCCGCGAGGATGGCGTGGTGCGCATTCATTGCGAGACGCGCGGGCTTTCCTCGCCCGATGGCGAGATCGTGACGCTCGACCGGCGCGATCTCTGATTTTTTTGCTTTCGGACACAAGCTGCGGGAAGCTTCGCTCAAGGGGCGTGGTGCTTTGTAGAGGGCCGCGGCACTTGCCGCGGGTCGCCTTGCTCCCGGGCGCTTGCGCGCCGGCTTTTTGCACGTCTTGTGTGCATGTGTCGTGTCGATGGCGCGCAATGCGGCCGATTGAGGCGCATACGCGACAGGGCTTCGTGCTAGGGTCCGAACCAATCATGGTCTAGCAGGACTGCAATATTTTGCGCTTCAGACGCCCGCTCAGGATCAATCTGGCCTTGCAAGGTGGCGGCGCGCACGGGGCCTTCACGTGGGGCGTGCTGGATCGCCTTCTCGACGAAGAGGCGCTTTCGTTCGGCTGGATTTCGGGCACGAGCGCGGGTGCGGTGAACGCCGTGGCGCTGGCAGCGGGACTTGCGCAGGGCGGCCGCAAAGGGGCGCAAGCGAAACTGCGCGAGGTGTGGGAAGGCGTGCACAAGGCGGGCGTGCCGGATCTTCTGCGTCTCAATCCGTTTCTGTTCGGACTGACCAACGTCACCACGCTCGCGCAGATGACGACCTTGCTCTCGCCTTACGAGTTCAACCCGCTCGGCTTCGATCCTCTGCGTGCGCTGTTGGCGGACACCATCGATTTCGAGAGCGTGCGTGAGAAAGCGCCCGTCGAGCTGATCATAGCCGCGACGGAAGTTTCGACGGGGCGGGCGCGGCTGTTTCGGCGTGAGGAGATTACGCTCGACGCGGTGCTCGCCTCCGCGTGTCTCCCGACGCTGCACCGGACGGTAGAGATCGACGGGGCCGGGTATTGGGACGGCGGGTTTTCGAAGAACCCGGACCTGATCATGGTCGGTTCGGAAAGCCCGGTCAGGGATACGCTGATCGTGCAGATCAATCCACTGGTGCGGCGCGAGCTTCCGAAGGGCGCGCGCGAGATCGCGGGCACCGTCAACCGTCTGACGTTCAATGCGCCGCTGTTGCGGGACGTAGAGCACATTCTTGCGGTGCGGGAGGCGGTGGGTACGCGCCGCTTCGGCGGCAAGGGACGCGGACGGTATGGGGCGCTCGCGCGGCATCGGTTTCACATGATCGAGGCGGGGCGATATACGTCGTCGCTCTCCGACGACAGCAAGATGAAACCGGATCTCGGACTTCTCACATATCTTCATTCGGCGGGCCGGATGCAGGCCCACAAGTGGCTTGCGCAGAACCTCGCGTCCGTGGGGCGGCGCGAGACGGTGGATTTCACCGAGCGGTTTCTTTTGAACCGGGAGCCGGTTTCCGATGAGGAGAGCGCAGGGGAGACGGACGACGCAGAAGCCGTGGCGTCCAAGCGCGCGTGACGGTGGCGGGCCGTTACGGGCCGACGAGGCGGGCGTAGCCTTCTTCCAGAGACGTTTCGAGCAGGACCTTGAGCTGATCGTAGCCCGCGCTTTTCGGCGTCAGCTCCCCGAGCGCGGTCGATTTGAATTCCTGCCGCTTCACGTAAACGATGGGAGACGAGACCGGCACGTACATTGCGCGCTGCTTATTGAGCGTGGTGATGAGGCCGCGCATCTCGCCCATCTGGTCGAGTTGCGAGACGAGCACCATGCGCATGGCGCCTTTGGTCAGCGACACGAGGTGAACGTACATGGAGGAGGCCGGCACGTAGATGCGCCCCCGGTGGCTGAAGGGCGCGTCGGGGCGCTCGCGCTCTTCGAACAGAAGGCTCGGCCATTCCGGGTCCCAGACGATGTCCGTGCGGTAGGCGACGATGACGTCGGGCTTCGTGAACGAGGGGCGGACGGTGAGGAAGCTGCCGATGTAGTGATCGACGGCGGCACGCGTGTAGGCGCCCATATAGACCGGAGCCACGACGCCGCCCTCGCCGCGCAGGTCCATCGGGTGCGCGGTCTGCATGGTGCCGAACCAGGCTTCCTTGAGCCGCTGGTAATCGAGGCCGAGCACCATCGCCACGTCGAACAGCGTCTGTTCGCGGACGGGCTTGCCGTGCAGCAGGTTCTGGATCGTTTTCTCGTGGCAGTCGGCGGCGTCCGCCAGTTCGGCCTGGGTGAGCTTCTTCTCGACCATGGCGGTGCGCATGAGCTGGACGGCAGCGTCCCGCTCTCTCGTGCTGGTGGTCCGTTTCATGGCGGCAGGCGGCCCTTGGTGCGGGATAACAACTTTCGCAATATATCGGATTTTGCCGTTCTCCCAAGAGGGAAGAGCATCGCGTCGTTAAGCTTCGTCCCGGCGGGGTTCGCCAAAGGTGTGTCCGCAAAAAAGCAGGCCGCATTTGCACGCGGCCTGCTTCGTCTTCCAGTCTGCAATCGTGGCTTGGCTTAGCCGCGGCCGACGACCTCGACGGACACCGGCGCGAGGCCTGCGCCCTGCATTCCGATCACGCCGGCGGCGCGCTTTGAAAGGTCGATGATGCGACCCTTGATGAAGGGGCCACGGTCGTTGATCGTGACGACGACCGATTTGCCGTTGCGCTTGTTGGTGACGCGCACCTTCGTGCCGAAGGGCAGCGAGCGGTGTGCGGCCGTGAGGGCGTTGGGGTTGAAGTAGCCGCCCGAGGCGACCTTCTGGGGCTGCCAGTAGTAGGAGGCGATGCCGTGGGAGCCGCCGCCCGAGCTGAGGGTTCCCGAGGTCTTGGCGCGGCGCTTGACGGCGGCCGGGCGCTTGGCAGCGCGACGGGTGGTGGCCGTGTGCTTCGTCGCGCGGCGCGACGTGGCGTGGCGGTCGTGATGGCGGGCGGCGCGCTTTGCGGCGCGGCGCTCGGCTTTGGCCCGGCGCTCGGCCTTCTTGTGGGCTTTGTAATGGCTGCTGGTCTGCTTGGCTTCCTTTGCGCGGGAGGCGTCAGCGGGGCGAATGTCCATCACGCCAAGCGTGAGAGCCGCCAAAGCGGCGAGTGCAAGAAAACGCATCTTCGATATCTCCATATCCCTCGGGCGACAGTGCCGCGGCTCAAGCGGAGTGATGCTCGCGTTCGATGGCAGGTCCCTTAGCGACACTGCTGCGGGCCGGTTTGGCCGACATGCCCAGGGCCGATTTCGCGGCGCCTCGGGTCGAACGTGTTTGCGAGCTTCCAAGTGAAAAACGAGCCTTAGCGCAACTCCAGAACCTGTCCTGTCTCCTCGTAAATCCGGACGACCATTGGCGGCCCCCCGTTCTGGTGGCGGCACCTGACCAGCCGATTTGGGCAGAATCAACGCTATTTGATGAACGGTGTTCGAACGCTGTTTTGGGGGCGTTGATTTCGCTTTCGATTTTTCTCAAAAGCGGGGCATCTGCGACGGCACGCCGCACAAGATGGTAACTAACGAACCCCTCGCAAGCCCATGAATAGTGTGGCGAATATGTGTTCGTGAAACGGCGCAATATGGAACGCTTGGTTCACACGAAAACGTTGCGCTCGTGCGATAATCGATGCGTCCCCGACGATGCGATGCGGCATTCTCGGACGGTTTCAGCTTCCGGGAGCGTGGCATGACGAACGGCACGCGGACATCCGCCCGCCCGTCGATGGGCGAGATGATCCGTGTTTTTCACCGCATCGGCTGGCTCTCGTTCGGCGGCCCGGCCGGACAGATCGCTCTTATGCATCGGGAGTTGGTCGAGACGAGGCGTTGGCTCGACGAGAAGAGTTATCTCTCCGCTCTCAATTTCTGCATGCTGCTGCCGGGCCCCGAGGCCATGCAACTCGCGACCTATGCAGGGTGGCGCCTGCACGGCGTCGCGGGCGGGCTCGCGGCCGGGCTGCTGTTCGTGCTGCCCGGAGCGCTGCTCATCCTGGTGTTGGGTTTCGGCTATGCCGCTTTCGGGCAGGCACCGTCGGTTGAGGCGTTGTTTCTCGGGATCAAAGCCGCCGTTCTGGCTATCGTGCTGCAAGCGCTGGCCCGTGTGGCGCGCCGATCTCTGGTCGGTCCGCTCGACTGGTTTCTCGCGGGCGCGGCGTTTGCCGGGCTCTTTCTGTTTGCCGTGCCTTTTCCGATCATCGTGGCTGCCGCCTTTCTCATCGGGTTCGTGACGGCGGATCGGACGGAGGCCGTTGCGCTTGGCGCGCCGCCGCCGACGGTCCCGCTTTCGCAGACGCTCCGGACGGTTGCGGTCTGGCTTGCGATCTGGATTTTGCCGCTGGTGGGGGTTGCGCTGGCGTTCGGGCCGACGCACGTGCTGACGACGCTCGCGTGGCTCTATTCGAAACTCGCGGTGGTGACGTTCGGCGGCGCTTACGCGGTGCTCACGTTCATGTCGCAACAGATCGTGGAGGGTTACGGATGGCTCTCGGCGGGCGAGATGCTGGATGCGCTCGGGCTTGCGGAGACGACGCCGGGGCCGCTGATCCTTGTGGGTGAGTTCGTGGGTCTGCTCGCCGCGTGGCGCCATGGCGGCGGGCCGCCCATGCTGATGGGATTTCTGGGCGCGGCAGTGGCGTTGTGGGCGACGTTCGTGCCGTGCTTCCTCTGGATCTTCGCAGGCGCGCCTTACATCGAACGGATTACGCACGAGCCGCGCCTTGCCGGTGGGCTGCGCGCGGTTACGGCTGCGGTTGTCGGCGTCATCTTCAACCTGGCGCTCTGGTTCGCCATTCACGTGCTTTTTTCGCGCGTCGAGCGCGTGGAAGCCGGGCTGCTCTCGGTGGGCGTTCCCGATCTCACTTCGCTTAATGCCGTGCCGGCGGTTCTGTGTGTTCTGGCAGCGGTTCTGCTGATCGGCCGAAGGCGCGGCCTCGTCGAGACGTTGGCCGTTTGCGCGCTTCTGAGCCTCGGATGGTCGCTCATCCCGTAACGCGTGTTCACGACGTTTCGCGCGGAATTCCGTTTTCGGCTTGAAACGACGTGCCCGCTGCCTAGCTTTCTGGGAGGACGGCGCGTGCCGGGGTCACCGCTGCTGTCAGGAGGATCGTACCATGGCCTTTGCCTACCCGACCGGAAGGAGCGCCTTCATGGGCCTTCCAGCGGTGCTCGCCGCGTTCGCCTGGGCGGGACCTGCGGACGCGCGCATCAAGTGCGTGAACGGAAACCAGATCGTGCAAGGGGCGCCGCTCGCGACGCCCTATTGCCAGGACGAACTCGTGGCGCAGGTGGCGCGCGAGCGCGGCATGAAGGTGTCGGGCTCTGCGGTTCGCAACAACCCACATGTGAAGCGCGACGTGTGCCGTTTCGTAGGGCGCGACATCCGAATTCAGCTCGCGTGTATCGACGCCAACAGCATGGGGCGGCGGCGCTTCTGATCCGCGGCGTTCCTCAAATGTAAACGCGCGCGGAGGGTGCTTCCGCGCGCGTGCGATCGATTGGAAGAGACTGTGCGGCCGGATCAGCCGTTCGTCTGGTCGGTCGTATTGGCGTAGCTCTCGACGTCCAGATTGGGCGTGACTTCCGAGACGTCGCGCGCGCGGCGCACGCGGCCGTCGAACATGGCGCCTTCGGAGATCGCGAGCGACTGGTGGAAGATGTCGCCTTCGACCTGGGCGGTGGGGTGGAGGATGACGTTGCGCGCCTTGATGGCGCCGCGGACGCCGCCGCGGACCTCGATGGCGTCGGCGGAGACGGTGCCGATGACGGACCCTTCCTCGCCGATGACGACTTCCTTGCCGTTTACGTCGCCGCGCACGTCACCGTCGATCTGCAACTTGTTCTGCGAGACGATGATGATCTTCTGGCCAAGTATCGCGAGATCCGTGCCGATGACCGACTGGCCGAGCGTCGTTGCAGGACCGAAGGGAGATGCCCGGCCGTTGCCGTTCGGAACGACAGGAGGCGGGGGTGGCGCCAACTCCGTGGCGGTGGGTGGCAACGGTGGCTTCGGCAGTTCCGAATTTGAGCCGCGACTGAACACGCTAAATCTCCCCTGATACGCAGGCAACGGGTTAGCACTATGGAGCCAATTACGGCTACGTAGAGGAAATTTGTCGTTAATCGCTTTATGACAGACGCGCTGTCGCGGCATGGCCACGGCGAGCGGCGGCGTTGGGGCTACTCTTTTGCCCCCAGCTCTCCGGTCAGGAACTGGGCGCGGCCGTGTCCGAAGGACCAGTCCTCGTCTGTATTTTCGATCATCGAGACAACGAGGTCGGCCGGCGCGATGCCGCAACTTTTCTCTAGTTCCTCCGCAAGCAGACGATAGAACGTTTCCTTCGCTTCGCGCCCGCGCGGGCGGCTCGTGACCTGCAGAAATACGACCTTTTCCGTGCGGGAGATGCCAAGCCCGGTGTCCTCGACGATGAGCCGCGAGGGCTTATGCTCGTGGACGATCTGGTAGCGGTCGCGCCCGGGCACCTTGAAGGCGGCGAGCATGGCGCGGTGCGCGGCGTCGAGCAGCATTTGAAGCTCGGCGTCGGAGCGGCCCTCGATGAGGTCGAAGCGAAGCAGGGGCATGGGCGCGCCTTCCTGTGGGGGGATGAGAGGATCGGGTATCGCGAGCTTAACGCCTAGTCGCGAGACGGTCGCGGGGCAATCGGGCTTTGGTCGATCCGTTGCGGTCCGGAGCTGGTGCCCGCTGCTAATCCGATGGACGCGCGTTCGGGGGCGTGCGATATGCAGTCGACAGACTGCACCGTCTTTACGCTTGGCTGGAGGCACCATGTTCAGCACTGGCGTTTCACGAACTGGCCGCCCGACCGTATGCGCTGCCATGGCGGCGGTGCTCATGACGTTTGCCTTCGTGGCCCATGCCGCGAACGACGAAAATCCGCAGGTCTCTGTCGGCGCGACGACGACGCTCGAACTCGACGGCAATCCTTCGACCGGCTATCGCTGGGTTCTCGACGTGGCTGCGAGCGAAAACACCGAAATCGTGACGGTTGAGGACGCGGGTTATGCAAAGCCTGCGACGGAACCGGGCAAGCGGCCGGTGCTCGGGGCGCCGTCCAAGCAGCGGTTTCAGGTCACCGGCGTCGCGTCCGGGGAAGCGATGCTCGTGTTCTATTACGTGAGATCGGGCGACGAAGCGCCGAGCAAGACACAAGAGTTTCTCGTCGAAGTGATCGGCGGAAACGAATAGGGCGAAATCGCGGCTTACCGGCTGTTTCCGGACGTTGCGCCCGGATGGATTGCCGGGGATCGCCTCCTTATGCGACGACTCTCATGCCTGCTGTGGTGCAGGTGATTTGGAGTTCTTCGCGCTGCCATGACCTCGACGGGTTTCGGTTTCCGCTCATTCTTCGTTGTGTGGCTGATCGTGGTGGCGCTCATGCTTGCGCTCGCGGCTCCGGGCCGTGCGGGCGACGGGCAGATCGTGCACGTGGGGGAAGCAACGGAACTGGTTCTCGACGGTGATGGCTGGGCGCTCGACAAAGGCACGGGGCGGAATGCGGGCCTCGTGGCCGTTCGGAAAGCCGGAGGATCGGGTGCGTCGCGGTTCGTGGTGCGCGGGCTCAAGACCGGCCAAGTCGAGCTCGTGTTTCGCAGTGGGCCGAAGACGTTCCGCGCCTCTATCGACGTTCTCAATTGAGACCGGACCGCGCAGCGCTGTCCGCGCTGGTCTGCTCGTCTCTTGTTCTCAAAAATCAAAAGGGGCTGCCTAAGGCAGCCCCTCGTGAGATTTCGGCGGCGTGTGCCGGCGGTTGTGGCGCCGGAGCCGCTTGTCGCTTGTGCCTAAGCGGCGCCCAGAGGCTGATCCGGCTTCGACCCAAGTGACCGCGACATCGCCGTCCTCAAGATCCCACTCGACATCGGATCACCTCCTTCCAGTTGTTGAACGATGGAGGAAGCCTGCCATGCTTCGCGGGAAATGCAAAGTTACGATTTGGATAGCTTCCGCAACCGTTTGGCGGGCCGGATTCACGCCGCGGTGACGGTTCCGTCCCAACGCGGGTAGTCGATGTAGCCGCCCGCATCGCCGCCGTAGAAGGTGGCCTGATCGCCCTCGGCCAGCGGTGCGCCGTTGCGGAGACGCTCGACAAGATCGGGATTGGCGATGAACGGACGGCCGAAGCAGATGAGATCCGCCAAGTTCTCGCGGCGCGCTTCGAGCGCGAGATCGAGGTCGTAGCCGTTGTTGACCATGTAGGTGCCGTTGAAGGCTTTGCGGAGCTTCTGCAAGTCGAAGCCGCCCTCCGGCGTGCGCGTGCCGCCGGTGTCGCCTTCGATGACGTGCACGTAGGCGAGGCCGAACGGATTGAGCTGGTCGATCAGCGAGAGATAAACCGGCTCGGGGTTCGAGTCGCCTGTGTCGCCGAAGGTCGTGAGCGGCGAGAGGCGAATGCCGACGCGATCTCCGCCCCAGACCTTGGTGACGGCTTCGGTGACCTCGACCACGATGCGTGTGCGGTTTTCGATGGAGCCGCCGTAGCGGTCCGTGCGCTGGTTCGACTTGTCGGCGAGGAATTGCTGCAGGAGGTAGCCGTTGGCGGCGTGGATCTCGACGCCGTCGAAGCCCGCATCTTTCGCGAGCTGGGCTGCGTGCGCATAGTCGGCGACGATGCCCGCGATCTCATCCGTCTCCAGCGCGCGGGGCGTGACGTGCGGCTTGAAGCCGTCATTCGTGAAAGCCTGGCCCTCCGGGCGCACGGCACTCGGTGCGACGGGGAGCGCGCCGTTCGGCTGGATGTCGGGATGCGAGATACGGCCCACGTGCCAGAGCTGGAGGAAGATGCGGCCGCCCTTGTCGTGCACGGCCTTGGTCGTGAGCTTCCAGCCCTCGGCTTGCTCGGCCGTCCAGATGCCCGGCGTCAGGACGTAGCCTTTGGCGGTGGGGGAGATGTTGGTCGCTTCCGCGATCAAGAGACCGGCGCTGGCGCGCTGGGCGTAATATGTCGCCTGGAGCTCGCCGGGGACACCGTTTTCATCGGCGCGCGAGCGGGTGAGCGGCGCCATCACGATGCGGTTCGAGAGCGTGTAAGGGCCGAGCGGCACGGGGTTGAAGAGATCGGTGCCGGCGGCGGCCTGCGGGATAGGTTCGATAGACATGGGAATTTTCCAGTGTGCTGGTGGGATTGGAGAAGGAGGGATGGACGAAACGCTTCCCGCATTTGGGGGTGCTGCGCACAAGGTGCAAGGCGGGGGTTTCGTGCGTGTGCCCGAGAGCCTACAGTACAAGGCAGCCTGCGATCCAATCGGAAGGAGCGATAAGCAAATGAAAAAGCTCGTAACCCTTGCCGCGCTCATCGCTGCGCCGTTGGGGCTCGCTGCCGGGGCCGCATCGGGCGACGATGCCGTGTCGAAGACCGCTTGGGATTTCGAGTTCACGTCCATTGACGGTCAGCCGATGCCGCTTGCGGACTACCGCGGGCAGGTGCTGCTGGTTGTGAACACCGCGTCGATGTGCGGGTTCACGAAGCAATATTCAGGGCTGCAGGCCCTGCACGAGAAATACGAAGCGCAGGGCTTTAAGGTGGTTGGCGTGCCGTCGAACGATTTCGGCTCGCAGGAACCGAAGGCGGCGGGTGAGATCAAGGATTTCTGCGAGACGACGTTCGGCGTCACGTTTCCCATGACCGACAAGTCCGAAGTCACGGGGAGTGAGGCGCATCCCTTCTATGCGTGGGCGCGCGAGGAACTGGGCTGGCTGAACGCGCCGAAGTGGAACTTCCACAAGTATCTTGTCGGGCGTGACGGGGCGCTGGTGACGAGCTTCTTCTCGCAGACGACGCCGGAGTCGGAGAAGGTGATCCGCGCCGTGGAAGCCGAACTCGCGAAGGCGAAGGATCAGGCGGCGCTGGATTAGCGCGATGGCGATCGCGGCGGACTAATCAAACCTCGCTTCCCGCGGCGCGGCGGGCGGTGTGCATTTCGAGGACGCGGCCGATGCCGGCGAGCAGCGAGCCGATTGCGAACAGTCCGATGACGACGATCTGCAGGTAGCCTTCGATCTCCTGGTGCCCGATCACCAGCTCGGCGACGTCGGCGTCGGAGTTCTTATAGGCGTTGAGGATTTTTTCACGCCGTTCTTCGGCGTCGGCAATGCGTTCGGCGGGTGCGTTCAGCTGCTGGAGCAGCGTCACCTGATTGTCGTAGAGCGCCTTGAGCTGAATTTGCGACTGCTGCTGGTTGTTGAAGGCGACGAGCCGCCATTCGATCTCGCGCTTCAAGGGCTCGACGTAGAACAGCTGCGTGGCGGTGGATGCCAGCAGGAATGCGATGCCGACGAGTTCGCCGATCTGATAGCCCTTAAGACGCATGGATCTTCCCCTTCCGTTGACGGAGAAGACGTTAGCGTGCCCGTTTGCCGTGGTCGATGGGATTGGAACCCGATCAGGGCTGCTGCTCGGCTGGTGGCGTGGCGGGTTGGCTTGCTCCGGTGGGCTCTTCCGCAATGCGCTCGACCTTGGCGGCCATCTTGGGGATGAGCTGCACCTTGTAGCGCGCGCCTTCGCAGGTGAGCAGCCAGACCGCCTCGTCGGGCTTGCTGTCGTGCTTTTCCCGCTCCGCGCTCTCGGGGTTCTTGCACTCGAACCCCTGCTTGCGGAGCTGGACGGCGATGACGTCCTTGGAGACGGCGGGATCGGCAGCGAGTGCGCTGTCGGGTGAGGAAAAGAGCAACGCGGAGGCTAAGAGCCCCAGGGCGGCAGTGGATCGGATCGCGGTCATCGGCTCACCCCTCGTTCTGTGTTTGCGAGAGTGTGCTTCGGCTGAAGATCAGCAATCCTACACCGGATTCGGCCGTATTGTTCCGCCCTGGAGCGTCCTTTTTCCTGTTTTCGTTACCGCTTCGTACGCAGAAACGGTTAGCGGGTTCGGGCTACGGTTTGTCCGCAGGGACGTAGACCTCGGCGCCCATCTCGCGGAACCGCTCGCTCATCTGGTCCATGCCGTCCTGGCGCTCGTTCAGGCGTGCGGCGTAGTCGCGGACCTCGCGGGTGATCTCCATCGAGCAGAACTTGGGCCCGCACATGGAACAGAAATGCGCCACCTTGTGCGCGTCCTTCGGCAGCGTTTCGTCGTGGAAGGCGCGGGCCGTGTCAGGGTCGAGACCGAGGTTGAACTGGTCCTCCCAGCGGAAGCCGAAACGAGCGCGGGAGAGCGCGTCATCGCGGAGCTGGGCGGCCGGATGACCCTTGGCGAGATCGGCGGCGTGGGCTGCGATTTTGTAGGTGACGACGCCGGTTTTCACATCGTCGCGGTTCGGCAGGCCGAGGTGCTCCTTCGGCGTGACGTAGCAGAGCATCGACGTTCCGAACCAGCCGATCATGGCGGCGCCGATGCCGCTCGTGATGTGGTCGTAGCCGGGTGCGATGTCGGTGACGAGGGGCCCAAGCGTGTAGAACGGCGCCTCGCCGCAGAGGGCGAGCTGCTTTTCCATGTTGACCTTGATCTTGTGCATCGGCACGTGGCCGGGGCCTTCGATCATCACCTGGCAGCCTTTGTCCCACGCGATTTTCGTGAGTTCGCCCAGCGTTTCGAGTTCGGCGAACTGCGCGCGGTCGTTGGCATCCGCGATGGAGCCGGGGCGCAGGCCGTCTCCGAGGGAGAACGACACGTCGTAGGCCCGCATGATGTCGCAGATCTCGTCGAAGCGCTCGTAGAGGAAGCTCTCCTTGTGATGGGCGAGGCACCACTTGGCCATGATGGAGCCGCCGCGCGAGACGATGCCGGTCACGCGGCTGGCCGTCAGGGGCACGTAGGGGAGGCGCACGCCGGCGTGGATGGTGAAGTAATCGACGCCCTGCTCGCATTGCTCGATCAGCGTGTCGCGATAAAGCTCCCAGGTGAGTTTGACGGGATCGCCGCCGACCTTTTCGAGCGCCTGGTAGATCGGCACCGTTCCGATGGGCACGGGGGCGTTCCTGATGATCCATTCGCGCGTGGTGTGGATGTTGCGGCCGGTCGAGAGATCCATCACGGTGTCGGCGCCCCAGCGGATGGCCCACACCATCTTCTCGACTTCTTCCTCCACGGACGACGTGACGGCGGAGTTGCCGATGTTGGCGTTGATCTTCACGAGGAAGTTGCGGCCGATGATCATCGGCTCAAGTTCGACGTGGTTGATGTTGGCCGGGATGATGGCGCGGCCACGGGCGATCTCGTCGCGTACGAACTCGGGCGTGATGTGGGCGGGGATCGCCGCGCCGAAGCTTTCGCCGTCGGCGAGGGCGGCGTTGGCACGATCGAGCGCTGCGGCGCGACCCAGGTTCTCGCGGTGGGCGACGTAAATCATCTCATTCGTGACGATGCCGGCGCGGGCGTATTCGAGCTGGGTGAGAAGTTCCCCTCCCCCTTGTGGGGAGGGGTTAGGGGTGGGGGAAGCTCGACAGCAGACGTGCGGGCGTCCCCCCTCCCGACCTCCCCACGAAGGGGGAGGGAAGTGCGGGCGCGGAGCGGGGTGTGCACGGTGGGAACGTGCGCGCGGCATGACGTCCGCTGACGGAGCCGTTGTCCTCGGGTTTTATGGTGCGGCCTTCGTAGGCTTCGACGCCGCCGCGTTCCTCGACCCACGCCCGGCGATGGCGGGAGAGGCCGCTGTCGACGTCAATGGCGATATCCGGATCGGTGTAGGGACCGGACGGATCGTAGATGCGGACGGGCGGCTCGCCGCTTTCCGGCGAGAGCGCGATTTCGCGCAAGGGGATGCGAAGGTCGGGCGCCTCAGCCGGCGAGATATAGATTTTTCGCGATGCGGGAAGCGGGCCGGTGGTGACCTCGGGGCGCACCGATTTCGGATCGTGGACGTTCATGAGCGGTCTCCCGTGCGGGTGTTGGCGATGTAACCGAAGAAACAAGGGACGGCGGCGGCGAGCACGACCAGCGCCGAGATCAGCAGCAGCGTCTCCGAAAGGAGCGGTGCCCGGAGGTTGCGCATTTCACTCGGAAGCAGCAGCCAGGCTGCGGATTTGTTCGGGCAGATCAGGATGCCGATGCCGGTTATGGCGAGCACCGGACCTGACAGGCGTGCGAGATAAACCGACGTATCCATGCGATCTCTCTTCGAGTTTGCTCGAATGGCGAGACGATCCGCACGCGCGTAGGCGTAGGCATGGCTAGGCATGGGAAAACAGCGTCCATCCCTTCGCCGGTACGAGCCGGATCAGGTTCGGAGGGTGCTCGTTGGCGAACAACGATCTCAGCCGGTCTACCGGCGCCCCTTGGAACGTGTGGAGCATGGCGCTATCGGCCCCAGCTTGCAAGGGACCTGGACGAAAGAAGGGGCCGGTCTTTCGACCGGCCCAAGGTGGCACAGGAGAGGAAGGCCGGCGGCGCGCTTACCAGCCGTGACGGTGGCCATAGCGCCAGGCGTTGTAGAAGCGCGGCTTCCAATGACGGCCGCCGTGGCCGTAATGACGATTGCGCTTGTAGTGGCGGCTGTACTTGTGCTTGCCGTGATAGCCATGCCCGCCGTGATGGTAGTTGTGGCCATGATAGCCGTGTCCGTGATGCGAGCGGCTGCCGTGTGCAAGTGCGGGCGTGAGGGTCAGCATCGTTGCGGCTGCGGCGGCGAGCGACAGCTTGGTGAGCGTTGAGAATTTCATGCGGTGTCTCCCTTGGTCGAGATGCTCCGGACTGCGGGCTCCGCATTCATCCGGCTTCAGACAAGAGAATGACAGCGTGCGCTTGAACCGGTTTTGAACGGCTTCGACAGCTTTCGTTCATGTTGCGGTTTGTGGGGCTCGTGCGTGTCGGCCCATGAAAAAAGGGCCGATCTTGCGATCGGCCCAGTGGGAGGGAAGAAGGACAGGAGGTCGTGGGCGTGCGGGTGTGGATGCCGGTTGCGATCAGCGGCCGACGCGGGGGAGGACACTCAAGCGCTGCCGGTTGTTGTCGGCGGCGCGGAATATGTTGCGCTCGGCTTCGTTCTGTAAGCGGTGGACAATGCGCCGCTCCTTCGCGGTGACGCGGCCATCGGACATGAAATCTTCGTAGACGCGGGCGATCTGGCGCTGCTCCTGACGCAGCTTGAGGCCCTCGGTCCAGGTGATCGAGCCATCCTGGCGGCCGCGTTCGATCATGCCGGCCTGCTCTGTCATGCGGGCGTCGTTGCCGTGCGCGGAGGCGACGGTGGGAAGCGCAATCAGGGCAGCGAGGGCGAATGCGGTTGTGCGGATCATCTTGCCATCTCCGTTTGTCTTGCAAACCGTCCGGCTGTTGCCGGCGTGATGGCATGAGTTTTAGAGATGCCGCTTTGAACCCGTCCTGAACACGGGCTTCAGGCGGCGTTCATCTTGGGATGACGCCTTCGGCGGCGGGAATATGCTCCAGACAGAGAAACGCCCAACCCCGGGGGGCGGGGCTGGGCGTATTAGCGCTCTCGCGCATAACGCCGGGAGGGAAGCCGGCGTCCCAGGCGATGACCTCGGTTAGACGGGGGAGCTACCGATGAGTTTGGTCTCGCCTGTATGAGGCTGACATAAGCGCAACACGCCAGCTTTCAATAGGGGGGCAGGGCACGTCTCACAAAAAAGTGATTGACTTATGCCCGATATCCCCATGGTGCCGTGATTCGGCCGGCGCAAAGCGCCAAATCTGCCTGGATCGTTCGCTTGCCGATCCGGCTCGCCTTGCAAAACATTCCCTTGCAGGCCAGGGCTTCGGTCGAGGTCACTGGCCGGGATGGAACCCCGAAAACGTGACGGTTTCGATCCGGAACAGCTTGGCGTCGAGGGTCTCGTCGGTGACGAGTTCGGAAACCTGGACGTGGGTGTCGAGGCCCTGCGCGTCGGTCGTGATCCATTCCTTGATCGCGAGTTCGGGCTCTCGGGTGAGCGTGAGACGGATCTGGCCAGGAGCGTCGGGGCTCTTGTCGCGCAGCGCAAGCTCGATCGCGGTCGCGTTTTCGCGGATTTCGACGATGTTTGCGTCGCGAATCAGATCGACGTCCTTGCGCAGGAGCAGCCGGAACGGCGTCTGGTCGAGCGAGACGCGATCCTCGTTGTTGAGGTCGAGATCCTGGATGGCCAGATATTTGCCGTCCGAAATGATGATCTGGCGCGAGGGGCGCGCATAATCGAAGCGGAAGCGGCCGGGGCGCTTCATCATGAACTTGCCGCGCATCCGCTTGTTGTCGGCGGTCGTCTGCACGAACGCGCCTTTGAGATCGCCGAGGGTGTTAAAGTAGGAATCGACCTGTTTGATCGCGGCGGTTTGGGCGTCGGAGAGCCCGCCTGCGCTACTGCCGGGCGTCGCGACTTCGGTGTCCCACCCAGTCGCTGCGGCTTCTGCGGCGGGCGATGCGTCAGGGGCCGTAGCAGGATCGGTGCTTGGGCGCGCGGCAGGGACGGGCGCGGGCGGCGCGACTGCGTTTTCGGGGGCGTCCTGGGCAAGGGCAGGAGTGCTGACGAGCGCAAGCGCAAGGCTTGCCGCGGCAATCAGGTTGAATTTCTTCATGTTCCGTCCCATTGGGCCCCTGCCTTCTCCCTGCGGAGACGGCATCGGATTGTCTCACCGAACATTGCGACCACAAATTGGCGTGACCGCGCGTTTACGGGGTCCAGACGTTGGCGAGGTCCGGGTTTCGGGCCGCCGCGCCGCTCCGACGCGACCCTCTACAATCCATATGTCAGATTTAGCGGCTAGGAGAGGGCAAAGCCAGCTTTCCCGGCACGCGATCCTCGGTTTTCACAGCGAAGGTGCGTTTTCACTGCGCAGATGTCAGGCGACGTCGCGGCCGGAGGCATCGCCGACAAGGATCTCGCGGCGGCCGGTGTGGTTCGGCGCGCTGATCAGGCCTTCGCGCTCCATGCGCTCGATGAGGTCGGCGGCGCGGTTGTAGCCGATGGAAAGCCGGCGCTGGACGTAGCTGGTGGACGCTTTCCGGTCGCGGAGCACGAGGGCGACGGCGCGGTCGTAGAGGCTGTCGCCGCTGTCGCGGCCTGCCGCGTCGCTGCCCTCGCCACGATCCGCAGCCGACGGCCGGGCTTCGGCGACGCCTTCGACATAGCGTGGTGCGCCTTGCTGGCGGAGGTGATCGGCGACGGCTTCGACTTCCTCGTCGGAAACGAACGGGCCGTGGACACGGAGAAGCTGTCCGGCGCCGGAGGTGAACAGCATGTCGCCTGCGCCCAGGAGCTGCTCGGCGCCCTGCTCGTTCAGGATCGTGCGGCTGTCGATCTTCGACGCCACGCGGAAGCCGATGCGGGTCGGGAAGTTGGCCTTGATGGTGCCGGTGATGATGTCGACCGACGGGCGCTGCGTGGCCATGATAAGGTGGATGCCGGAGGCGCGCGCCTTCTGGGCGAGGCGCTGCACGGCGGTCTCGATGTCCTTGCCGGCGGTGATCATGAGATCCGCGAACTCGTCCACCACAACGACGATGTAGGGCATCGGTTCGAGGTCCATTTCCTCGCGCTCGTAGATGGGCTGGCCGGTTTCGGGATCGAACCCCGTCTGCACCGTGCGCCCGAGCGTCTGGCCATCGGCGCGGGCGGTCTTCACGCGGGTGTTGAACGCTTCGATGTTGCGGACGGAGAGCTGCGCCATGCGCTTGTAGCGCTCTTCCATTTCGCTCACGACCCAGTTGAGCGCGCCGACGGCCTTTTCGGGCTCGGTCACGACGGGCGTCAGCAGATGAGGGATGCCGTTGTAGACGGACAGCTCCAGCATCTTCGGGTCGATCATCAGGAAGCGGCATTCGTCGGGCGTGTGACGATAGAGGATCGACAGGATCATCGCGTTGACGCCGACCGACTTGCCGGAGCCGGTGGTGCCGGCGACGAGCAGGTGGGGCATGCGCGCGAGGTCCGCGACGACGGGCTCGCCGCCGATGGAGCGGCCGAGTGTCAGCGGAAGCGCGCCTTCGGCGGCGGCGAAGTCGGGGCTTTCGATCAGCTCGCGCAGGCCGACGGTCTCGCGGCGCGCGTTGGGAAGCTCAATGCCGATGACGTTGCGGCCGGGGATGACGGCCACGCGGGCGGATGCGGCGCTCATCGAGCGGGCAATATCATCGGCGAGCGCCATGATGCGCGTCGCCTTGGTGCCGCGCGCGGGTTCAAGCTCATAGAGCGTCACGACCGGGCCGGGCTTTACGTCACGCACTTCGCCCTTCACGCCGAAGTCGGCGAGCACGTCTTCGAGCAGGCGGGCGGTGCCGCGTAGCACCGTCTGCGAGAAGGCGTTGCCGGATTTCGAGGGCGGGCTCTTCTTGAGCAGTGACGGCGCGGGCGGGCGGAATGCGGGTGCGGAGCGGCGCTGGGCGACGGCACGCAGGAGGCTTGAGCCCATTCCTCTCGACGCGGGGCCGCGCTGGGGCTCGCCGCGCTTGCTCGCAGCAGGCGGCGTTTGCGCGGCAGGTGCCTCGGCGGACTGCGCATCGGGGCGCGGCGCCTGGCCACGCATGAAGCGCGGCAGATCTTCGTGGTTGCCTGGTGCGGCGGCGGCTGGCTCGCGTTGTTGCGCCGGTGCGCGTTCGACCGCTTCGCGCGGGACCGGGCGCGCGCCCGCGGGCGCGAACCGTTCGGCGATGGCGCGGCTCAAATTGTCGAAGTCGGGATCGAGCGCGTGGATTTCGGGCTCCGGCTCGTCGTTCGCAAAATCGTCGCCCAGGTCGTGGTCGAATTCTGCCGCGGTGTCGTCGAAGCTGGGCCGAGCGGGTTGCGCGCGGTTCGCGAATGCGGCGCCAGGAAGAATGGGTTCACGGGCGTCGGACACGGGACGGCTGGCGGGCTCGCTCTTGAAGCTCGATGGGCGTAGCGCACCGAGTGCGGTGACGAGGCTCTTCGCGCGCGCGGGCGCCGTGGACCACACGGGTTCGTGCTGAGCGCTCCATGCGGTGCCTCGTGCCGCGGGGCGGGCGTCGTGCCGCTTGGCGGGCCAGCGCAGAAGAGAGGTACCGGCGAAGCCTGCGGAGCGCGAGAGGGCTGCAAAGCCTACTCCGCCGAGAAGGATGCAGGTCGCGGCCGAGGCGCTGCCGGTGCTGAAAAGACGGAGAACGCTCGAAAGCGCGTCGAAGATGACGTCGCCCAGGATGCCGCCGAGGCCATGCGTGATCGGCCAGGATGCGGTGGCGGGCAGCGCCGAAACGGTGCCTGCGAGCGCGAGGATGGCGAGCGGATAGAACGTGAGCCTCGTCGAAAGGGCCGGGATGCGCTCGGACAGCGTCATCTCGAAGGCCCAGATCATGGGCGGCAGCAGCGCAATCGCGGCCGCAAGGCCGAGCGTCTGCAGAAGGAGATCGGCGACGATGGCGCCCGGCGCGCCGAGCGCGTTGCGGATGGGGCCGCCGGTGGCGTGGCTGAGGCTCGGGTCGGTGACGGACCATGAGACGAGGCTCGCCCAGACGGCTGCGAGCACCAAAAGCAGGACCACGCCCAAGCCACGGCCGAGCGTTCCGATGAGGCGTGCCTCAAGGGAAGCCGGGAGAAGGCGCTGGGAATTGGAACCGATAGTGGACGGCATGGGCCGAACGTCTCTTACGCAGAAACATGGACGAAGCGTTCGAGCGCCTCCCTGATCGTTCCGGCATCGTGAACGAGCGCAACCCGCACGTAGGTTTCGCCCGGATTGGTTCCACGAGAGCCGGCCTGAGCCAGGTAGGCACCAGGGATGACCTTGACTCCGAAACGTTTCCATAAGGTTAGGGCGAAGTGAGCGCCGTTCCCAATTTGACTCGTGTCGAGCCAAAGGAAAAAGCCGCCGGGCGGGCGCCGGTAGCCGAAACGGGTGCCGAGGACGGCGTCGGCAACGTCGTATTTTTCGACGTAGGCGCGCCGGTTGGCGGCGACGTGCGCTTCGTCCGCCCACACGGCGGCCGAGACGTGCTGCACCGGGCCCGGCATCTGCGGGCCGATCAGATTGCGGACTTCGAACAGGTTTTCGAGAAATTTGGCGTCGCCCGCCATAAAGCCCGAGCGCAGGCCCGGTAGATTCGAGCGCTTCGAGAGCGAGTTGAAGACGACGAGGTTGCGGAAGCGTTCGGGTGTTTTGGCTGCAACTTCGAGCGCGCCTGCGGGCGGCGCGCCGGAATAGATCTCCGAATAGCATTCGTCGAAGAAGAGCATGATGTCGTGATCGCGGGCGATGCGAAGCGCGCAGGCGATGTAGGTTTCGTCCGCCACCGCG
Organism: Hyphomicrobium nitrativorans NL23; assembly: GCF_000503895.1. Lineage (NCBI taxonomy): Bacteria > Pseudomonadati > Pseudomonadota > Alphaproteobacteria > Hyphomicrobiales > Hyphomicrobiaceae > Hyphomicrobium > Hyphomicrobium nitrativorans. The sequence continues at coordinate 1,800,263 of NC_022997.1, forward strand.
CCCTGAGGGTTGGCGGGCGAGCAGAGATAGATTGCGGCGGTGCGAGCGAGGAGGTCGCCGTCGGCTTCGAGGGCCGCGAGGTCGGGCAGGTGGCCGGTTTCCTGCGTGGCATCGAGGAAGACGGGTTCCGCGCCGGTCGCGAGGGCGCCGCCGAGATAGGCCTGATAGTAGGGATTGCACATCAGGATCGCCGGGCGGCGGCCGTTCAAATCCTTGCGGGCGACGGCGGGGAAGGCGGCATAGAACAACCCTTCGCGCGAGCCGTTGCAGGGCAGGATCTCGCGGGCAGGGTCGACGAAGCCTGGGAGGCCGTAGCGACGGCCGATCCAATCGGCGATGGCCTGGCGGAGGTCGTCGGAGCCCTTGATTGCGGGATACTTGGCGAGAAGCGCTTCGGCCTCGGCAAGCTTGGCCCCGACGAACGGGGGCATCGTCTCGCGCGGCTCGCCGAGCGTCAGGTCGATGGCGCGCTCATGGCCGGGCGGGATGCCGTCGAGCAGCGTGCGCAGGCGCGAGAACGGCGAGACGATGGTGCCGTCGGCGAGCGAGGAGAAATTGAGGGAAACGGACATTGGCGGCCCAGGGTCAGGACATCGTTGGCCGCTGTTTTCCACTCCTGCGGGCAAAGATCAAGAACAGGCGGCTTGGCGACGCTTACTCGCTGACGTGCCTGAGCTCACCGAGGCGCTGGCCTGTTAGACGTACGCGGCATTCTGCAGCTTCGATTGCGGCGATGCTGCCCTCGCCCAGGCGATGCACGAGACACGCGGCATCACGGTATTTCAGCCATGCGTTCTGGGCAGCTTTCATGGCTTCGGCGACATCCGGCGCGGCACCGGATTCCGCTTTTCCCACGAGCGAGTCGATGATGCCATCCAGCTTGTCCGCCGTGTCCGCAAGGCATTGGGTGATGTCGACGGTGCTCTCTCTGTCGTTGCAGTCGTGATGTGTGTCCGCATAAACGTGTGCTGGAGCGAAAGCGACAGTGCAAAGCACTAACGCGAAACGGCGAGACATCGCGGGAACTCCGAATAGAGACGAACGGCGACCCTAGGCCGGATTTGCCAAGCGGAGGTTAATTGTCGTCCAAACTATGGGCGAAGCGGGCGGTTTCGAAGTTCTGCGTCTCCTTAAGGCCGATCACCGTGTCGAGGCCGCGGGCGGTGCGAAGATCCACTTCGTAAAGGTTGGCGCCCGTGAGGTCCGCGCCTGTCAGATCGGCGCCGGTGAAGTCTGCCTGGATCAGGTCGGCGCCTTTCAGGTTCGCACCTCTGAGGTCCGCGTTCACGAAGCGGGCATACTTGAGGGACGTGTTCGCCAGCGTTGCGTCTTTCAGGATGGCGCGGGTGAAGTTGGCGCTGACGAGGCTGGCGGGGGCATTTACCGAAGACTCGCGCACGGCGGTGCGGCCGAGGACGGCGCCGGTCAAATCGGCGCCGGTGAAATCTGCGCGGTCGAAATGGCCGTCGGAGCGGAAGCGGACGAGTTTGGCGCCCGTGAACTTCGGGACCTCGCCGGATGCGACATCAAGCGTGGTGAAGACCGTGGGGCGGATGATGCGCGCGTCGGTGAGGTCCGCGTTGGAGAAGTCGGTTGCGGTGATGGTCGCGCGGTCGAGCTTCGCGCCGACGAGGGACGCGCCCGCCAGGGTGGCGCGGGAGAGATCGGTGCCGTAAAGGTCCGAACCTGCGAGAAGGGCGGCCTTGAAATCGAGTTCGGCCAGATCGAGGCGGGTCATGTCCGCCTTCTGGAGATCGGGACGCGTTTCGGGCGGTGCCTGGAAAATCCGCTCGAAGACGCTGCGGGCGGTGAGACGCGTGCCGGCGTCTCGCTCTTCGGACCCGGATCCGAAATAGCTCGGCACATCTCCGGCGGCGGCAGCGTTGCACAACGATACGGCGGATGCCGCGAGAGCAACCAGGAGGGCGGCCGATTGGAAGCGGCCTGCACGGTGATTTCCGTACCGCATGAAGATTTGTCCCATGCCTTGGGATACGCGGGCGCGCACCTTCCGGTTCTGTTTTGCCGGTTGCGCCTGGGCTTTCAAGGGAAATATCCCGAAGTGCGAAGAGATCAACGGCTGCCCGCCAAGCGCGCGGCATCGAAGTTGAGGGTGTCTTCGAGGCCGATCACTTTGTCGAGGCCGCGGGCGGTGCGGAGATCCGCGCCGTCGAGGTTGGCACCGGTCAGGTCCGCGCCTGAGAGGTTTGCGCGCGTAAAATCGGCGCCCAGAAGATGCGCGCCGCGCAGGTTGGCGTCCGAAAGATCCGCATCGACGAAACGCGCATATTTCAAATGCGCGCTTGGGAACTTCGCTTCCTTCAGGATGGCGCCCGTAAAGTTCGCGCCGATCAGGCTAGTCGGCGAGAACAGCGTTTGCTCGTGCGCGTGGCCGCCGCCGAAGACGGCTCCCGTGAGATCGGCGCCCGAGAAGTCCGTGCCGTCGAGCCAGCCGTCGGAGCGGACGCGGACGAGACGCGCGCCGGTGAAGCGCGGGGCTTCCGCCTTTGCGGCATCGAGGGTCGTGAAGATCGTGGGGCGCAGGATGCGGGCGTCGGTGAGGTCTGCGCCTGTAAAGTCGGCGGAGGTGACTTTCGCGCGGTCGAGGCGGGCGCCTCGCAGATTTGCGCCGCTGAGGTTCGTACGCGAGAGGTCGGCGCCGTACAGGTTGGTCTCCGAGAGGTTCGCCTGCTTGAAGTCGAGCTCGGCGAGGTCGAGGTTCGCGAGGTCACGGTTTCTGAGGTCGGGCGCGGTGTCGGGCGCCGTCTTGAACAGCAGGGAAATCACGTCGCGCGCGGTGAGGGTTTCGGGTGCAGACGCGGCCGGAGCGGTCGGCGCGGCGTAGCTCGGGACGTCGTCGGCGCTGGCCGCGGTGTAGGATGCGATTGCCGCGAGCGCTGCCAGCAGTACCGAAGGGACCAGAATGCGCATGATGGCCTCCCGCGCGGCGGTCTATGCCGCAACGGCTCCCGACTTCAGGAGCTTATAGTTGATGGAATCGAGGAGCGCTTCGAAGCTCGCGTCGATGATGTTCGGGGACACGCCAACCGTCAGCCAGCGCTCGCCGGTGGCGTGGTCCATGGTTTCGACGAGAACGCGTGTCACCGCTTCCGTGCCGCCCGTCAGGATGCGCACCTTATAGTCGACCAGCTCGATGCTATCGATGTGCTTCTGGTAGCGGCCGAGATCCTTTCGGAGCGCGCCATCGAGAGCGTTCACCGGGCCGTTGCCTTCGGCGGCCGACCACAGCGCATCGGTCTCGCCGTTGACGAAGACTTTGACGGTCGCCTCCGAGACGGTGACGAGTTCGCCCACCGCGTTGTGGCGGCGCTCCACCATGACGCGAAAGCTGTCGACCGAAAAATAGCGCGGGACACCCGAAAGGTGGCGGCGGGCAAGCAATTCGAACGAGGCTTCGGCGGCTTCATAGGCATAGCCCGCGCTCTCGCGTGCCTTGACCTCGTCGAGCAGGGTCTGGATGCGCGGGTCGTCCTTATCGGCGGCGAGGCCGAGGCGTTCGAGCGACGCCAGTACGTTCGAGCGGCCGGCCTGCTTGGAGACCAGCAGACGGCGCTGATTGCCGACGGCTTCGGGCGGCACGTGCTCGTAGGTCTCCGGGTCCTTCAGGATCGCGGACGCGTGGATGCCGGCCTTGGTGGCGAAGGCCGCTTCGCCCACGTAAGGGGCCTGGCGGCGCGGGGCTTCGTTCAGGAGGTCGTCGAGCACGCGGCTCGCGTGGGTGAGCGTGCGCAGCGCTTCGGGCGTGACGCCGGTTTCGAAGCGTGTGGCGAAATCGCTCTTGAGCAGCAGCGTCGGGATCAGCGTCGTCATGTTGGCGTTGCCGCAGCGCTCGCCGAGGCCGTTCAATGTACCCTGGATCTGGCGGACGCCCTGGCGCACGGCGGCGAGCGTGTTAGCAACCGCGTTTCCCGTGTCGTCGTGGGTGTGGATGCCGAGGCGGTCGCCGGGGAGCTGGTTCGTCACTTCGCCGACGATGCGTTCGACTTCGTGGGGAAGCGTGCCGCCGTTGGTGTCGCAGAGAACGACCCAGCGGGCGCCCGCATCGAGCGCGGTGCGCGCAACTTCGAGGGCGTAGGCCGGGTTGGCCTTGTAACCGTCGAAGAAGTGCTCGCAGTCGAGCATCGCTTCGCGGCCCGTCGCGACGACGGCGGCAATGCTGTCCGCGATGGACGCGAGGTTCTCTTCGTTCGTGATGCCGAGCGCGACGCGGACATGATAGTCCCACGCCTTTGCGACCAGACAGATGCTGTCGGCGGCGGATGCCAGGAGAGCCTGGAGGCCTGGATCGTTCGAGACGGAGCGTCCGGCGCGTTTCACCATGCCGAACGCGGTGAAACGGGCGCGCCTGAACGCGGGCTTCGACGCAAAGAACGCCGTGTCGGTGTCGTTGGCGCCGGGATAGCCGCCTTCGATGTAGTCGAGGCCCAGGCCGTCGAGCAGGGTCGCGATGCGCCGCTTGTCATCGATCGAGAAATCGACTCCCGTCGTCTGCGCTCCGTCACGGAGAGTTGTGTCGAACAGGTAGAGGCGTTCCTTGGTCATCGTCCGTCCCGTTCCGGTCGCGTCAGGCGTCGTCCTGCTTTTTGCCGAGCGGCTTCTTCATCGTGGTGTTGGGAAGCCATTGGTCGTCGAGGGGCATCATGTTGCGTTGGGTGCCCGCGTAGCCGCGCGCCTCGAAGAAGGGTACGGCGGTGTCGCTCGCGTCGACCGCGATCTCGGTTGCGCCGCGCCCTGCCGCGATGCGTTCGAGCGCGTCCGCGAGTGCGGTGCCGATACCCTGGCCCGCGTAGTAGGGATGCACGTAGAGCATCTCCAGCGTCTTGTTGTCCTTGAGAGACCCGAAGCCCGCATACTCTCCGTCCACCTGGATCAGGAGCGTGACCATGCCTGCGAGACGCTCGGCAAAGGCTTCCGCGTCGGCTGCGGTCGAGACCCACGCGAGGCGCTGGTCCTCGTTGTAGTCGTCGGCCGTCAGTTCCTCGATCGACTGGGCGAACAGGTCTTGTAGCCCTGCCGTATCGGGGATGAGAAACGGACGCAGCGGATAGGCCGGTTTCATGCGTGCCACGGTTCAGATCCAGCCTTGGCTGTGGGCGAGATAGTAGGACAGGATCACCGCCATGACGACGATCCCGACCTTGACCACGACGTAAAACAGCCAGTGTTTCGGAAACGGCGTGTCTTTCTTCCAGTCGTCGCTCATCGTGCGATCTCCCAGGTGGTGACGATGTCGCCTGTCGCGGGGTCTTTGGCGTCTTTTACGGCCACGCCCATGGCGGCCAGTTCGTCGCGCAGCCGGTCGCTTTCCTTGAAGTCCTTCGCGCGGCGGGCGGCGAGGCGGGCGGTGACGAGTTCGTCCACTTTCGCTTCGTCGACGGCGACGGCTTCGACGCCGACGTTCAATTCGTCGCGCGTTTCGCCGCCGTAGACGCCGAGGAATTCGAGCGTCGCTTTGAGTTCGGCGGCTGTCTCGGGATTGCGGCGGGCGGACTTGGCGAGGCCGTGGATGATCGAAAGGGCGCTCGGCGTGTTGAGGTCGTCCGAAAGCGCGGCGACGACGTCGGCGCTCGGTGCATCGGCCGCTTTAACGCCCGTGAGAAGATCGGCGAAGTCGAGCAGCGTCGCGCGGGCCTGGAGCAGGCGGTCGGCCGTCCAGTCGATGGGCTGGCGGTAATGCGTGCCGAGCATGGCGAGGCGGACGACGCGGCCGTGCCATTGGTTGGCGCCGAACTTCTTCGTGGCGAGCAATTCGTTGATGGTGATGAAGTTGCCGAGCGACTTCGACATCTTCTCGCCTTCCACCTGCAGGAAGCCGTTGTGCATCCACACCTTCGCCATCGCGGGCGTGCCGTGGGCGCAGCGCGATTGCGCGATCTCGTTTTCGTGGTGGGGGAACACCAGGTCGATGCCGCCGCCGTGAATGTCGAAGACGGGGCCGAGGTGGCGCTCCGACATGGCCGAGCATTCGATGTGCCAGCCGGGGCGGCCGGGTGTGGCGATGCCAGCGGGCGAGGGCCATGACGGTTCGCCCGGTTTCGACGGCTTCCAGAGCACGAAGTCCATCGCGCCTTTCTTGTAAGGCGCGACCTCGACGCGGGCGCCTGCCTCCATCTCTTCGAGCGAGCGGTTGGAGAGGCGGCCGTAATCGGGCATCGAGGCGACGTCGAAGAGGACATGATCTTCGGCGACGTAGGCGTGACCGTTGGCGACGAGGGCGTCGATGAGGCGGCGCATCTCCTCGATGTGCTCGGTGGCGCGCGGCTCGACGGTGGGCGGAAGAACGCCGAGGGCGGCGATGTCGTCGTGGAATTGCTTTTCGGTCGCTTCGGTGACGCGGCGGATGGCCTCGTTCAGCGGAAGGTCCGGGAATTCCGTTGCCGCGCGCGCGTTGATCTTGTCGTCCACGTCCGTGATGTTGCGGACATAGGTGACGTGGCCCGCGCCGTAGGTGTGGCGCAGGAGCCGGAACAGCACGTCGAAGACGATCACGGGGCGCGCGTTGCCGATGTGGGCGTAGTCGTAGACCGTGGGGCCGCAGACGTACATGCGCACGTTTTCGGCATCCAAGGGCTCGAATGTCTCCTTGCGGCGCGTCAGCGTATTATAGAGCGTCAGAGACACCCGGTCCTCCTCATGCTTCCCCGCGTCCCCGCCACGTGCTGCGCGATACGCGGGCCCGTCCTCCGTCCGGCGGGGCGTTTCTCTGTCTTGTGATGAGGCAAAGAACGAGGCCGCGCGCCAGCGGGAGGAGCTAGCCCGAAATGATAATGTCGCCGCAATCGATAACGGCAGGTTTGCGCAGCGTGGCGATCATGGGGCGAGTTATGCGGGGCGCCTTGCGGGGCGTCAAGCGCCGTCGGGCTTCTCCGAATCCGCGGACCTAGGGGAAATGACGGGGGAAAAGCGGAGACGTGGGGAGACGCCGCATTTCTCCCGCATTGACCCCTTATCCGGCTCGCATGATATGGTGAAAGCGATTGCTTTTTCAGGGGATGCTTCGGTCCCCGACATTCGATGGATCGATGACAACGTCTCGCAATAGCGGCTGTCTCAGCCGGACCTCACGCCTCGCAGCGAAGGCCATGGATACGTCTGTGTCCAAAGCCGGCAAGAATGCCGTGCTCGGTTTTGTGGTTGCGGCTGCTCTGGCGACCGGATTTGCTGTGCCCGCGCTCGCGCAGGGCTGGTGGCCGTGGAGCGGCGGGGGCGAGCAGCAAGAGCGACCGCCGCCGACGCCGCGCGAGCCGGTCTACAACGATCCCTACACCGATCCTTATAACGAGCCGCCGCCGCCCTCTCATGGGGCGCAGCCGGGGCGAAGCCCGATCTGCCTGGATCTGGAGCGGCGGCTCGTGCAGGAAGGCCAGCGCGGCAGCGCCAACGTCGTACCCCAGCTTGAGGCCGAGCTTCGCGACGTGGAGCGGAGCTATCGCACGCAACGCCAGCAGCTCGAACGCAGCGACTGCTACGAGTATTTCCTGTTCTCGAAAACGCTCAGGCGGACACGCAAGTGCATCGACCTTTCCAATCAGGTGGAGGCGGGGCGCCGGCGGATGGACGAAATCGAATCGCGCCTGCATCAGCTTCAGGCGTCGTCGGGCCGCTCGTATCAGGACGAGATCGTCCGCGAGCTTGCTCGCAACAATTGCGGGGCCACCTACCAGCAGCAGGCGCGGCGGCAGGACAGCGGGTCGTTCGGCTTCTGGGAAGACCAGGAAAGCAGCGGCACCGCGGGCCGGTCGGGTTTCGGCTCCTTGCCGTATGCCACCTACCGGACGGTGTGCGTCCGCCTTTGCGACGGCTACTATTTCCCGGTGAGCTTCTCGACGTTGCCGAACCACTTCCAGCGCGACGAGGACGTGTGCCAGTCGCGGTGCGCGTCGCCGGCGGCGCTCTACTATCACCAGAACCCCGGCGCGGGCATGGAGCAGGCCGTGGCGGCCAGCACCAACGAGGCCTATTCGCAGCTCAAGACGGCTTTCCGCTACCGCAAGGAGTATGTGAAGGGCTGTTCCTGCAAGGTGGCGGAATACCAGCCTCCGGAGGGTACGCTTCCTCCGCATGGAGCCGCAGCGGGTGCGGCGGGCGGTTGGGCGACCGAAGGCGCGCCGGCAGGCGTCGATCCGGGCCAGCCGGCCTTCGGCGGCGGACAGGAAGAGCTGCCCTGGTCGACGACGACGCAGTAGGGCTTTATTTTTACATCACCGACGAGGGTATGGGTCTTCGCTCAAGGTGCGCGAAGCGAGGATGCCGTTTTGCCTAACCTATTAGACCTTTTAGGCGGGCTTCGGCGCGCGTGCGGCCGATGAAGGGCAGCAGGGCTTTCAACTCCGGGCCTGCGTCGCGGCCGGTGAGGGCGAGGCGGAGCGGGTGGAAGAGGGCGCGGCCCTTGAGGCCGGTGGCGCTCGAAACCGCGGCTGTCAGGGTCTTCCAGGTGTCGCCATCCCACGGCTCGGATGGCAGCAGCGTGGCGGCCGTGTCGGTGAGATCCTTGTTTTCGATCACCGGGTCGATGTCGCTCGTGGCGACCTGCCACCAGTCGCGTGCGTCTTCCAGTACGGCGACATTGCCGCGGACGGCCTCCCAGAATTCGGCGCTGCCGCCGACGCCGAACGCAGCGAGGCGGTCCGCTACGGCGTCGAAGGTCGTTTTGTGGAGGAGCTTCGCGTTCAGGTTTCTGAGTTCTGCCGCGTCGAAGCGGGCGGGCGTGGTGGAGACCTTGCCGAGATCGAAGAGGGCGGCGAGGTCTTCTATGGCGCCGTGTGGCTCGATGGCGTCGGAGGTGCCGATCAGCGCGGCGTAGCTCAGGACGGCCATCGGTTCGAGCCCTGCGTCGCGGAACGAGCCGATCGAGAGCGAGCCGGTGCGCTTCGAGAGGGCGGTGCCGTCGGCGCTGATCAGGAGGCCGTGGTGGCCGAACGCGGGCGGCTCCGCGCCGAGGGCTTCGAAGATCGCAATCTGCACGCCGGAGTTGGTGACGTGGTCCTCGCCGCGCACGATGTGCGTGACCGAGAAGTCGATGTCGTCGACGACGCTCGTGAACGTGTAGAGCGGCGAGCCATCCTCGCGGATCAGGACGGGATCGGAGAGCGAACCCAGATCCACCGTCTGGTCGCCACGGATCATGTCGTTCCAGGAGACGACGGTGGGGAGGGGGCTGAGGCCGCTTTCCGGGCCGGAATTGGGGAGGCGGAAGCGCCAGTGCGGCCGGCGGCCTTCGGCTTCGAGTTTCGCGCGGTCCTCGTCGGAAAGGCGCAAGCCCGTGCGGTCGTAGATCGGCGGCAGGCCGCGGGCGCGCAGACGTTTCCGCTTGAGGTCGAGTTCGGCTTCCGTCTCGTAGCAGGCATAGAGATGGCCGCTGGCTTTGAGGGTCTCTGCAACTTCAGCGTAGCGGCCGAGGCGGTCGGACTGGCGCTCCTCGCGCTCCCAGTCGAGGCCGAGCCAGCGGAGGTCCGTGCGGATGGCCTCCGCGAATTCCTCGGTGGAGCGCTCGCGATCCGTATCGTCGAGGCGGAGCATGAACGTGCCCCCGTCCTTGCGGGCGAGGAGCGCGTTCAACACCGCGGTGCGGATGTTGCCGATATGGAGCGTGCCGGTGGGGCTCGGCGCGAAGCGGACGGTGGGGTTCATGATGCGCGCCACCCTATAGAGCGATCGGGAGAACTCAAGGGGTCGTGAAGGGTGCGCGACACTCGATCTCCCGGCTTCGGTTGCGGCGAGATTTCCGTGCGGCACGGCGGCCACACCTGCCGTGTGCTGAAGTTTTTGCCTGCGTCGAAGCGGTGCGGACATTAGGCGATTGGTAAGGATGCTCGCCTAGCTTGGACATCCACGGGAGCGTCGGGGCGGGGAAGTGGCATGTGCGTGGTTAAGTCTGTATCCGTTGAGGAATTCGAGTCCCGCGGCAGCATCAAGGATGGCGACGTCGCGCGCCTCAGGGCAGCGTTCCAGGACGATCCCGACATTCACGAGGACGAAGCCGAGACGCTGCTCCGGCTCAACCGCACGTGCCCGGTGCAGGCGCCCTCCTGGGGCGGGTTCCTGGGCGATCTGATCGGCGACTACATTCTCAACCAGAGCGGCCCCGAAGGCTACATCACGGCGGAGAAGAGCGATTGGCTCATCTCACGGCTTTCTACGGATGGGTGGATCGCCAACCGTGCGGAACTGGATCTGCTGGTTGCGATCCTCGGGAAGGCGCGCTGGTTCCCGCTCAGTCTCGCGACGTTTGCGCTCGCGCAGGTGGCGGGGGCCGCGATCCATGGATTCGGTCCGTTGCGCTCGGGGCAAGGCCAGCCGCCGGTGCCCGGCACCATCGGCGAGCAGGATATCGCGCTGATCCGCACGATCCTCAATGCATTCGCGGGCGACAGTGCGCTCGCGCTCACGCGGGCCGAGGCAGAGATCCTGATCGCCATCGACGAGGCCGTGTCGGCCCGGCCGGTGCCGCCCGCGTGGGTGGATCTGTTCGCGAAGGCGATGTCGAACGTGCTGTTGGCAGAGCAAGGCTATGCCGTGCCGCCGCGTTCCGTAGCGCTTCGGCCGCGCGTGTCGGCGGGGCAGCCTTTGCCACTCGACCGGCAGGTGGCCGCTGCCCTCGGCTTTTTGACGCACGACTATCACCTGCCGTCGAGCGAAGAGCGGGCGCTGGCGCGTCTCGAACGGCAGAGGATCGAGATCGTGACCGGGGAACGGCTGGTCACGGACGAGCAGGGCTGGCTCTCGGCGCGGCTCGATGCCGAAGAGCCGCGCTCTCCGGTGGCGGCGGCGGTGGCTGCGCATCTGCGCCGGGAACGCCTGATCGGCGCGACCGTGCGGGACGGCCGGGCCGCCTGAAATATCACGGCTTTTAAAGGGTTTGCCGATGCGGCGGGGTTGAGAACGCCGCTTTCGCCGCGGCGTGAGGCTTGGCCCGGGCCTAGCCGTTCATAATTCCGTCACGCCGTGCTCGCCCGCCGCGATTTATCGCGGTTTACGCGGTTCATAGAATTCGTCTAGAAAGCTGACCGATCAACTCCCCGACATCGAGACAGGGCGCCCAGGGATAATGTTCAAGAAAATCCTCATTGCCAATCGCGGCGAAATCGCCTGCCGTGTGATCAAGACCGCGCGCAAGATGGGCATCAAGACGGTGGCCGTCTTTTCCGATGCGGATCGCGACGCGCTGCACGTCGAGATGGCGGATGAGGCCGTGCACCTCGGTCCTCCGCCCGCTGCCGAATCCTACCTGCTGATCGATAAGATCGTCGATGCCTGCAAGAAGACGGGCGCGGAGGCGGTTCACCCCGGATACGGCTTCCTCTCGGAGCGCGAGTCATTCCCGGTCGCGCTCGCGAAAGCCGGCGTCGTGTTCATCGGTCCGAACCCCAAGGCCATCGCGGCCATGGGCGACAAGATCGAGAGCAAGAAGGCGGCGGCCGCGGCCAAGGTTTCGACCGTGCCGGGCTACATGGGCGAGATCGCCGACGAGAAGCACGCGGTGAAGATTGCCGAGGAGATCGGCTATCCCGTGATGATGAAGGCGTCCGCCGGTGGCGGCGGCAAGGGCATGCGTATCGCCCACAATCGCCGCGAAGTGGAAGAAGGCTTCCCGCTGGCCCGCTCGGAAGCCAAGGCGTCGTTCGGCGACGACCGGATGTTCATCGAGAAGTTCATCGTCGATCCGCGCCACATCGAGATCCAGCTCATCGGCGACAAGCACGGCAACGTGGTCTATCTGGGCGAGCGCGAGTGCTCGATCCAGCGCCGCAACCAGAAGGTCATCGAAGAGGCCCCGTCGCCGCTGCTCGACGAGAAGACGCGCCGCGCCATGGGCGAGCAGGCCGTCGCGCTCGCGCAGGCCGTAGGCTACGATTCCGCCGGTACGGTGGAGTTCGTGGCGGGCCAGGACAAGAGCTTCTACTTCCTGGAAATGAATACGCGCCTCCAGGTCGAGCATCCGGTGACGGAGCTCATCACGGGCGTCGATCTCGTGGAGCTGATGATCCGCTCGGCCGCGGGCGAAAAGCTCCCGATGAAGCAGTCGGACGTGAAGCTCACCGGCTGGGCGGTCGAGAGCCGCGTCTACGCCGAAGACCCGTTCCGCAACTTCCTGCCCTCGATCGGGCGGCTCGTGAAGTATCGCCCGCCCGAGGAGGGGACGCACGACGGCATCACGGTGCGCAACGATACCGGCGTCGAGGAAGGCGGCGAGATCTCGATGTTCTACGACCCGATGATCGCGAAGCTCGTGACGCACGGGCCGACACGCATCGCGGCCATCGATGCGCAGGCCGACGCGCTCGACGCGTTCTATATCGACGGCATCCAGCATAACGTGCCGTTCGTCTCCGCGCTGATGCATCATCCGCGCTGGCGCGAGGGACGCCTCTCGACGGGCTTCATCGCCGAAGAATATCCCGAGGGCTTCTCGCCTCGCGTCGCCGAGGGCGAAGATCGCAAGGAGCTGTCCGCGGTCGCGGCGGCGATCGATCACCAGCATAATGCGCGCCGTCGTCTGATCGACGGCCAGATGACCAACGGCTCGGTGACGTTCGCCAAGCGCCGCGTGGTCGATATCGGCGGCGAGCGCCAGACGATCGAGGTGACCGCGACCGACGAGGATTTGACGGTCGGCTTCCTCGGTACGGACGGGGCCGTCGAGCAGTCGCTCGCGGTGAAGTCCGACTGGAAGGCCGGTGATCCGGTTTGGCGGGGCAGCGTCGGCGGCAAGGCGGTGTCGGTGCAGGTGCGCCCGATCCTCAACGGCGTGACGCTCTCCTATCGCGGCATTCAGAGCCCGGTCTACGTGTATACCGAGCGCGAGGCGGAGCTGGTGTCGTTGATGCCGGTGAAGGCCGCGGCCGACATGAGCAAATTCCTGCTGTGCCCGATGCCGGGTCTCGTCAAGGCGATCCACACCAGCGAGGGCGCGGAAGTGAAGGCGGGCGATGCGCTGGCGGTCGTCGAGGCCATGAAGATGGAGAACATTCTCCGGGCCGAGCGCGACGGCGTGGTCAAGAAGGTCAACGCGAAAGCCGGCGACAGCCTGGCCGTCGATGCCGTGATCCTGGAGTTCGCGTGAGATGACGAACGCGCCGCGCAAACTCATCTCGTCCGGATCTCCGTTCGAGCTTGAGATGGGCTACTCGCGCGCTGTCGTGGACGGGCGCTGGGTGTTCGTCTCCGGTACGACGGGTTTCAATTACGAGACCATGTCGATTTCGGAGGACGTGACCGCGCAGGCCGACCAGTGCTTCCGCAACATCGCCAAGGCGCTGGAGCAGGCGGGCGCGAGCCTCGCCGACGTCGTGCGGGTGAAGTACATTTTTACCAGCCCTCAGGACTTCAAGCCGTGTCTTCCGGTGATGAAGACCTATTTCGGCGAGGTGAGGCCGGCTGCGACGCTGATTATCGCAGGTCTGGTCGATCCTGCGATGAAGATCGAGATCGAGGTCACGGCGCTGAAGCCGGATTGACCCCTGCAGGACATTCGATGATAGGCACCCGCACCGCGCACGTCAGAATTGAAGGTCTCGTGCAGAAGGTGGGATACCGTGCCTGGACGCAGAGGGTGGCGACCGAGCTTAAGCTCACAGGCTGGGTGCGCAATCTGGCGGATGGCGCGGGCGAGGCCGTGTTCCAGGGTGAGAACGAGAGCGTCGCGGAGATGATCTCCCGCTGCGGGCGCGGGCCTCAAGGGGCCGTCGTGAAACAGGTCGAGATTCTCGGCGAGGAGGTCATGGGCACCTTCGAGGGGTTCGAGGTCAGGGCGACAGCGGCGGCGGATACCGGCTCGGACCAGAACCTCTGCTAGCCCAGGCGGGCGGCGGCGCGGCGCAGGCCCTGGATGATCAGCTCGTACGTTTCCTCGTCGCGGGCTTCCGGATAAACCATGTAGACCGGATAGACGAAGCGGCGCGCGCGCTTGGGCTGATGCAGGCGGCCACGGGTGACGTAGGGCTTTACGATGCGGGCCGGGAAGTAGGCCGAGGCTTCCGTCGCGAGCAGGTAATCGAGCCCGACGGAGCCGAGATCGAGCCGCAGCCCAGGGTTCGTGAGCTCCGGGTAGGCGGCGGCGTGATCCTGCTGGAAGTCCGGACCCCAATCCACCAGCACGTATTCGCCGGGCTCGCGCTTGCCGGGCGGGGCCTTCCCGCTCGTCACCAGCACGAATTCCTCGTCGAACAGGTGCTCGACCACGTGGCCCGGAGGCTGGATGGGGCGGTACATCACCGCGAGATCGAGCGTGCCCTCGATGAGGCGCTGGGTGAGCACGGGCGATGCCGCCGAGAAGGCCGAGACCGCGATATCGGAGTTGGTCGCGCGGAGGCGTGCCACCCATTTCAACAGGAAGCCCTGCCACAGACCTTGAGAGGCGCCGACCGCGAGGTGGTCGCTGTGCTGATCCACCAGGCTGACTTCGAGCTGCGCGCGCTGCCAGACGCGGACGAGCGCGAGCGCGTGTTTGCGGAACTGCTCGCCCGCGGCCGTGAGGTCCGCGCCGGACTTGGAGCGATGGAACAGCGAACAGCCGAGGAGATCCTCAAGGCCTTTGATGCGGGCGGAGACGGTGGACTGCGTGATGTTGAGCTTCACGGCGGCTTCGATGAAGCTGCCGGTCTCCGCGACCATCAGGAACGTTCGCGCGAGATTGATGTCCATTTATTGCTCATAACGCGCACTTAAAAAGCACCAAACTATCTATCGAAAACTTCGATAGGCGTCACCGGAAATTTCCGTTTGAAGGAGGAAATGATTCTCCTCACATTGCGAAAAGACCCGCCGACGAGTCGGGTCGAATCGAGCCCGGTGTGTGCCGGGTGTTCAATGGAAGGACTAACGACTATGGCTAAAGCTGCTAAGAAACCTGCCGCTAAGAAGCCCGCCGCGAAGAAGCCTGCGGCGAAGAAGGCGAAGAAGAAGTAATCAGTTTCAATTGGAGCGCTTGTTGCCGGCTGTGGTTCTTGATCGCGTCATATCGGGGCTTCTGATCGCAGTCCTCCTTTTTCCCTCGGCCGCTCTGCCGGCTTCGATCACAAATCGGGACGATCGGGACCGCAAGGTCACCATCATCGAGGGAAGCACCCCAAAGACCCTGGTTCTCAAGCCGAACGAGGCGATCGATGGGATTTGCAAGGTGGGATGCTTGATCAGGATCGACGACAGTCGAGAAGACCCGTTCGAGCTCGAAAGCTCGGATGTCACGTCGATCGAGGATGGCCAGCTCTACGACGACGGTGCGGTGGCGCCGACAGTCTCCGGTTCCGGAGTGTCCGGTTCAGGACCTGACGCCCAGCCTTCTCAGCCCGCGCCACGTCCGTAGCAACGAAAGGCTTCGGTGTGCGAATTTGTACCCGGCTCCGCCTGTCGCGGGGCCGGGTTTTCATTTGGCGGCCGCGGAGAGAGCGCCGGTTTCGGCCAGCGGCACGTCGTCCGCCGTAGGGCCGAACAGGGCTTCGAACTGCTGCCGCAGAGCGATGTCCACATCTTTCGTCGATGCCTGGCATCCAAGGTCGCCCAGGCTCGTCACGCCGTGCTCGGCAATGCCGCACGGGACGATGCCCGCATAGTGGGAGAGATCGGGCGCGACGTTGAGGCTGATGCCATGGAAGCTCACGCCGCGGCGGATGCGAATGCCGAGAGCGGCAATCTTGTTCTCAGAGGGCGGAGGACCTGGGTCGGCGATCCAGATGCCGACACGGCCTTCGCGCGTCTCCCCCCGTACGCCTACGTCGGATAGCGCGGCGATGAGCCAGCGCTCAAGCGCGCCTACGAAGGCCCTCACATCGGCGCCGAAGCGGCGCTGAACGTCGAGCATGACGTACGCGATGCGCTGGCCGGGCCCATGATAGGTGAATTGCCCGCCGCGGCCCGTGGAGAAGACCGGCAGACTATCGGGATCTCTGAGGTCGGCGGGACGAGCGCTGGTGCCGGCCGTGTAGAGAGGCGGATGCTCCAGGAGCCAGACCAACTCGGGCTGCTTGCCATCGCGGATGTCGGCGGCCCGCCGTTCCATCGTTTCGACGGCAAGAGGATAGGGCGTGAGGCCCGGGCTCGTGCGCCAGGACACGTTGGAGGTCTGCGGGAGGCGGGCATTCATGGAGCAACCGTCGAAATCGTTCATGCGCGGATCTCTATCATTTTTCCGGTGCTTCGGCAGCATCGAGGCTGGCAAAAGCGCCTCCTGCGCTTTTTGAGCCCTTGCCTTCAGGGGTAGGCTCTGTTAGTTCCGCGGACGCTCGGTGTCCCCCTTGTTCCGGCCGCGTGAGTTGGCTATATGGGGGCGCTTCTGGTCATGATGCGGTCGTGGCGGAATTGGTAGACGCACTACCTTGAGGTGGTAGCGGGGCGACCCGTGGAAGTTCGAGTCTTCTCGACCGCACCATTTGCCTTTGTTCGATTTTCCCAATCGAAGACATTGTCCGGCGCAGCGTTTGGCGGCGCTCGGACGCGGCGCGCCGGGTGGCGGCCGCATTGGGCGCTGGCCCCTTGGTTCACCCCTCTCGGAGACGGGGAGCCGTAAGGATGTCTTTACCCTCCCGCCGGGTCCTTCAGTCCATCAACCATTCGTAGAGCAGTGATCCTTAACGTGGAGCCTTATCTCGGGGTCTCGCGCGTGCGAATCAAATGCGTCCAGGTGAATTGCATCCTCTCAACACTCTGATCCGGGCTGCGTGCGTCGTGCGGAGATTCCGTGGCGATACGCGCGGGACGACGGCTGTCGAGTTTGCACTCGTCGCGACCCCGTTCTTTCTCCTGATGATGGGGATCATGACGGTCGGGATGCAATATCTGGCGTTGCATTCTCTGGAGCACGCCGTGGGCGAGGCATCCCGCCAGATCCGGACCGGGCAGGCGCAGAAGGCCGGGATGACCGTCGACGATTTCCGGAAAATGGTTTGTGACGAGGCTGGCTCCACCATCGCTTGCGACAGCAGGCTCGTGGTTCATTTCAGGAGCGCGGAGCGCTTCCGGGATCTGGTGCCGATGCCGAGCTGTATTGTGGATGACGGTCTCGCGCCGCCTTCGGGAGCCGGCGACGACAGTCTCGTGACGGCCGTCGGCGAGGAAGACCGAAAGGTCGTTGTCAACATTTGCTACGATTGGGTCATGGGCATGCAGCTCTGGCAGTCGATCTGGGGCTTGATTTCGCCAACGCCAACGACGGGAAGCGGCAAGATCATCCTCTCGGCGGCGACTGTCTTTCAAACGGAGCCCTACAAGTGATGCGGGAGCCGTTTGCCGGCATCGGGCCGGGCGAGAGGAAGCATCGCGCCGGCCGTCCGCGTCTTCGGCGCTGGTTGAAGCGCAGGGCCGCGCTCACGGCCTATCGGTTCGGGCGGTGCGCACGCGGGGTTGCGGCCGTGGAGTTCGCGTTCATCGCGCCGGTCATGCTCGTCATGCTGCTTGGCGCGGTGGAGGCCACACGCGCGATTTCCATCGATCGACGGCTCAGCGTGGTTACGGCGACGGTCGCGGATCTCGTCAGCCGCGAGGAACAGCTCACCGCGCAGGACGTTAATGCGATCTACGACATCGTCGCGCAGATCATGAGCCCATTCGATGCCGGGCCGCTCAGCATTTCGATCGTCCCGGTGAAAGGGCGAAAGGGCGATACGGTTGCCTACGTCGCGCCGAAAAACGTGCCGTCGTTCAATGGCGGTGCGCAACCCGGGAAGTGTCAGGCGGTACCGATCGCAGCCGGACTGATCGATCCGGTGGCGGATGCGGCCGACAGCGTGATCGTCGTCAAGGCCTCCTATGCCTACAAGCCGATGTTCGTAGGAATGATCATGAATAGTGCTCAGTGGGAGGAGCAATCTTTCGCCAAGCCCCGCAAGCAGAGCTGCGTGGATTTCGAAGGCCCCGATTCGTGTCGTAGCGCCTGCACTTAATACGCCGTTCTGCCGGTATTTTTCCGTGATCGGGATGCGGCAATGAAGATTGCGGTGTGCGATAATCTTCAGTACACTGCCGCGCGGGATGCGAAGCTGCAGCGTTTCGAGCGGTACATCGATTTGACAGAGGTGCAACCTCTCCCGCATCCTACTTTCGTATCGATTGCCTTTTCGGATTCGTTCGAACTTTGCGGGATGGAGCTTCATGGGCCGCCGGTCCCTTCATACGGCAGATGAGCTGCGTGAGCTGATCGTTCAGGCCTCGACGGACTTGATCCATGAGAGCGGCCTGGTCGGCTTGTCGGCGCGGGAGATTGCGCGGCGCATCGATTATTCGCCGGGCACGCTCTACAATTCGTTCGACAACCTCGACGATCTCATTCTCACGATCGAAGGCCGCCTCCTCGATCGGCTTCTCGACGAGTTGGATACCGTGCCGGGGGACAGCGAGGCGCATGAGCGCGTCTATCGTATGGCGGATTGCTATCTGAATTTTGCCGGCGGCAATCCTCGGTTGTGGAACCTTCTGTTCGAGCATCACATCCCCGTCTCGCAGACCCTTCCCGACTGGTATCGTCAAAAGCTCGATGCGCTCGCGAGCAGGTTCGAGCAGGTGCTTCGGCCGTTATCGAAGGGGCTCGGGGACGACGAGGCGCGGCGTTCGGCACGCGTTTTGTGGTCCAGTGTGCACGGGATCTCGTCGCTTGCGGTGGCGGATAAGCTTTCGATCGTCTCGGCCGAGGAGGCCCCGGTTTTGATGCGAAACCTCGTTGGAACCTATCTCGCCGGCCTCGAAGCACGGTGTTCTACGGCGGGCTAACCGGCCGCCTATCGCCGCGTCATGACGTGCGGCCTCGGACGCTCCAGGTTTTTGGGATCGGCCGCATTTTCTTGCGGCGAGCCGGGTATCGATTTCGTCGAAAAATGCGCTAACGCCGTTCCGATTAAGATGGAACGGCGCTGTCCCTCATCCGGATTCCTCGCACTGCTCGGTATCCGACCTCTCCCCGCCGGGAGCTGTTGCGAGACCTATTGGGCGCCTCGTTCAACGTGCGTATCTGGATCCCGGCCTTCGCCGGGATGACGGAATGAAAGGCAAAAATCGGCAGCTATATCCGTAACGTCACCCCGAGGTCCTAAGTCAGAACGACTCTAGGGAGCCGATGACGGTTCGGGGGCGGCCGACTTCGTCTCGGGCAGTGTGCCGGTCGTGATGCCGTTAGGTGCCGGGGGCGTGTCTGCGAAGCGGCTCGGTACATCCATGATGCCGAACCAGCTCTCCTTGGGCAAAAGGCGTTCGTTGAGCCCGGCCCACATGTCGCGTGAGGAGATGCCGCTCCAGAACGTGTGGGGCGAGGGCGCAAGCCAGATGGCGAGCGCGAGTGCGGCCGCCATGCCCGCCGTGCCGAGGGGATAACGCCGGTCGTAGACCTTGAGGGCCGTGCCGAAGGATGCCTTCACCCTTCTGTCGATCATGTCTACGGACGAGATTTCGTCGAGCGTGAGGTGGACGAGATAGCCGACCAGCATGAAGCCGCCCGCGAGCCACGCGACGCCCGCGTGCCGGTCCAACAGGTTGCCGAAAATCACCGCCGTTGCCGCCGCGGCGAACAGGGCCGCGAGAAGCGAGTGCCATGTGCCGCGGTGAATGGTGGAGTTGTGGAAGATCGTGTGGAGCCCGTAGCGGACGAAGAGGAGCGTGCCGAGCCAGAGCAGCCACAGTTCCGCGATCGAGAAGTGGTCGGCGGCGGCGAACAGGACCGCGAACGAGAAGAAGATCGCGAAGCCCGAGAAAAGGGCGCGGCTGGGGCGGCTGACGCGGAGATCGATGTCCGGCAGGATGGAGCCTACGACGCCCGCCAGCGTGACCGGGATCAGGTTTTCCGGTGCGATGACGTCGGCGGCGAGCGTCAGCGTCGCCAGCGCGCCGGCAACCACCGTTCCGGTGGCGATGTGGGTGGTGAAGTTGGCCATGACGATGCGCTCCCCGAGCCGGATGCTCGCGCCGTTTCCCGCCCTGCGGCGCCCGTGTTGTCCTTGGGACCAGATTCGTGCGCGCGCGGGGAGCGCTGCGGCTCGTCCGGCTGTGGATAACGGGCGGCTTCGCCCGCGTGGGGAATGGTCGCGGAAGGCTGGCGCCTCGCAGCCTTCTCTGGCAGGAGGGGGCTCGCCGGTCGCAGATGACCGATGAAGGAGCAGGCATGGATCCTCGGCCGAGCAAACCGCGCAAATTTTCAACCGTCCAGTTCATCGGCGCGGCGAGCATCGTCGTGGCGCTTGCCGTTATGGCGCTCAAGTACGCCGCTTATCTCGTGACGGGGTCGGTCGCGCTCTATTCGGACGCGCTTGAGAGCATCGTCAATCTCGTGGCGGCGGTTGCGGCACTCCTCGCGATCACCTTCGGTGCGCGCCCGGCCGACAAGGAGCACCCGTTCGGGCATCACAAGGCGGAATATTTCTCGGCGGTGCTCGAAGGCGCGTTGATCATCGTGGCGGCGCTTCTGATCTTCCGGGAGGCGTACGACGCGCTGCTCTCCCCGCGAGATATCGAGGCCTTCGGTCTCGGCATGGGGCTCAGCGCCGTGGCGACGGCCCTCAACGGGGTGTGGGCCGCGTTTCTTATCCGGCGCGGCCGTCGGTATCGTTCGCCTGCGCTAGTGGCCGACGGCTGGCACCTTCTCACCGACGTGCTGACCTCCGTCGGCGTGATCGCGGGGCTTCTTCTCGCGAAAGCAACGGGGATCGCGCTGCTCGATCCGCTGCTCGCCGTTGCGGTGGCCGCCTATATTCTCTGGAGCGGGTCCAAGATCGCCATGGCGTCTCTGAGCGGGCTACTCGACGAGGCGGCAGATGCCGATATCCAGGCCCGCATTCGTGCCGCGATCAAGGAAGGCGGGGGCGGTGCGCTCGAAGCGCACGGTGTGCGCACGCGCATCGCGGGGCCGGTGGTGTTCATCGAGTTTCATCTCGTCGTTCCCGGCGCCATGAGCGTGCACGAGGCGCACGAGATCTGCGACCGGCTGGAGGCAGCGCTGGAGGCCGAGATCGAGGGGTCGGACGTCGTGATCCATGTCGAGCCTGAGCATAAGGCCGAGGCGCGGACGACGGGCGCTATCCAGCTCTGACGGGGCTTGGCGCGGCCAGGCTGTTCCCTGCGGGACAGCTTTCGGGAAGGGCTTGGTATCTGATAGTGTGCTGCGTCTAGAGCGTGATCAGTTTCGATTGAATCGAGATCACGCTCTATCATCTTTGATGAGACCTATGATTCACATTTCAGGCTGATAGGGCCTGAAATGATCATGGTCTGAGGTCATGCGCGGAGCGCGTTCGCATCCGTGCGCCTTCACGGAAGGATGGCCACGATGAAAAGTCCTTCGTTTCTTTCGAGCCTTACCTTTTCTTTCGCGCTTCTCGCGATGTCGGTCTCTGCGGCTTCGGCCCAGCAGGCGGTCGGCGAAACGCTCGTTGTCGTCAATCTCGTGACGGCAGCCTTCAACCGCGATACGCGCAGTCTCTCGGCGGGAGACGAGGTGCGCCAGAACGAGATCATCGAGGTCGGCCTCGATGCGCTCAGCGAAATCGAGCTTGAGGACAATACGAAACTCGCGCTGGGGCCGGGTTCGCGGCTGACGCTCGACAAGTTCGTCTACGATCCCGAGAAGTCCAAGGGTTCGATCGTGCTCGATCTCGTCAAGGGCGCGTTTCGGTTCGTGACGGGCGTGGCCGAGAAGCCGACGTATGTCATCAAGACGCCCGCGGCCGCGATTACCGTGCGGGGCACGATCTTCGATGTGTATGTCGAGGAGGCTGGCCTCGCGTGGCTGTTGCTGCACGAAGGCGCGGTGCAGGTTTGCAATATGCGCGGCCAGTGCCGCGACCTCGACGAGCCCGGGAAGCTGATCCGGATCGACGACGACGGAGACGTCGGCCCGCCCGTCAGATGGGCGTCTCTCGAAGGCAACGATCGCGTTCCGTTCGACGATGCGTTTCCGTTCGTCACGAGCGGGCCCGCTTTCGACGCCAAGCCCGTACTGACGCGCGAAGCCATCATGCTGGCCGCGTTGCCCAAGCCCGATAAGCCGAAGACCAGACCCGAAACACGGAAGAAGGCGGAGACGAAATCGCCGTCGAAGACATCGCGCAAGCGGGCGGCCGTGCCGTCGAAGACGAAGAAGAAGCCGCGGCGCCAGGCGAAGCGGAGCGGATCGGATGGGTCCGAATTTCTCGGCACGGCCATCGGGATCGGCGTCGGGATTGGGATTGGCCGGATCGGCGGCGGTGGCCGTAAGGGTGGCGGAGGCTACAGCGGCGGCCGTCCCGGAGGCGGTTCGTATGGACGTGGCGGCCGTGCGCCCCATTGACGGGACCCACCCGGGGAGGCCGCTTTACGTGTTTGGGCCGGTCGCAAGCGCTTCGAGCATGCCGTCGAGCGACATGGCGGCGGGATGAGCGGATGCGAGGGCGGCCAAAGCCGCGCGGCAGGCGGTGCGCTTGTCTTGCATCGTTTCGCCATCGGCGGCGGCGGCCGATTTGAGGGCTGCATAACAGGCCGCGAATTTGCGGAACTCGGCCGATTGCGCGATCCGTTCGTCGCCTGCGAGCGCGAAGAGGCGTTCGGGGCGATCCTTGCCGGAGAGTTGCGCCGTAGCGTCGATTTCGAGGAATGCGAAGCCGGGCGCTTCTTGAACCGTTCTCTCGCCTGCGAGGATCGGGACGCCGTAGAGCTTCGTCGCACTCTCGATGCGGGACGCGACGTTCACCGCGTCACCTAGCACCGAATAATCGAACCGTTCGGGCGAGCCGACGTTGCCGACGCAGCAGGCCCCCGTGTTCAGGCCGATGCCGATGCGGATGGGCGTGTGGGGCAAGCCCTCGGCGGCGTTTCGGGCGGCGTCCTCGCGGTTGAGGCGGCGCATCTCGTGCTGCATGGCGAGGGCGGCTCGGCAGGCCGCGGCGGCGTGGCCGGGATCGGGAACGGGTGCGTTCCAGAAGGCCATCACCGCGTCGCCCATGAATTTATCGATGGTGCCGCGCCCGGCGAGGATGATCTCGGAGAGCGGCGTGAAGAGCCGGTTGACGAAGCGGATCAGCGTTTCTGCGTCCATGCCTTCCGAAAGCCGCGAGAAGCCGCGGACGTCCGCGAAGAGGAGGGTGACGTCGCGCATTTCGCCGCCGAGCTTGAGGCGCGACGGGTCTTGCGCGAGCTGTTCCAAAAGTGGGGCGGCGACGTAGTGGCCGAACGCGCGTTTGACGCGGGCGCGGTCGGTTTCCGTGCGGATGTAGGAGAGAAGCGAGCCGGTGAGATAGACTCCGACGAGGGCGAGCGCGGGATAAACCGGGTCGAGCAGATAGCCGCCTTCCGAGAATGCGAGCCACGAGCCCGTCGCGACGGCTGCGACGGCGCTTGCGCCGATGACGGCTGCTGCGAGCGCGCCCGATCGATGGATGGCGACCGAGACGAGCACGCCTGCCAGAAGGAGAAAGACGATCTCGGCGCCGGTGGCGAATGGGGCGCGCGTGAGATGCGTCCCCGCCAGCATCTGTTCGATGGCTTGGGCGTGGATCTCGACGCCCGGTACGGAGGCGGCGAGCGGTGTTGCGCGCAGATCGAGCAGGCCCGTTGCGCTCGCGCCGATGAGGATGTGGCGGCTGCGGACCTCTTCGGGTGTGAAGGTTCCGTCCAGGATCGTATGCGCGGAGAGATAGCGTCGGGGATCGGCGCGGGCGAAGTTGAGCCAGAGCTGGCCGTCGCTCGTGGTGGGGAGCACGGTCGCGCCGATGCGGACCGTTTCGACGCCTGTCTCCTGTCCGAATGCCAGCACGCCGCTTCCGCCCGAGGCGCGCACGAATGCCGTCGTTTCGCCCATGCCGGTGCGGAGCGCTTCGAGCACGAGGGTGGGCGCGAGCGTGTCGCCTGCGGAGACGAGGAGCGGGACGGAGCGGACGATCTGGTCGCGGGCGGGAAGCCAGTTGACGGCGCCTTCGCCGGCTGCTGCTGCGGCAAGCTCGGGCAGCGGCTCAATGGCGCCGGGAAAGCGCGGGACGAAGGTACGCGGATCGTCTCCCGCGGTGACCAAGGCCACTTTGGGTGTGCGAAGTGCGTTCGCGCGCGCGATGTCGCCTGCGAAGCCCAGTACGACCGGCAGTTTCGTCATCGCGCTGGCGAGGAGGGTGTCGTTGGACGGAAGCGCTGCGAGTTCCGCGACGATGGGTGCGAGTTCGCGGCGGGTCTCTGCCTGTCGGGCGAGGGCAGCCGGCGAGAGGCGGTCGGGCTCCGCAAGGATGAGGTCGATGGCGACGGTTTTCGCGCCGGAGTTGGCCAGGCGTTCGACGATGCGGGCGAGTTCGGAACGTGGCCAGGGCCATTGGCCGATTTTTGCGAGGGAGGCTTCGTCGATGTCGACGATGCGGACGGGAAATGTGGGGTCGGCTTCGCGCGGCTTGAGGTTGAGGTAGGTGTCGAAGACGGAGAGCCGGAGGCGTGCGACGGGGTCGGGATCGAGAATGCGTAGCGCAACGGCAAGCGCGAGCACGGTTGCGGTGAGGATGAAATGGAGCGAGAGGCAGGGGAGCCGACGTTTCATGGTGCTCCCCCTCCCGCGCGCCGATGTCTCCTGCCCGCGTCGTCAGACGACGACGGTGGCCTTCTGGCCCATCGCCTGCTGGATCGCGCGCAGCGGCGCGGATGCGCGCCACACGTTCTCGATGCGGAACTGCTCGTGGCCGCCGCCGAAGATCGTCAGCTTGGCGTCGATGTCGCTGGTGCCGAGACCGAGAAAGCCGAGGCCGAGGATTTTATGCGCGATCAGGTCGTCGCTGTTGCGGGTGAGACGGATGTGCATGACCGACCAGCTCTCGGGCGCGCGGCCGAGGATGCTCGAAAAGCGTTGCACGCGCTCCACCTGCGTGCCGCGGAAGCGCCAGTAAGAGAGGCGGTCCACGATGAAGACGATCACGAACCAGACGGCGAACAGGACCGACGACACGAGCATGTAGAACGCGAGGTTCATGTGCACGAGGAGGGCTGGCGGTTCGGCCCAGAATTCCCGCGTGTCCATGACGAAATATGTGCCCGCCGCAGCAGCGCCCATGAGGAGCAGCAGCAGGATCGCGTTGACGCCGCGCGCGCGGACGGTCGTGGCGACGATGACGACGAGAAGCACCAGCGTGAACGAGAGGCCGACCCATGCGCTTGGATGGATGAAGAGCGGTTTGATGCCGGCGCTGAAGTTCACCCGTTCGCCCTGGAAGTAGGTGAAGGCCGCGCAGAAATATCCGTAGGCCCAGACGACCCACCAATAGACGATGGGGGAGTGCGAATAGATGCGAATTTCCGGGCTGCCCTGTGGTGCGGGCGCGGCGGACTGATCGGACGGTGTGACCATGCGGGCCTTCCCCCCTTATCCCCAGAGCGTGATCAGTTTCGATTGAATCGGGATCACGCTCTGTCTCTTAGGTGAGACCAATGATTCACGTTTCAGGCTGGTAGGGCCTGAAGCGATCATGGTCTGCGGCCGGACTGTCGCACCGCCGTATGACAACTGTCAACGCGGGCCGAATGGGCGACGGTTAACGGTCAGTCCACCGTTGCGAAGAGGTCGTAGTCGTCGGCGCCGGTGACGCGGGCCTTTACGATGTCGCCGGGCTTCAGCGTGCGTGCGCTTTCCAGGAACACGGTGCCGTCGATCTCGGGCGCGTCCCACTTGGAGCGGCCGATGGCGCCATCAGGGCCGACTTCGTCGACGATGACGTCGATCTCGCTGCCGACGCGGGCGACCTGGATCTCCGCCGAAATTTCCTGTTGGGCTTCCATGAAGCGGTGCCAGCGCTCCTCCTTGACTTCCTCGGGCACGGCGCCCGGCAGTGCGTTCGCGGGGGCGCCTTCGACGGCTTCGTACTTGAAGCAGCCGATGCGGTTGAGGCGGGTCTCGCGCAGCCAGTCGAGCAGCATCGAGAAATCTTCCTCGGTCTCGCCGGGGAAGCCGACGATGAAGGTGGAGCGGATGGCGAGGTCGGGGCAGATCTCGCGCCAGCGGGCGATGCGCTCGGCTGTCTTCTCCTGGTGAGCCGGGCGGCGCATGGCTTTCAACACGGCGGGCGAAGCGTGTTGGAAGGGGATGTCGAGGTAGGGGAGGATGCGCCCCTCCGCCATCAGCGGAATGACGTCGTCCACGTGCGGATAGGGATAGACGTAGTGGAGCCGCACCCAGGCGCCGAGGTCTCCGAGCGCGCGCGTGAGATCGAGGAAGCGGGCCTTGAGCGGCGCGCCCTTCCACGGGGCTTCGGCGTATTTGATGTCGAGGCCGTAGGCGCTCGTGTCCTGGCTGATGACGAGGAGTTCTTTCACGCCCGCTTTCACGAGGCGCTCGGCTTCCGTCATGACGTGGTTCACGGGGCGGCTCGCGAGATCGCCGCGCAGGCTTGGAATGATGCAGAAGCTGCAACGATGGTTGCAGCCTTCCGAGATCTTCAAATAGGCGTAGTGGCGCGGCGTGAGGCGCAGGCCCTCGGGGGGTACGAGGTCGATGTAGGGATCGTGGAGCGGGGGCGCCGCGTCGTGCACGGCGGTGACGACCTGCTCGTACTGGTGCGGGCCGGTGACGGCGAGAACACCGGGGTGCACCTCGCGGATGCGGCCTTCCTCGACGCCCATGCAGCCCGTGACGATCACGCGGCCGTTCTCGGCCATCGCTTCGCCGATGGCATCCAGGCTTTCCTGCTTGGCGCTGTCGAGGAAGCCGCAGGTGTTGACGACGACCACGTCGGCGTTCGCGTAGTCGGGGGCGACCT
Source organism: Hyphomicrobium nitrativorans NL23 (assembly GCF_000503895.1). NCBI lineage: Bacteria > Pseudomonadati > Pseudomonadota > Alphaproteobacteria > Hyphomicrobiales > Hyphomicrobiaceae > Hyphomicrobium > Hyphomicrobium nitrativorans. The sequence continues at coordinate 1,826,953 of NC_022997.1, forward strand.
GATAGCCCTCGGAGCGAAGCTTGGTGATGATGCGCTCGCTGTCGACCAGCGCTTTTGGGCAGCCGAGCGAGACGAAGCCGACCTTGGGGGCGGGCTTGACGGAGCGCGGGGCTGTGGCGGTCGGATCGCCGGGAGATTGGGATCGGGCGGTCATCTGGGGCCTTGGTTGCCGAAAAACGGCCTTCTAGCACAGGAGCGGGGGGCGTGGAGCCCTCTTGCTGACGCAGGCGGCCGGTCCGGTCATTTTGGCCTCGCGAATTTCATACGGCTGTTACGGAACAGTGAAAATTCTGCCGGATACGCGCGTCCGGCAAGCCCTCGGGCGTGCGCTCGCTCCGGCAAGGGAGGAGCCCATGGACGTCATTTTCTCGATCGGTCTGGTGGCAGGCGTTGTTTTGAACGCGCTGCTCGTGGTTACGCGCTTCAGCCGGCTTCAAATCTGGCCGTGCCCCGAAACGTGGAGCGCGGAGCAGGTGAGTTTTTGGACGCTCTTTCGCGTGACCAACGTTGCCGCGCTTGCGATCATTCTCTTCGGGATTACGCCGGGGCTGTTCGAGGTCCCGGTGCGGATCGCGGCGGCGGCCTTCGGCATCGTATGCTCCGGCTTTTATCTCTTTGCGTGTCTGGAACTCGGGCGCGAAAATCTCTACTGCGGCTCGGCGGGCCTCAAGGTGCGCGGCATCTACCGCTGGAGCCGCAATCCGCAATATGCGACGGCGATCCCCGGCTATCTCGCGGGTTCTGTGGCGGCCGGAACGGTGGAAGCATTGGTTCTGGCGGCTGTCGTGTCGCTCGTCTTCTTCCAGATGGCGATGCTGGAAGACCGATGGCTGAAAGAGACGTACGGGGCATCGTTCGATGCGTACCGGCAGCGCGTCTCTCGCTTCTACAACGTGCGCCGCGTGCGCTCGCTTGGGCGAAGCGCGCGGCGGAAAGCGCGCGCGGTTCTCCGCCACGCAGCGCTCGACGCAACGGGTGCGCGGAGATCCCGGGTGCCCGCGCGCCGGAACGCGATACGGCAGCGTTTTGGCCGTTGATAAGCTCTGCTGCGGCTTTCTCATTCGTCCCTTCAAAGGTTTACCCCCCAACGCGAATCGCGTTTCCCTCTCTTTGAGACGAAGGCTGAAGATAGGCGTGCCGCTTGTCCTCGGGGTTTTTCCTTAGGTTTGCGCTGTGCGGTCCATTGGCCGCGAGATTTCGCGTTTGCAGGCTCGGTGCGCCGCTCGCGATTTAGGCGCGCAATTTATCAGGCGGGGTTATGGGGCGTCCGACGCGGCAAGCGGTTCTGTTCTTCTTTGCTGGAAGCGTGATGCTTTCGGCCGGTGCTGCGGGCGTCCGCGCCAACGACCCGTGCGTTGCGAACGGCACGACGCTCACCTGCAGCGGCGATCAGTCGGACGGTGTGGCGGAGTGGAGCGGCGCGTTCGAGACGCTGCTCGTAAATTCTCTCAGCGGGGCGATTGAGACGTCCAGTCTGTCGGGCATCTATTTCGTGACCAACGGCCAGCCCATGACGCTGCGCAGCAGTACGGGGCCGTTCGGCGTTTCTACGACCGGCGACGACGCGCCGGGAATCGAGGTCGCTTCCCGCGTGACCATCATCAACGGAGCGCACAGTTTCACGTCGGCCGATGTGGTCGTTTTCAGCGACGATACGATCGTGACAACGGGCGAGGAGAGTTACGGCATCGGGTTCGATGTCGTGACCGCCATTGTCGAAGCGACTGCGACCGCGGATGTCTCCGCGACCGGGGCCAGCATCAACGCGACGAGTACGGGCCGTATCTCGACATACGGCGAGTTCGCTCACGGGATCGACGCGTTTACCGCGGTGTCCGCCTCAGCCACCATGCCCGGGAGCCAGGCCGCCGTGGTGGGCGGCGACGTGACGGTTCGAGCCAATCGCGTGCAGACATTCGGCGACGAAGCTAAAGGCGTGTTTCTCCGTCAGAACCTTTCGGCGATCGGTGACGTGTTGGCGACGTCTACGGGAGGGCATTTGGCCGTCAGCTCGGGCATCGTGACCACGCGCGGTGTGTATGCGACAGGTGTGGGCGTTTCCTCGACGGCGTGGTTGCAGGGGGGCAATGCCTCGGGGAGCGCGGCTGCGATCACGATCGAAAGCGAGACTGTCGAGACTTTCGGCGACTTTGCCAACGGCCTCTTGGCAGTGGTGTTCGGGTATGCGGATGCCGTAGACGTTGCGACGATCCTTGGCCGTGAAATATCCGTGACCAACTTGGGACGCGTGACAACATGGGGCGAGGCGGCAGATGGCATTGTCGTGTCGTCGGACTTTGTCGCGGTGAGCGATAACGCCGCCGCGTATGCGAGAGCGGGCGCTGTCGAAATCAACAACGAGGGCCTGATCGACGTTCGCGGCGATACGTCTTCCGGCATTCTCGTCACAGGGTACATCACGGCAGACACATTGGGTGCGACCGCTGCAGCTGTCGCCATCGCGGATGGCGTTACTGTGAACAGTCACGAGGTGCGGGCCTCCGGATATGGCGTTTCGGGTATCTCGGTCTACAAGACGGTACAGGCCGACAGCGCCAGCGGTGCGCAAGCTCACGGTCCCAACGTCACAATCAATGCCCACGACGTCTTTGTGAACGGGGATGACAGCGTGGGTATTATGGCCGTCAACATGGTGTCATCATCAAGCCTCGACGGTTCAAGTGCGGCGTATGGTGGCGATATCCTCGTGAAAACGACGGGCACGGTTTCCGTCGCTGGGGCCAACTCATTCGGCATTATGGCAGGCGGTATGGCGAACGCCGATACCGCGGAGCAGGGTGACGTTTCCATTCATGTGGCGTCCGGATCGGTCACGGCCGACGTCGCTGCGATTTTCTTTGCAAGCGAAGGCGACAATGGGCTTGCGAACTTCGGCACGATTTCCGGCCTGTTCGCGGTGGTTGGCGGCGGCGGCGACGAGGTGATCGAGAACTGGGGCACGATCATCGGCAGTATCGATGTCGGCTTCGGCGACAACGAATTCCATAACTACACGCCGGGCGTGTTCGTATCAGGCGATATCGTTCTTCTCGGGTCCGGCACGCTGACGAATGCGGGCCTGCTCACGCCCGGTGGTGCCGGGCTTTTGCAGACCACGGCGGTGGACGGGGATGTCGTGCAGACGGAGAGCGGGCGCTTTGCGGTCGATCTCGACTACGCGACGCTGGGTTCGGACCGACTTGGAATTTCAGGCACGGCGACGCTTGCCGGAACGGTGGTGGCGCATGCGATCGAGGGGCTTCCAGCCGCCGTTTTCAACCATCAGTTTCATATCCTGCATGCTGCCGGTGGTGTAGTTCCGGACGGGCTGACTGCGCAAGATACTGCGGTCGTCGATTACACCGTGCTTTTCGATCCAAACGGGCAAGACGTCTACCTTGGCGCTGCCATCGATTTCAGCGGTCGTGGCGGCCTCAACGCGAATCAGACCGGGGTCGGCCGTATGCTGAACAGCATCCACTCGTACGGAGCGCCTGCGGCCATGGCGCCTGCTTTTGCGGCCTTGATGAACCTGCCGACGACCGCGGATCTTGCGCGCGCGTACAATCAGGCTTTGCCGGGTGCGGCGGGGCAGCAGCAGGCTGAGGGACAAAGCGCTTCGGCGGACTTCTCGAACACGCTCATGAGTTGCCGTGAGGCGGGCGGACCGAATGCGGCGATCCGCGAGGGCGAGTGCCTCTGGGCACGGGCGCGCGCGACCGATATCAATGTTGACGGCTCGGCGACGAATGTCGGCTCGAACAGTCGGGTGGGGTCGTTCGCAGCCGGTCTTCAGGTCGCGATGGCGGCCGATTGGCGGATCGGCGTTGCGCTGGGTTACGATCTCGTGTCGCGTTCGACGCAGAGCGGCGCGTCCACAGACGGCGATCGCACGAACATCGGCGCGGTGGTGAAGTATAACCCTGGCCCGTACCTCTTGGCTGCGGGTGCGGCTGTAGGTTGGGGAACGTTCGAAACGGATCGGCGAATGGCCTTTGGAGGTTTTGCCGCAACCGCGACATCGAAAAGCGATACGGATTACGTCACCGGCTGGCTTCACGCCGCGTATCTCGCCGATCTGGGACGTTGGTATTTGAAGCCGCTCGTCGAAGCGCGGATGACCGAACTCGATTTTTCGGGCGCGCGGGAAACCGGCGGTGGCGGGCTCGGGCTCGTGATTGCGGGAGCACGCGATACGATGTTCAGCGTGTCGCCTGCGCTGGAAGTCGGGACGGAGTTTCGTTTCGATGCGCTCGCCGTCTGGCGGCCGTTCGTGCGCGCGGGCGTGACGTGGCGTGACCAAGACAATTTGGTTACGCATGCGGCTTTCGCGGCCGCACCCGGCGTGCCGGGCTTCCAGATCGTGACGGAGGTGGATGACGTGCTGTTCGACATTAGCGCGGGCGTCGACGTGATCGGGGCCGACGGTGCGGTGCTTCGCGCGCAATACGACGGGAGCTTCGGCAGCACATCGAGCCAGAACAGCGTCAGCCTCAAGGGCAGCGTACCGTTTTAGTTCCGAAGCGTGTGGACGAGAGGCGAAGGCTTGGCCCAGTTCGTGACGTTGGTATGGGGCGCCGCCATGATCGGTAACCTGATCGTGGCTATCCGCTTGTGCTATGCGATCGAGGCGCGCTCGGGAGTTAAGAACGGGCCGCAGTACGCCAATCTGTTTCCTGTTGCGCTCAACATCGGCGTGGCGCGGGACGCGGAAACGCAGCGGCTGCGGCGCAAGATGAATCTCCACCTGCTGTTCGTTCCGATCGGGTTCGCGCCGTTGATCGTCTTCGCTCTCTACATGGAAGGCATGATTTGAGACGCGGCTATCTGCTCAAAGTTATTGCCGTGGCGGTTGCCTTCGTTGGAATGCCGATGGGTGCGCATGCGGATGGGGTCGCGCATCCGCGGGATGCCGCCGACGTTCTCATGCGCGGAATGCTGACGGGCGATGTGAATGCCGTCGCGGCGCTCTATACGCCCAACGCCGTTTATCTCGCCCCGGATTCGCCCATGATAAGCGGGCGTGACGCAATCCGCGGCGTTTACGAGCGCCACTTGAGCGCCGGCCGCAGCACGATCCGGTTCTTCGACGTCAAGATCGACCAGGCGGAGAACCGCGCGCTTGTGGTTTGGCACTGGACTTCGGAAATCGCGCGCGAGGGGGCGGAGGTTGTCCGCATGGACGGGCGCTCCATGGTCTACATGGTGCGGAGCGACAGCGGCTGGCAGATCAGTGCGGACATGCTGCAGACGCTGCCATCGCGTTGAGACGGCGTTGGCAACGTGAGCCTCAGGGCTTCGCCTTCACGTAGCTTCCCGGTGCATCCTCGATGACGCCGAGCTTTTCGCCCGGCTCGCGCGGCGCGACCCAGTCGCCTGCGTATTTCGTGAGCCATTCCACCCAATGCGGCCACCAGGAGCCGGGATGGTCCTTGGCCATGCCGATCCATTCGTCGAGCGTGTCGGCGGCGGCCTTCGGCGCTGTCCAGTACTGATATTTCATCTTGTCGGGCGGATTGACGACGCCGGCGATGTGCCCGGACCCCGCGAGCACGAACTCGACGGGGCCGCCCAGCAGTTTGGAGCCGATGAAGACCGAGCGGGCGGGCGCGATGTGGTCTTCTTTCGTGGCCACTTCGAAGACCGGCAGCTTCACCTTCTTGAGGTCGAGCTTGACGCCGGCGAGCGACATCTCGCCCTTGGCCAGCTTGTTCTCGTTATAGAATTCGCGCAGGTAGAAGTTGTGGTTGGCCGCCGCCATGCGCGTCGAATCCTGATTCCAATAGAGCAGGTCGAACGGGAACGGCTTTTTGCCCAGCAGGTAATTGTTGACGATGTAGGGCCAGATCAGATCACGCGGGCGCATCAGGTTGAACACGTTGGCCATGCGCGAGCCGTCGAGGAAGCCCCGCTCGCCCATCATCTTTTCAAGCGCGGCGAGCTGGTCGTCGTTGGTGAAGAGCAGCAGGTCGCCCGCTTTCGTGAAGTCGAGCTGGGTGGTGAGGAACGTCACCGCGCGGAACGGCTCCTCGCCGCGTGCCGCACAGTAAGCGAGCGTTGCGCCCAAGAGCGTGCCGCCGACGCAGTAGCCCGTGACGTTGCACTTCTCGACTCCGGTCTCGCGCTTGACGGCGTCCGCCGCCGTCAGGATGCCTTCGAGCATGTAGTCCTCGAAGGTCTTATGAGCGAGGCGATGATCCGGGTTCACCCATGAGACGACGAAGACGGTGAAGCCTTGATCGACGGCGAACTTGAGGAAGCTCTTCGCGGGCGTGAGGTCGAGGATGTAATATTTGTTGATCCACGGCGGAACGACGAGGAGCGGAACCTCGCGCACTTCGTCGGTCGTTGGCGAATACTGGATGAGCTGGAAGATGTCGTTCTGGAAGACGACCTTGCCTGGCGTCGTCGCGAGGTTCTTGCCGACTTCGAACGCTTCCGTATCCGTCTGGCTGATCTTCAGGAGATCGCCCGAGCGCTCCATGTCGCGCGCCAGGTGCTCCATGCCCTGGACGAGGTTCTGCGCGTTGGTCGCGAACGTTTCGCGGACGACTTCAGGGTTCGTCAACGGGAAGTTCGACGGCGAGAGCGCGCTCGACAGCATGCGGAGATAGAACTCCGCTTTCTGGCGCGACGCCTCGTCGAGCCCTTCGGTCTGCTCAAGCACGTCCTCGGCCCATTGGGTCGTGAGGAGATACGCTTGCTTCCAGAAGTCGAAATAGGGGTTCGTGGACCACTCGGGGTCCTTGAAGCGGTTGTCGGACGGCGGGGGCTCGACGATGGGCTCCACGGTTTCGCCGAGGGCGCGGCGGATCGAGGCGTTCCACAGATCGATATAGGAGCGGACGAGGGCGCCCTGGGCTTCGACCAGCTTTGCCGGGTCGGCCATCCAGAGGCGGGCGATTTCGGTGAGCGTCTTTGTCGCTTCGTTCGCTTCGCTCGCAGCCGAAAAGGGGGTGATTTTGGCGTCGGGCCGTTCCAGGAGCTCGCCCATCGCGCGGCCGCCCTCTTCGAAGACGCGCAGGATGTTCTTTGCGAACTCCTCCGGGTTCTCGATCCTGTAGGGGGTGGCGGATGTGGAGAACGGCTTGGTCATGGCTTCAAAGATAGGCTCTTCGTGTGACAACGCCTAGTAGGAGAAAAGCATAGGCGCGAGGACTTAAGGCAGAGATGTGGACAAGGCCTGCACGCGGCACGTCGTGCCCTGCTGTCCCTGCCTCTGGACGTTCGAGGCCCGCTTAGCGTAAACCTAGGGGCTTGTTGGGTGCCGGATGCTTAGCTGATCGCGTGCCCCCGCCGAAGATGGCGGGGTGTCACCGGACAATATGTCCATGCCGGACTGCACAAACGCCCAGAAATCGTCCGTGATCGAGAGCCGCCCGTGATCGAGGAATTCCACCGCATCAAGCGTCTGCCGCCTTATGTGTTCGCCGAGGTGAACCGCCTCAAGGCCACAGCGCGAGCGCGCGGGGCGGATATCATCGATCTCGGGATGGGCAATCCGGATCTGCCGACGCCCCAGCACATCGTCGACAAGCTGGTGGAGACGGTTTCTAAGCCACGCACGCATCGCTATTCCGCATCGAAGGGTATTCCGGGGCTGAGGCGCGCCCAGGCGGCCTACTACGAGCGCCGCTTCGGCGTGAAGCTCGATCCCGAGACACAGGTGGTGGCGACGCTCGGCTCCAAAGAGGGCTTCGCCAACATGGCGCAGGCGATCACGGCGCCGGGCGATGTGATCATTGTGCCGAACCCGACCTATCCGATCCACGAGTTCGGGTTTCTGATCTCGGGCGCTTCGATGCGCCATGTGCAGGCCGGCAACGGCGACGACTTCCTGCGCGCGGTCGAGCACGCGTGCCGCCATTCGATTCCGAAGCCGATTGCGGTGGTGCTGTCGTATCCGTCGAACCCGACGGCGATGACGGCCTCGCTCGACTTCTACAAGGAAGCCGTGGCGCTGGCGAAGAAACTCGACCTCATCATCCTGTCGGATCTCGCGTATTCCGAGATCTACTTCGACGACAACCCACCGCACTCGGTGCTGGAGGTGCCGGGTGCCGTCGACATTACGGTCGAGTTCGGCTCGCTCTCAAAGACCTACAACATGCCCGGATGGCGCATGGGGTTTGCGGTCGGCAACGAGCGGCTGATCGGGGCGCTTGCGCGGGTCAAGAGCTATCTCGATTACGGCGCCTTCACGCCGATCCAGGTGGCGGCAGCCGCAGCCCTCAACGGGTCGCAGGATTGCGTGTCCGAGATCCGCCGCGTCTATCAGAGCCGGCGGGATTGCCTGGTCGAGAGCTTCGGACGGGCAGGGTTCCCGATCCCCCCGCCGCCGGCCACCATGTTCGCGTGGTGTCCGATCCCCGAGCCGTTCCGGGCGCTGGGATCGGTTGAATTCGCCAAGCTTTTGATCGAGAAAGCCGACGTGGCCGTGTCGCCGGGGCTCGGTTTCGGCGAATATGGCGAGGGATATGTGCGGATTGCGCTGGTGGAGAACGAGCACCGTATTCGGCAGGCGGCCCGGTCGATCAAAAAGTTCCTCGCCCAGTCCCCTGAAACCATGCATAACGTCATCCCCATCCCGCAGACAGCCAGCCGTTAATAAAAGCTAGCCAAGCCATACAATTCGCCATGTCAGAGCCTCTGACCCTCGGCGTTGCCGGTCTCGGCACCGTCGGCATGGGTCTCATTCAATTGCTTGAAGCCCACGCCGAGCGCTTGGAAAAGACGCTGGGGCGGCCGATCCGCGTCACGGGCGTGTCCGCCCGCTCGCGCGGGAAGGCGCGTGACGCACTGATCGGCGACGCCCAGTGGTTCGACGATCCGGTGGCGCTTGCGCAGGACCCGTCCAATGCCGTGTTCGTCGAGCTGATTGGCGGCGAGGAGGGGCCCGCCAAGGACGCCGTCGAAGCGGCGCTGAAGGCCGGTAAGCACGTCGTGACGGCCAACAAGGCGCTGCTTGCGCGCCATGGGACGGCGCTCGCGCGGCTTGCGGAAGCGCATGGCGTTGCGCTCAACTTCGAGGCGGCCGTCGCGGGGGCTATTCCGGTTATCAAGACGCTGCGCGAAACGCTGGTCGCGAACGGCGTCCGGCGTGTCTACGGCATTCTGAACGGCACCTGCAACTATATCCTGTCCGAAATGACGGACGAGAAGCGGGACTTTTCCGAGGCGCTCCGCGAGGCGCAGGAGAAGGGCTACGCGGAAGCCGACCCCTCGTTCGACATCGGCGGCTTCGATGCAGCGCACAAGCTTGCGTTGCTCACCTGCCTCGCGTTCGGAACGACGGTCGCTTGCGACGAGATCCATGTCGAGGGGATCGAGACGATTACGCGGGCCGACATCGAGGCGGCCGCCGAGCTTGGCTATTGCATCAAGCTGCTCGGCGTGGCCGTTCAGAGTGCGGACGGGATCGAAGCGCGGGTGACGCCGGTGCTGGTGAACGAAGAATCGCCGCTGGCCGAAGTTTCGGGCGTGACGAACTGCGTCGGGATCGACGCGGACTTCGTCGGCAATCTGCTGCTGGTGGGGCCCGGGGCCGGCGGGAAGCCTACGGCTTCTGCCGTTGCGAGCGATATCGTCGACATCGCGCGCGGGATCGTGATGCCGCCGTTCATCCGCCCGACGGACCGGCTGGCGCCGATTGCGCCCATGAACCTTACGTCGCACCAGGGCAACTACTACATCCGTCTGTCGGTTTACGACCGGCCGGGCGCGATGGCGGCCATCACGCGGCGCATGAGCGACGAGAACGTTTCGCTCGAAAGCATCGTCCAACGCCGTCCCGGCGCGGTTCATCCCGGTCAGCCGGATGAGCCGCCTCCCGGCGCGGCCGAGGCGGCGGTGACCGTCATCATTCTGACCCACGATACGACGGAGGCGGCGATCCGGGCCGTGCTCCAGGCCATCGAAAAGGATGGTAAGGTGGCCGAGCCGCCGCAGATGATCCGCATCGAAGAGCTTTAGAGAGACAGGCGAGGACGCCATGGCAAAGGATAACGGCAACGGCGGGCTCGACCGCGTGCTCGTACTCGAAGTTGCGCGGGTCACCGAAGTTGCGGCCATCGCCGCGGCACGGCTGAGGGGCGGGGCAACGAGAAGGCCGCCGACAAGGCCGCGGTGGACGCCATGCGGCACGAACTCGGCAAGGTGTCGTTCCGCGGCACGGTCGTGATCGGCGAGGGGGAGATGGACGAGGCGCCGATGCTCTACATCGGCGAGACGGTCGGCAACGGCACGGGGCCGGAAGTCGATATCGCCGTCGATCCGCTGGAGGGCACGACGATCTGCGCCAAGGCGATGCCGAACGCGCTTGCGGTTCTCGCCATTTCCGAGCGCGGCGGGCTGTTGCACGCGCCCGATATGTACATGAACAAGATCGCCATCGGGCCGGGCTATCCGGACGGTGTCGTGGATCTCGACGCGCCGGTGGAAGAAAACCTCGCGGCTCTCGCCAAGGCGAAGGGCGTGGCGGTCTCCGACATCACCGCGTGCATTCTCGACCGTTCGCGTCATGCGGATCTGATCAAGGCGGTGCGGGATGCAGGCGCGGGCGTGCAGCTCATTCCGGATGGCGACATTGCCGGCGTCATCTGGACGACCGATCCGGCCGAGACGGGCGTCGATATCTATCTCGGATCGGGCGGAGCGCCGGAGGGCGTGCTGGCTGCGGCTGCGCTGCGCTGCATCGGCGGGCAGATCCAGGGACGGCTCGTGCCCTCGAACGACGAGGAGCGCGTGCGGGCCCAGAAGATGGGCATCACCGACATCAACCGGAAATTCCTGCTCGAAGACATGGCGTCTCCGGACGTGATCTTCGCGGCGACGGGCGTCACCGACGGCTCGCTGCTCGACGGCGTGCGCTTCAGCAACGGCACAGCCGAGACGGAAACCATCGTCATGCGCTCGAAGAGCGGCACGGTGCGGCGCATTAAAAGCCGGTTCCGTAACGCGCATCATGCCATCGAGGGATAGGGCCTTAAGCGCGTGTGGTCCTAGGCTCCAAACTCAATCAGGATGGCGTCACGATGAGACGAGATGGGCCGAGGGCCAGGAGAAGTGCGACGAGCGATGCCTTCGCATCGGTCGAGCGCTTCATGCCGGAGGCGTGCTTCCAGCACGACGCCGCCATCGGCCCATCTCGCCTCACGGCGGAGCCGCGCGGTCCTTTTGTACGTCTGATGCGTCGCAAGGTCTTGCAAACCATGAGGTTTGCTGCAACCTCGCTCCTGCCAGCCGAACAAAAGCCCTCGCGTCGTGAGGCCATCCTGATTGAGTTTGGAGCCTAGCGCGCTTCGAGCTTGAAGCCCGGCGCGTCGATGACGACGGCCGACTGCTGGCTCTCGTAATAGAGGTAGCCCAGGATGGCCACGGCGGCGACCAGCACCAGAATCAGCACGTTCTTCGAGTTGTTCATGGGGCACCCATGTTGAGCGTTGTGCGTGCACGTCTGCCACAAGGCCCGAGTCCCGACAAGCCGTGCCGCGGTTGTTGATAAAAGCGCCATCGGTCCGCGCCGGGCTCGTCTCTGGCGCGATCTCCTGAAACCCTGGGGCTTGGTGCGAATCGGGCGGGGATCTCTCTTATGACGGCACTTCGGAAGGTGCGGGCAGCGTCCGTCGGCGAGGGCTCTGGAGCGGCGTTTCTCGGCGTGACGCAATCCGCGCGCGGCTACCGCTGGCAGGAGACGCTAGAGCCGCAGCGCGCCAACGAGGCGCTTGCGATCAGCCAGCAGCACGGGCTGCCGGAGTTGCTCGGCCGTGTTCTTGCGGCGCGGGGCGTGCGGCTCGACGAGGTTCCCGTTTTTCTCGATCCGACGATCCGGGCGCTGATGCCCGACCCCTCCTCGCTGACCGACATGGACAAGGCCGCGCGCCGCCTTGCGGACGCGGTCGTGCGGCGGGAGCCGGTCGCCATCTTCGGCGATTACGATGTGGACGGGGCCGCCTCGTCGGCGCTGGTCGCGCGGTTCCTCGCTCATCACGACGTGCCGCGGCGGATCTACATTCCCGACCGTCTGACCGAGGGCTATGGACCGAACGCGGCCGCGATCGATCAACTCATCGGCGAAGGCGCGAAGCTCATCGTGACGGTGGACTGCGGGACGACCAGCGTGGATGTGCTCGACGGCGCGACGGCGCGCGGCGTCGATGTGCTGGTGGTCGATCACCATCAGGCGGACGAGCGGCTGCCTGCGGTGCACGCGCTGGTCAATCCGAACCGGCTGGACGACATATCCGGGCAGGGGCATCTCTGCGCGGCGGGTGTCGTGTTCCTGGTGCTCGTCGCGACCGCGCGCGAACTCAGGCAGCGCGGATATTACGGCGCGAAGCAGGGCGAGCCGCCGCTGATGAGCGAACTCGATCTCGTTGCGTTGGCGACGGTGGCGGACGTGGTGCCGCTGAAGGGGCTCAACCGCGCCTATGTCACCAAGGGCCTCCAAGTGATGCGCGCGCGCGACAACGTGGGGCTTCGCGCGCTGCAGGATGCGGCGGGTCTCGGAGAAGCGCCGTCCGCCTACCATCTCGGTTTCATTCTTGGGCCGCGCATCAATGCGGGCGGACGCATCGGGGATGCGGGCCTCGGCGCGCGGCTGCTCTCGACGGAGGATGACACGGAGGCTGCGCGGATCGCGGCGCTGCTCGACCGTCTCAACAAGGAGCGCAAGGAGATCGAGCAGGCCGCGCTCGAAGAGGCGACGGCGATGGCGGACCGCATGATCGACGAGACGCCGGATCTCGGCATTCTGATTGTCGGCTCGCCCGAGTGGCATCGCGGTGTCGTCGGTCTCATCGCCAGCCGCCTGACCGAGCGTTTCAAGCGGCCCTCGTGCGTGATCTCCTGGGACGAGGCGGCGCGCGGCGGCGGCGTGAACGGGACCGGATCGCTGCGGTCGGTTGCGGGGATCGACATCGGAGGATCGGTGCGCCGCGCGGTGGCGGCCGGATTGCTTCTCAAGGGTGGCGGACACGCGATGGCGGCGGGGCTGACCGTCGAGAAGGAGAGGCTCGCGGCGCTTCAGGTTTTTTTTGCGGCCGAGCTTTCCGGATCTGCGGCGCGGCTGGCCGCGCGTGCGTCGCTGTCGGTCGATGGGGCGCTTGTGCCCTCGGCCGTGAACGAAGCGCTCATCGATCTCCTGGAGCGGGCGGGACCTTACGGGCAGGGCAATCCGCAGCCGCGCTTCGTGTTTCCGGCGCACCGGGTGAAGTTTGCGAAGCCGGTTGGGACGGCGCACATTCGCTGCGTGCTTGAGGCTGGCGACGGCTCGCGGCTCGACGCGGTGGCTTTCCGGGCGGCCGGACAGCCTCTGGGCGAGCTTCTGATGGCCTCGGCGGGGGGGCTTCCCGTTCACGTGGCCGGGCAGCTTCGGCGCGACACGTGGGGCGGGCGCAACCGGATCGAGCTTCAGATCGAGGACGCGGCCGATCCCCGGGCGCAGGAGGCATAATTTCGGCCGAGGAAGAGGGGCCCCGCGCGCTCTTGGCGCGCTTGCGTCTTCCGCCAAACCTCCCTATACCACGCCCTGCTGCGGCGTGCCGGCCTCTGCCCCGCCGCCCGGTCCCTTCGTCTATCGGTTAGGACGTCAGATTTTCAATCTGAAAAGACGGGTTCGACTCCCGTAGGGACCGCCATTTATTTATCATTCTATATCAGTGCGTTGTGACGCATCCTTCAAGCGAACTATACTAGAACGTCCGACTATTTTTCAATCGGACGCCGGATCGCGTCCGACTGAGGCCCATTCTTCTGAATACGGAGAGACGCTATGAGTTACGAGCGCGTCGCGGGCGAGATCGTTGAAAAGGTCTTCGGCAAGCCTAATCTCGGCATGGCCGCAACTCTGAAAGAGCAAGTCGATCTACAGAACGCAATCATCAAGGCTCTGCAGGACGAGCGCGACACGTGCGCGAAGCTCTGCCGGATCCACGGCGCCGACCGCGCTGCGGGCGAAATTACGTCCAGATCCTAGCAAACGGAGTGACGCCTTGAGTGACACGTCCCTCGACGTTGACGGCATCCTCGCCAAGGCAGCGGCACTGCTAAGCCCCGTCTCGGGGATGTGCGTTCTGTCCGGCGCGAGCGTGTTGCTTGCGCGTGGATGTCCCCGTGCCTTGCCGTTCGGGAACACAGCTCGGTTGACGACAGCTTAGTCTGGATACGGGATTGCAGCCGCGGTGCGTTTCGCATCGCGGTGCCCATTTTGGCGTTTTATGCCACTTCGGCGTTGAAGTCGTCGCTCATCACGAGCACGGGCGGTTCGAGGCCAGGATTGTGCGCGAGGAGGCCCGATAGCGCATCGACACGCCCCACCGACTGACGCCAGACATCCGCGGTCTCGCTATTGGCGGGATCTGCGAGCACGCGCCGGCGTACCTTCAGAAATGCGTTGAGAAATTCTACTTCCCCGTCTTCCTCGTGCGCGGCAACGGTTTTCCGTGCGCGCTCCAATATGGCTCCGAAGGAATCGGGATCCTCGCCGCCGCCGTGCTGGAGGATCGTATCGTAGAGTATAAGCCGCCCGACGGGGAGGGTGACGCCGAGAGTGCGGGCTGCTTCCATCGCAGGGTTGAAGTACAAGCGGTCGGCGACCTCGTCACATGCCTGCTGAAGAAACGGCCCGCGGGCAAGTTCGCGGCCCCAGGCTTTCGCGAAGCCAGCCAATTTTGCGGAATCCGTTCCAGAGGCTTTCGGCGGGAGCTGTGCGAGAAATGGCGTCAGGCTGTTGGCGGCCGCGAGGTCCGTATAGCGTTCGATGATCCAGCCGGTTTCGAGCTCGTTCGTGACAAATCCATATTGTGTGATCGTGTAGCCGCGGCCGTCGCCGAGGTCTTCGATGTAGCCGAAATCGGCCCGCGGTGCGCCGACCTCGAAAATGTTCGAGATCGATTTGATCCTTTGGACCATGGCCGTGTCGAGGTGCGGCTTTAGCCCGGTGCGCTCGGAGTGCGGCGCCATCTCTGCGACTCGCCCGATGTTTCGGTCCGCAATATGCGCGGCGCCAAATGCAAGGGACAATACAAAAATGTGGCGACGATTTATGCGCACGCCGCTTTGCGCGCGCGCTTGCGTCGAGGCTTCGGCCGTCATTCCCGCTCCGATCCGGCCCCCGCTGCGCGTATGCGCCGACCTGGAAGACCTGGCCGGACGCGTCGGATACGCACACTGGGTTGCGAAGCCGGGTGACCTCGATGCTGCTGCCGCTTGAGTTCGTGCGGTGCGGAAATGAAGTTCCCAACCGCTCGTCGACAATGATCAGCTATTTGGGGAAGCCAAGACGCCGGACGGTCCGGTCCACAGCTAACGGGGAATTCGTGGAGGGTGGCCGCAAGGGACGTGTCTGGGGTGCCACAGTCTTGCCAGTGCCAGTGCCAGTGCCAGTGCGGCCAGCGCTGGGTTGTTGGCGAGCCTGGGACATGGGCTCGCTGCGCGTGTCTCCGGCGCCATTCTCCGACGACGTCATATGACGTCGGTCAAGTGACCCCTTGAGATGCGCGTGTAACCTGAGATCGTTGATCGCCAACTGTGTCGGCGCGTGCGTTCGCGAGTGATCGGCGGTTGCCGCACCTACAGGGTGCGGCTTATGCGCGATCTCGAAGGCTTGCCGGAATGTGACCGAACCGCAACAGGATCTCCCGCTCCGCCAGGTGGATGATGATTAGCGCTTTGTCGATGTCCGCTTTCTTCCCTATTTCTGCCGAAGGCAACAAGGTGGCTTTCGTGCGCGCCGTCGGTTTCATCGTCGTCTTCGTGCTGCTGATCCGGGCCGCCGTTCCGGCCGGGTTCATGCTTGCGCCGGCGCATGCAGACGCCGGCGGTGTGACGATAGTGATCTGCACGGCGCATGGCGTGCAGCACGTTCCTCTCGAAGACGAGCGCGAACAGCTTCCGTCGTCCGTCGAGGACTTCGACTGCCCGTTTGCCGCGTCGGCTCTACCGGCGCTCGCGAACGATCCGCCTGAGCTTGCGGCGGAGGTTCGCTATGCGGCCGTCGCGCACAAGCTCGCGCGCATTCAGTATAGCCTGACGCCTCTGCCGGGCGCTTCCTCTCCGCGAGGGCCTCCCGTTTCGGTCTGACGTTCGCTTGTCGCGAGTGCCCACGACGGCTGCTCGCTCTCAGACCATCCAGGGAGTATCCACCATGCTTTGCTCGCTTAACAGCGCGCGGACGAAGGCGTACCTGCTTTCGTCGGTTGCCATTCTTTCCGTATCCACGCTTTCGGCTGCGGTCGCACAAGAAGCCTTACCGGAAATCGTCGTCGAACAGCCGAGTGTCGCGCAGGGCGCAGCTTTCGCCGGAAACGATATCGACGGTGAAGGCGAGA
This sequence comes from Hyphomicrobium nitrativorans NL23, assembly GCF_000503895.1. NCBI lineage: Bacteria > Pseudomonadati > Pseudomonadota > Alphaproteobacteria > Hyphomicrobiales > Hyphomicrobiaceae > Hyphomicrobium > Hyphomicrobium nitrativorans. The sequence goes on from NC_022997.1 coordinate 1,843,281, forward strand.
GAGGCGGGGCCGTGCTTCCGCCGGTTCCCAGCGTCGCAACGACGGGTCTCGCCGTCCCGCTCTCGACCACGCAGATCGACAGCGCCGAGATCCAGTCTCGTCTTCCCCAGTCGAGCGACACCGCCGAGATGCTTCGATCCGCGCCAGGCGTCAGCATCTTCCAGGCCGGTGGGGTTTCGGGGATGCCCGCCATCAACGGTCTCAACGGCGACCGCGTCAAAGTTCTGCTCAACGGCATGGTGGTTTCGTCCGCGTGCGCCAACCAGATGAACCCGCCGCTCTCGTACGCCGATCCCTCGCAGATCGCTTATGTCGAAGTGCTGTCGGGCGTGACGCCGGTGTCGAAAGGCGGCGACAGCCTCGGCGGGACCGTGATCGTAGAATCGCATCCGCCGCATTTCGCCGACGCTGGAGAGGGCGTGCACACCTCCGGCAGCATCTCCGCGTTCTATCGCAGCAACGGCAACGGGGTCGGAACCGCCGCCACCGCTCATGCGGCGAGCAACAACGTCAGCGTCAATTACTCCGGCGCGTGGACGCGCTCCGATAACTACGAGGACGGGCGCGGCCGCGACGTGCTCTCGTCGGAATACGAGTCGCAGAACCATTCCGTGCAAGTCGCTGTGCGCAACGGCGGCGACCTCTTCATCGTGCAGGGCGGCGTGCAGTACATTCCCTATCAGGGCTATGTGAACCAAGCGATGGACATGGTCGAGAACAAGGGCTGGTTCCTGAACTCGCGTTATGTCGCCGATCTCGGTTGGGGCAAGGTCGATGCGCGCGCGTTCTATCAGAACACCCGCCACGAGATGAACTTCCTCAAGGATAAGCTGCCCGGCGATATGCCCATGCTGACCGAAGGGCAGGACGCAGGATACTCGCTCAAGGCCGAGATCCCGCTGTCGGAGCGGGATTTGCTGCGGATCGGAAACGAGTTCCATCATCAGACGCTCGACGACTGGTGGCCGCCGGTCGCGGGCAGCATGATGATGGGGCCCGACACCTATTGGAACATCAACGACGGGACGCGAAGCCGCCTCGGCACGTTTATCGAATGGGAACGGCAGTGGGATGCGGCGTGGTCGACGCTGCTCGGCGTGCGCAACGACATGGTGTGGACGGATGCAGGTGACGTCGCGCCCTACAGCACGGCGCCCTGCATGATGATGATGGGCATGATGTGCATGATGCCCAATCCGGATGCCGGGGCCGCGACCGCTTTCAATGCCCGGGACAGATCGCGGACCGACACCAACTTCGACATGACGGCGCTGGCGCGCTACGAGCCGTCGGCTTCGGAGGCGTACGAGTTCGGCTATGCCCGTAAGACCCGCTCGCCCAATCTCTACGAGCGTTACACATGGGGCCACGGCTCGATGGCGATGCGCATGATTGGCTGGTTCGGCGATCTCAACGGATACGTCGGCGATCCGGATCTCGACCCCGAGGTTGCGCACACCGTCAGCGTGACGGCAGGCTGGAGCGGCGGCGCGCGCAAGGATTGGGAGCTGAAAGTCACGCCGTACTACACGTTCGTGGAGGATTATATCGGCGTGCGGCTGTTGCGGTCCGCGGGCGACACCCGCTTTCTCCAGTTCGCCAATCACGATGCCGAACTCTACGGCGTGAACGTTTCGGGAAGCCTTCTTCTCGCCGAGTCCGGGGCGTTCGGCCGTTTCGCGCTGACCGGATCGGCGGGCTACGTCCACGGCGAAAACGCGGATACGGGCGTCAGCCTCTATCACATGATGCCGCTCAACGGCACGCTCGCGCTGACCCATCAATGGGGTGGATGGACCAACGCAATCGAAATCTATGGCGTTGCAGGCAAGCGTAACGTCGATACGGTTCGCAACGAGATGAAAACGAGCGGCTATGCGCTGGTTAATCTCAGCACGAGCTACGAATGGGAGCGCTTCCGGCTGGATCTCGGTGTGCGGAACGTTCTCGACACGTACTATGAAGATCCGCTCGGCGGGCACTATTCGCACGCGGTGCCGCGCGACAACGTTCCGGGATTGGGGCGCTCGTTCAATGCCGGTCTGACGATGAAGTTCTAGCGGCGACGTTCTCGTTTCCGTCCGTTCACGGGGGAGCGGCGGCGCTCGGGATTTTCCCGGCGCCGCCTTTTTGTATTCGGCCGTTTTCAGCGGGCGGGGCTTGCCATAGGTGCGGCCGAAGGCCTATTCGATGGCGAACCTCGCCTCCGATCGCATCGTCTGTCAGGAATTTGCGCGATCGCCTTCATACAAGTGAACTCGATATGTCCGACACCATCCACTGCGTGAAATGCCAATCGCCCTATGCCTACGAGGACAGGGGGATCTTTATCTGCCCGGAGTGTGCGCACGAGTGGTCAGGCGCGGAAACGCAGGACGAGGCGGTGATGGAGGAGGCTGTCGTTCGCGATGCCAACGGCACGGTTCTCTCCGATGGCGATACGGTGCTGGTGATCAAGGACCTCAAGATCAAAGGCTCGTCGAGCGTGGTGAAGGTGGGCACGAAAGTGAAGAACATCCGTCTCGTGCACGGGGATCACGACATCGACTGCAAAATTCCTGGTGTTGGCCAAATGGGGCTGAAATCCGAGTTCGTCCGGAAGGTCGCGGAGTAAGGGCGTCGGATACCCGGCCGTTTTAACCAGGTCCCTGTCTCTCGGGCCTGTGTGCGCTTGGCCTGCTCCGGCCCGGTCGGTGGGCTGGCCGGGGTCCGGGCGGGCCTCTTGCCGGGCTTACCAAGAGGGCCTGTGGGCGAAGATGCCTCCTAGCGGCGGGGGAGAAAACCGGCTAGGCATCCCCGATCACGAGATCCCTGGCGACCGGCGCGGGCACCTCCATGTTAGGGGCCGGCACGTCGCCCCCATTGGAAAAGCGCTTCCCGATCATGACCTTTCCGTCCGTTCATCCCGCACTCGGCGGCGCACTCGCCGCGCGCGGATACTCCGCTCCGACGCCTGTGCAACTCGCGGTTCTTGAGAGCGAGGCGGCTGGCCGCGATCTGCTCGTCTCGGCCCAGACGGGGTCGGGAAAGACGGTGGCCTTCGGGCTGGCTATCGCGCCGAAGCTGCTGGGCGAAGCGGAACGGCTGCCTGAGGCGAGCGCGCCGATGGCTCTCGTCATCGCGCCCACGCGCGAGCTTGCTCTGCAAGTGCAACGCGAACTCGCTTGGCTCTACGCCGATACCGGCGCGCGCGTCGTCACCTGCGTCGGCGGCATGGATGCGCGTGCGGAAGCGCGTCAGCTCGGCTATGGCGCCCACATCGTCGTCGGCACGCCCGGGCGTCTGCGCGATCACCTCGAACGGCAGCGGCTCGACCTCAGCAAGCTCGGAGCCGTGGTGCTCGACGAAGCCGACGAGATGCTCGATCTCGGATTTCGTGAAGATCTGGAATTCATTCTCGACGCGACGCCGGAAGGCCGGCAGACGCTGCTTTTCTCGGCGACCATGCCGCGCGCCATCGAGGCGCTGGCGCGGCGCTACCAGCGTGACGCGGTGCGCATCGAAACGTTGCGGCGCAACGAGCAGCACGCGGACATCGAATATCGCGCCATTCGTGTCGCCCCGGGCGATGTCGAGAACGCGGTGGTCAATGTTCTGCGTCTCCACGAGGCGCGTGCGACGATTGTGTTCTGCGCGACGCGCGCGTCGGTGAACCGGCTTCACGGGCGCCTTGTCGAGCGCGGGTTCTCCGCTGTGGCGATCTCCGGCGAGCTGACGCAGAACGAGCGCAGTCATGCGCTGCAGGCGTTGCGCGACGGGCGTGCGCGCGTTCTCGTGGCCACCGACGTTGCGGCGCGCGGTCTCGATCTTCCGGACCTTGCGCTCGTCATTCACGCAGATCTTCCGAACGATGCGGAAACGCTGCTTCATCGCTCGGGCCGCACGGGCCGGGCCGGCAACAAGGGGCTGAGCACGCTCATCGTGCCGTTCAATCGCCGGCGCAAGGCCGATGGGCTGCTCGCGACGGCAAAACTCAAGGTCGTCTGGGAACCGGCTCCGAAGCCCAGCGATATTCGCGCGCGCGATCAGGAGCGCTTTCTGGCCGAGCCGTTTTTTACCGACGCGGCAAGCGAGGAAGAGACGAGCGCGGTGCGGGCTCTTCAAGCGCATCGCACGGCAGAGGAGATCGCGCTCGCGTTGGTCCGCGTCCATTTTGCGCGCCTGCCGGCACCTGAAGATCTCCAGGAAGATCCGGGACCGCCGCGCCGCGACGATCGCGCCCGGCCCCCGCGCGAGCGTTTCGAGCGCCCGGGCTTCGGTGCGCGCGAGAGGGAAGATCGGCATCATGCGGGGGCGCCGCCGTCGTCTCGCGAGGCTCGGGCTCCGCGCGCGCCGCGCGATCCCAATCGTCCGATGGTGTGGTTCCGGGTCGACATCGGCCGCGAGCGCAACGCGGATCCGCGTTGGCTGTTGCCGCTCATTTGCAAGGCCGGGAACGTCACGCGCTCGGAAGTCGGCTCGATCAAGATCTTCGATCGCGACTCGCGCTTCGAGGTCGCGCAGGACGTGGCCGACAGTTTCGAAGATGCGGCGCGGGGGATGAAGCCCAACGAGGGGCGCATCTCCCGGCTCGGAGCATCCGTGCCGGCCGATGCACCGCGCGGGGATCGAGTGGAAAGCCCGCGGCCTCCGCGGAGAGATCGAGATCATAAGGACAGGGACGCTGGCCGGGAACGGGAAACGCGCGCGCGGCCGTCTTCACCTCCGGGTGGGCGCGGAGAGACGTGGCCGAAGAAGGCTTGGCACGATCGGGCGCAAGATCGCGGGCGCGAGCGGACCGAAGGGAAAGCCGGAGAGGCTCGTGATCGGAAGAGCGACGGTCCCAAGCGCCCGTTCAAAGGCGCCAAGCCTTTTGCCGCTGGGGCAAAGCCGAAGGGTGGGCAGAAGCCGGTCTCCAAATATGCCCACAAGAAGAAGCATCGCCCCGCGCCGCAGAACTGAGGCGCGGGCTTTCGCGATCGCTCGCTTTTAAGACACTGCGATTTCCTGTTCGCGCAGTGCGCGCTCGATGGCGACGTGCAGGTCGTTCATCACCGTCGAGCGATGCGCGAGCTGGAGCACGGACGCCCGCACTTCGAATTCGAGCGCGGAGGCCCCGAAGCCGGTGAAGAACACGCCCGGCGCCGGAGTGTCGAGGACATGGGGGGTGGCCTTCACCGCATCGAGGATCGCCATCTGCGCCCTCAGCGTGTCGGTGCCGTAGCGCACGGAGACCTTGAGCTTCACGCTGGTGATGCTGTCGGTCAGCGTCCAGTTGATCACCTTTTCCGTAATCAGAGACTTGTTCGGGATAATGATCTCGCGATTTTCGCCGTCCGTCATGCTGGTGGCGCGGATGTGAATGCGCGAGACGGTGCCGGTGAGATTGCCGATGGTGACCGTGTCGCCCACGCGCACGGGCCGCTCGAAGAGGATGATCAGGCCGGATATGAAGTTGGCGACGATCTCCTGCAGGCCGAAGCCGACACCGACGCCGAGGGCGGCCACGATCCATTGCACCTGGCTCCAGTCGAAGCCCACGCTCCGGAACGCGAACGCGATGCCGACGATTGCGATGACGTAGCGGCTGACGGCGCCGACCGCATAGCGCGTGCCGGCTTCCATGCGCAGCCGGTGAAGGGCGGTGATCTCCAGCAAGCCTGGCAGATTGCGGGCTGCGATGAAGGTGATGACGCCGATGGCGATTGCGATCATTACGTTCGATACGGTGACGGGCATACTGCGCGTCGCACCGTCGACGGTGACCGTCTGCTGCCAGAGCGGGACGTCGAGCAGGGCGAGCGAGGGCAGAGCCTCGCGCCAGAAGACATAGAGTGCCGCGGACAGCAGCAGGAGCGTTGCGAGCCGCACGAGGTTGCGCGTTTGCTCGCTGATGGAGGCGATGTCGATCTCCGGCTCTTCGGGAGCATGGGTGACGGCTTCGCCGACGGCGTCGCTCGCCTCTTGGGCTGCGAGCTGGGCGCGGGCCTTTTCGCGGCGTTCATAGGCGCGCCGGATTTCGAGGCGGCGGCGGGTGACGAGCACCTGACGCATCACCACGCTGTGGCCGATGAAGGCCGCGACGACGATGGCCGCCGTCAGGCCGAGCCCGTTTTGGATTTGAGACGCACCGTCGTAGTACCCGCCGAGCGCGAGGGCTGCAATGGCGAGCGGCGTCAAAACGATCAGTCCGAACCAGAGATACCGGGTGGCCCAAATCGTGCTGCCCGGCAGAAGCCGCTCGGCAAAAATGCCGTGGCGGGGATGCAGGGTTCGCCAAAGGAAGATCGCGAGCGCAATTCCTCCGGCGAGGAAGGCCATGCGTCCGAGCCCGTCCCGCAGATACTGCGCGCTGCTGGCGTGGATCATGCCGAGAATGAGTGTGACGGGGATGAGTGCGAATTTCAGCCACACCACGTTGGTCCACAGAAGGCCGCGCGCACGCTCGGTCCAACCGAAGTGGGTCGAGAAAAGGCCGTGCTCCACGCTCACGAACTGCACGAACCTGAGGAATGTGACGAGGGCTGCAACGGCAAGCAGGCCCGTTCCGACGCCGGAAGTGAATTCCGCGGTTTGAGGCGGCTGGGTCAGCAGCCACCCCGCGTATCCGAAGAGGATGGGTGAGCGGAGTGCGAGAAGAGCGGATATGACGAGGGCTTCCGGCGTGCGCCAGTAGTTGTCCGTCGAATAGCGCCCCACCTTGTCGGCAATTCTCTTGAGGCGCCGGAACAAGCGGCCGGAGAAGGCCAGCAGCGCACCGAACATGGCAAGCACGAGGAGGGAGAGAGCCGGGCGCTCTAATGCGCGTTCCACGAGCGTCAGGCCGGCGGCTTTCCAGGCTTCGATGTCACCGAGCCAGGTGAAGCTCCGCCCCACCTGTGCGAGCCAGCCCGCGCCGATGGGCTCGGCGGTCGGCAGCCAGAGGAGGCGGCTGTTCAGGAGCGAGCTGAGCTGGTTCGTCTGGCTGAGCAAATCGCGTTCGGCGGCATTCATCTCGGCAAGCTGCGCGATCCGCGTGGCGAGCGTATCCTGAAGACTGGTGTAGAGATCGCGGCGCGTGACCACGAGCTTTTCGAGCGCGGGCTGAACGGTTTCGGGGATGCTTTCCCCGTCTTTTGCCGCGTTTGCCAAAAGCCGCTCGGCCATTGCCGCGGGGTTCTGAAGGGCGCGGCGCGCTTCTTCGGCGCGCAGACGCCGCAGGCGCGCATCGACGAGGGTCTGGTCTCGCTCGGCGATGCTTCGCTGCAGGCGCGTGCTGGACGGAAGCTGAGATCGCATCGCGCGCAGAAGCTCGCTGAATTCGCCGCCGATGCTGCCGATCTCCAACACCTGCTGGGCGGAGATTCGGGCGTCGCTGACGCGGGCGAGTTCGGTCTGAGTTTCGACGAGCCTCGTCTTGTTCTCGTTAACGAGGCGCACGGTGTCCGCTTCGCGCGTGCGAATGACATCCGTATCTTTGACGTAAGCGTCGAGCACGCGATGCTGGGCGGAAAGCTGGCGTGCCTCCCGGTCGACCTCGCGCTGGGCCTTGGCCTGCTCGACTTCGCGCAAGGCGGTGACGCGCGCTTCGATAAGCGGGATGCGCTTGTTCAGCTTTTCGAGCTTCGCGGCCATCAGATCGCGCCGCGCGGTGGCGGACGCCTGGCGCATCGGCAGGCTGATGATTTCCTGTTCGAGAAGATTGACGTTGGCGGTGCGTGCGCGCCGTTCGGCGGCGATGGCGACGCGGCGTGCTTCCGCCACGATGGGGTCCGAGTCCACGGCCTGAGGCGCGTCGGGGCTTTCGAGGGTATCGAGGGCCTGTTTCTCGGCGGTCTGCTCCTCGCGTGCGCCGGTTGCGCGTGTGCCCATGTCGCGAAGGCGCGTGTCGAGCTGGGCAAGCTCGCTTCTCAACGTCGCCGCTTCGCCGCTGGCTGCGTCGAGCGCCTGCTGTGCTTCGGTGAGGGCGAGGCTGCGGATGCGGTTCGGGAACTCGGCCTCGTCGGCGCCGTTGGCGAGCGCTTCGAGCTGCTGCTTGGCTTCGGTAATGCGGTCGGCAGCGCGCTGGCTCGAGTCCTGGTAGCGCGCGGCGGTGGCTGCGCTCGCGGCTGCGGCCTCGTTGTGGCCGAGAGCGGCGCGGAGCAGGGTGAGCGCCTCCTCGCGAATGGCGGGGGCGACGTCGGTGCGCGCTTCGAGTTCGCCGATGCGCGACTTCACGCGTTCGATTGCCCGGCCGGGCGCGGGCGGAGGGCCGGCTTCGGCCTCGCTTGCGGCGGGAGGCTGGTCGGGTGCCGCCGCAGGGGGAGCATCGGGTGGCGCGGGCGGCGCGGCTGCGGGCGTTTCGCCGGCCGCCGGTGTGGGGGGAGCGGCCGGTGCATCCTGCGCAACGGCATGGGCTGCGAAAAGCTGGACCGCGAGTGCGACGGCAGCCCACGAGGCGAGGGAGCGAAGACGTGTCATGAATGCGCCAGCTTTTCTGGTTCGAGCTTGTCCATCAACGGGTTGTTCCGCGTTCCTACGAAGGGCCGCCGATGCTGGAGGCTAGATTTTGGTCCATTGGGGCAATTGTGCGGCCGTGAGGTCCGTCGCAGGCTCGCTCCCCGGATCTTTTTCGATCCGCGCGGCGGTGCGGACACCTTAACCGTGGTGGAGGGACAGGCCATCGGTACGAACGAACGGAACTGTCGCGGCGCTGAAGTGTTCCTGACTGACATTTCCCCGCCGATCACGAGGACATTCCATGCCCGTTTTGCTGTACTCCCCTGGCGCCTGTTCGCTTGCGCCGCATATCGTTCTGGAGTGGCTCGGTGAGCCCTACGAGGCGCGCCGGGTCAAGATCGGTTCGCCGGAGCTCTTTCAAGTGAACCCGGCCGGGTCCGTGCCGGTGCTGATCGAGGACGACGGCTGGGTGCTGACGCAAGCGGGCGCGATCGTTCAACATCTCGCGCGCAGCCGTCCGGAGGCGGAACTCGGCGCGCTCGACGACGGGCGCGGTGAGGCGGAACTCGACCGATGGAGCTCGTTTTTTACGGGCGACGTGCATCCGTCGTTCTATCCGGTCTTCATGGCGGATCGATACACCACCGATACGAGCGAACAGGCATTGGAGGCCGTGCGGCAGGCCGGACTCAAGCTCGTGCGCCGGCGTTTCAAGATCCTGAACGATCATCTCGTCGATAAGCCGTTCATTCTCGGTCCGAGGCGGTCCGTGGTGGATGCCTATGCGTTTCCGATGATCCGCTGGGCCTCGGCGAAACTTCCGGAAGGGCTCGATGCCTATCCCAACGTGGTGGCCTTGCACGACCGTATCGCAAACGATGCCGCGGTTCAGAAGGTGCTGGCGGAGGAAGACGCAGCGTGAGCGTTCGCCTCAACGGTTCGCCGCGGATGCCGCAAGCGCGTCGAAGTCTTCTCTCCACGTCTTTATGCCCTCTGCGGTGGCGGTGTAGACCGCTTTGCCGACGGCTTCGCCAAGCGTAGTGTGCAGGCCAGCGAAGGGAGCGCGGTGTTCTCCCCGCGGTGCCGCGATCACGATGCAGTCTGTTCCCGTCCCGGTGACTTCGACTCCGGCGCGTTGGACGTGCGCGTCGATGATGGCGGCCGTTCGAGCCTGTGTCGCGATGGACAGCGTTTCGAGAAACGCGGCCTCCGACAGCGGGCGGGCCACGTGGACGAGCGTGTTGATCGTGCCCGGCAGGCGCACCGGTTCGGCGATGCGCATTCCGACGCGCTCGCCGTTCGAAAGGCCGACCGTCGTCAGGCACGTCGCGATGTCGCTCTCTACAACCGATTGGGCGGTGTGATAGCGCGTGATGTTGCGGGACGTCATAAGCGCGATGGCGTCTTCCAAACCTTCCGCCGCGATCTTCTCTTTGACGAGGGCCACGGGGTCGGTGTTCACGGTCAGATCCGCGTTGCGGACCTCGATCCAGGCGACCTCGCGCGCGATGCTTTTGCCGGGATGCGTGAGCGACCAGCTCAACATCTCGTGCGGCTCAAAGAACGATGCCACCAGAAACGGCGGACGGCAGTCGATTGTGAAGGGGATCATCGCGAAACCGGAAAGCGTGTGGCATCGGGTGCTGTACAAAGCGTATTCTAGGCGGTTCATAGAAGAACGCCACCGATGCGAGATCCCGACGCGCCATGACCTCGTCCCACCATCTGCCCCGTTTGACGCTGGTGCTCGGCGGCGCCCGCTCCGGCAAGAGCCGCTACGCCGAGGAGCTGATTACAGGCGCCGCGCCGCCGTGGGTCTATCTTGCGACGGCGGAGGCGCTGGATGACGAGATGCGCGAGCGGATCGCCCAGCATCGCCATCGGCGCAATGCGCAGTGGCTGACGACCGATGCGCCTCGCGATCTTGCCGGCGCGATTGCCAAAGCCGATGGCGAGGGTCGCCCCATTCTGATCGATTGCTTGACGCTGTGGCTGAGCAACACACTGCTTGCCGGCGCGGATGTCGAGAAGGCGTGCGAGGATTTGGCGGTGGTGCTGGAAAAAGCGCGCGGCCCTGTCGTTGCGGTGTCGAACGAAGTCGGGTTTGGGCTCGTGCCCGAAACGCCGCTGGGGCGACGCTTTCGCGACGCGCAAGGGCGGCTCAATCAGCAGGTCGCGGCGATTGCGGATCGCGTGGTGCTCGTCGCGGCCGGGCTTCCGTTGACGCTCAAGTGAGCGCGCCCGGCATCGTGACGGCGAGGGCGGCGGCGAGAAGCGCGACGGTTGCGGCCTGTATGACGCACGCGAGCCGATAGATGCGCAGCGCGCGGCGGATGTCTGCGGCCGTTGCATCCGCAGGCCCCGTGCCCATCCAGTGGTCGTCGACCGTTTCGCCGCCGTAGCTGCGTGGGCCGGCGAGACGGACGCCGAGGGCGCCAGCCATGGCCGCTTCGGGCCAGCCTGCGTTGGGCGAGCGGTGGCGGGGCGCATCGCGGCGGACGGCGGCCAGCGCGCTTCGTCCGCTCACGCCCGGCAGGAGAGATGCGGCGGCAGCGATCCAGAGCGCGGAGAGGCGGGACGCCGGAAGGTTCACGATGTCGTCGAGACGGGCTGCGGCCCAGCCGAAGGCGAGATGGCGCTCGGATTTGTGGCCGACCATGCTGTCGGCCGTGTTGATCGTTTTATAGAGGGCCGCACCGGGGAGCCCGCCGACGACCATCCAGAAGACCGGCGCGACGATGCCATCCGAAAAATTCTCGGAGAGGCTTTCGATTGAGGCGCGGCTCACGGCGGCGGTGTCGAGGACCGTCGTATCGCGGCCTACGATTTGAGCGACGGCGCGGCGTGCGTCATCGAGCGTTCCGGTTTCCAGCGCGCAGGCGACGGCGCGGACGTGCTCGTCCAGGCTGCGCTGCGCGATGAAGGCGCTCGCAAGAATGCCGAGGATGACAAGGGCAAGCGGTTCGGGAACGAGGCTGCGCGTTACGAGTACGAGGCCGACGCTTACGGCGGTCGTTGCCGCCAGGCAAACGGCGAGGGCTCCGATCCCCGCCAGGCGGCGTCGTGCGAACGTGTGGCTGGGTCTGTTCCAGGCGTCGTCGCACCATGCTATCAGTCGTCCGATCCAACTGACGGGATGGCCGATCGCGCGGAACAGCCAGCGCGGATAGCCGCATACGGCTTCGACGGCGAGACCTGCAAGGGCAAGTGAGGCGTACATGGTTGCTATTCGCTATCGCGGAGGCGTTCGCCGTGGCGGGCGGCTCGAAGGTGTCGTGCTAGCATGAGGCACGGCCGGCCGGAACCCGTCGCGCACGGCGGGGATTTGGACCGGGCGCGTGCGCGGTTTCCCAACGCGCGGCTGCCCTGGATCGATCTTTCGACGGGCATTAACCCCGTGCCTTATCCGTTGCCGGAGCTTGCGCCGGAGCTTTGGACACGCCTGCCGATGCGTTCGGACGAGCGGCGGCTGAAGGAGGCTGCGGCGCGCCGCTATGGTGCCGCATCGCCGGACGCTGTCGTATGCGCGCCGGGGACGCAGGCGCTCATTCAAGTGCTTCCTCGTCTCGTGGCGTCTTCCCGTGTCGCCGTGCTGGGGCCGACCTATGGCGAGCACGCCGCGGCCTGGCGGCAGGCGGGGCATGACGTCATGGACGTGGCAGATGCCGATGCGGCGCGCGGGGCCCACGTCGTGGTCGTCGTCAATCCGAACAATCCCACCGGGCGCATCGTGCCGCCGGATACGCTGCGCGAGGTCGCGGTGCGCCTCGACGCAGCCGGCGGATTGCTCGTCGTGGACGAAGCGTTCGCGGACGTCGCGCCTCAGAGCGCGAGTGTCGTGCCGGATCTGCCGCCATCGACGGTCGTGCTGCGCTCGCTCGGCAAGATGTACGGGCTCGCGGGCGTGCGTCTCGGCTTTGCGATTGCGCAGGGTGACATGGCCCAGCGTATCCGTGAGGCGATGGGGCCGTGGGCTGTTTCCGGACCGGCTCTTGCTATCGGCGCGGCCGCGCTTGCGGACGATGCCTGGCTCAATGCGTCGCGTGCAGCGCTCGATCTCGCGGCGAAGCGGCTCGATGGTTCACTCGAAGCCAACGGCTTGACCGTTCTTGGGGGAACGTCGCTGTTTCGGCTCGCCTCGCATCCCGAGGCTGCGCGCGTCGCGGAGGCGCTGGGTCGCGCGGGACTTCTGGTGCGGGAGTTTTCGTATGCGCCGACGTGGCTGCGCTTCGGATTGCCGGGGTCCGAGGCTGAGTGGAAGCGCCTCGAACGGGCGCTGGAGGCTGCGTGTTACGCAGAGCGCACGCCGTTCTAACGCGCGAGCGCAATGGCGATGACAACAAGCAGCAACAGGAGCGTTTCGGTGATCTCGACACTTGCGCCGAGGCAATCGCCCGTGATGCCGCCAAGACGCGCTTTCCAGTAGACGGCGACGAGCGGCACGATGAGCAATGCGCCGAGGAGCGCCGGCGCCGCCCACGCGCTCACGGCCGCGAGAACGAGGCCTTCAGCGGCCACGACGGGCTTGCTGATCTGCCATGAGAAGCGTTCACCCGATCCTTTGGCGAGCGGCGGCACGGCAAGGCTCCAGACTTGCGTGCCCCACCTTGCCCAGGCCGGGATCAGCAGCAGCGCGGCGAGCGCCCAGGCGTTCGACGCAGGCACCTCGGCGAGGAGGACGAGCTTCGCGATAAGCTGCAACGCCATCGTGATCACGCCGAACGCGCCGACGTGGGGATCGCGCAGGACCTCCAGGAAGCGGTTGGGATCGCGGTGCGCGGCGCCGAGACCGTCGGCGACGTCGCCCAGTCCATCGAGATGGAGTGCGCCCGTGATGCCGACCCAGATCACGAGCCCTACGAGCGCACCGACCCACGGAGAAACATGGCCGCCTGACCACACGCCGAATGCGACGAACGCGCCGACGATCAGTCCGATCAAAGGAAACCAGACGGCCGAGCGCGAAAGATCTTTCGGATCGAATTCGGCGAGCGCCGGCGCGGGCAGGCGGGTCAGAAACTGGAGCGCGTGGACGAAGGTGCGGAAGGTCATGGCTGCGCCACCTCGACGATTTCGCCCCAGATCTTCGCTCCGGCTCCGCGTCCGATTTCAAGCGTGATGCGCGTTGCGTAGTCGACGCGGAAGGCCCACGTCGAGGCAAAGGGCAAACCGCAGGCGAGCGAAAGAGTGGCGCGGATGGGGCCGCCGTGCGCGACAACGAGCGTACTCTCTGCTGGGTCGGCGTCGAGCAGCCGGTTCAGTGCGCGCAGCGTGCGGGCTTCGAGCATGCGCCAGCTTTCTCCGCCCGGAGGGGCCGGAGCTTCGGCGTCACGGTAGAAAGCGTCGAGATGGGCCGCGACGACAGGATCGGCTCGCAATTCCTCAATGGGCTTTCCGTCCCAATCGCCGAAGTCGAGCTCGCGCCAGTCGCTGTCAATCCTGAGCGGAAGGCCACGATCGCGGGCAAGGCGCTCGGCGAACGCGTGCGAGCGGCGAAGCGGGGTCGCCACGATGGCGGACCAGATGCGGCCCTCGGTTTGCCGGATGAGATCCGCGGCCGATGCGTCCGTCGCGGCTGCATCTGTGCGTCCCAGCAGCACGCCCGGCATGTTCGTTCGCCCGTGGCGGATGAGATCGAGGCGCATTAGAGGGACTCTGAGACATGCGCTTCCGCGAAGGTGGCCATCTCGCCGTGCAACGCACAGGCGAGCCGCACGACGGAGAGGGCCACGGCTGCACCCGATCCTTCGCCGAGGCGCATTTTGAGATCGAGAAGAGGCTCGGCGTCGAGCGCTTCGAGGATGAGGCGGTGGCCCTGCTCCGAGGAGCGGTGCGAATAGATGAGCCAGTCGGCGCACGACGGATTGAGGCGTGTCGCTGCGAGCGCCGCTGCCGTGACGATGAAGCCGTCCACGAGAACGGGAATTCGGGATTGCGCGGCGGCGACGATGGCGCCTGCGAGCGCCGCGATTTCCAGGCCGCCGACTTTCATCAGCACATCCGCCGCCGGAACGTCCGGCGCCTTGAGCCCATGCAGATCGAGTGCGGCGTCGATGACGCGGGCTTTGTGGCGGATGCCGTCGCTGTCGAGGCCCGTTCCCGCGCCGACGAGATCGTTCGCCGCTTTTCCGAGCAGGGCCGCGGCGACCGCTGCGGCGGATGTGGTGTTTCCGATCCCCATCTCGCCGAAGATCAGAAGATGGGCGCCACGATCCACGGTGCGCGCTACGGCGCGGCGGCCGGTATCGAACGCGAATGCGGTCTCGTCCGGTGTCATTGCCGGGGTGGTTGCGAAGTCGCGTGTGCCATGGCAGGGCTTGTCGGTTACGACGCCTGCGACCTCCGACGTTGCGAGTGTGCCTGCGTCGACAACCTCCAAGCGGGCGTCCAGCTTGCGCGCGAGGACCGAGATCGCCGCGCCGCCGCTTGCGAAGTTGCGCAGCATCTCGACCGTGACCGCAGAGGGAAAGGCAGAGATACCTTGAGCCGTCACGCCATGGTCGCCTGCAAAAAGGACGATCTGGACGTTATCGGCGCATGGGCGCTCCGTCTCCTGAAGGGCCGCGAGCTGGATCGCAATCCGTTCGAGCGCACCGAGGGAGCCGGGCGGCTTGGTGAGGGTATTCTGACGGGCTTCGGCAGCGTTTCGGTGCGTCTCCGAGGGGCGCGGACAGGCGGTGCCGAGCCATGCGGTATCGGTCATTTCGGATTGCGGCGGTGGAGGGTGTGTTTCATCGGAAATCATGGGCGATGTTTAGCCCTTGATCCGCGACGTTGACAATCGTGCTCTGAGTTCAGGGTTGACCTCGGTTAAGGCCTCGCTCCGGCTGTGCGATCCGTGTGGTCTGCTTTCAGAAGATGAAGCCTGGGAGGGGTTCTCCTTTCTAGAGCGTTTTCCGATCCGACGGAATCGGATCGGACGCTCTATCATCTTTGATGAGACCATGATCGCTTCGGACTGATAGGGTCCGAAGCGATCACGACCTAGGGTTTGGGGAGATCGGCTGGCGTGTCGATGTCGGAGAAAACCGCCTCGTCCGCGACGGGGACAAGAAGCGCTTCCGACCAATGGCGTTTGAGAAGGGCCTTGCCGCCTTCCGGGCCGTCGAGCCTTGCGAGGTCGTCGAAGTAGCGCCGCGGCCAGAGGACGGGGTTACGCTGGTTGCCGTCTTCGGTCGTCGGTACGACGATGCGGCGGCCCTCGGCGTCCGCGTAACGCCCGGCGAGCGCTTGGAGCAGCGTAACAGTCAGATACGGCATGTCGCCGGGAACGACGAAGGCGGCGGGCGTATCCGGCCGCAACGCACGGATGCCGCGGGCGATGGAGCGGCCCATGCCGGAAGACCAGTCCTCGTTATGGACAAAGCGGAAGGAGAGACCGTCGAGTGCCGCTTCCACGGTCTCTCTATCGTGCCCTGTCACCACGACGACATCGCCGACGCTGCTCTCCGCCAGGATGCGAGCGACGCGGCGAACAAGAGGCTCGCCGTCGAGATCGGCGACGAGCTTGTTGTCGTCGCCGAAGCGGCGGGACGCACCGGCCGCGAGGAGAACTGCGCCGATGCGATCCATAAGTTTTCTCTCAAATGGCTGCCGCTGAGAAGCGCTTCATGCGCCGCGCGCGTCGCGGCGGGCCTGCGCCGCCTTCGTGCGTTGCGAGACGCTGCCGATCTGATCCGGCGGCACTTTCGTCCGGCGGCGCCGATTGTTGATCGGGTTCATGCCTTCATCCGGCGTCTTGTCGGATGAGGGATGATGCACGAACTTGTTGGCGCGCTTGAGGGCAAGGGCGCGATGAGCGGCGTCGATATTCGCTTCGCGGGCTTCCAGCTTGTTGAGACGATCCAGCTCCTTGTTCACGCGCTTGATCGCGGCGGCGAAGATCTGTTTGCGCCGCTGCGGCTGGTCGGCCGTGCCTGGAAAGCTCCCGCCGCGGGCTTCAGCCTTGCCGCGCTTTTCGCGGCGCTTCTGACGGGCAAGGGTGCGCTCCTTGTCGCGCAGATCGCGCAAGCGCACGCGCGCTGCGTGCAGGCCCTTGCCGTCGAGACCGTAAATGTCCGGGTGGTGCGTGGCCAGCACCGCCTGATATTCCTCGTGGTTCAGAACGCTCCGTTCGGATTTCAGGGATGTGGACATCGGTTCCTCCATTCGGCTTTTTTCACGACGACGCTATCGCCCTCGTCTCCGAGGCGCAAACGCCCTGACTTTACATGTGTGTAAGGTCCGTGACGGAGTCGTTAACGGAGAGGCGTGCGGTCCTGTTCCGTGCGATGGGCGTGGAAGCCTTCAGCGCTGTACGAAGGCTTTCTCGATGACGAAGTCGGCGGGGCTGCCGCTGCTGCCTTCCTCGAACCCGCGTGCGCCGAGGAGCGCCGAGACGTCGGTGATGAGGCCGGGGTTGCCGCAGATCATCACGCGGTCCGTTTCGAGGTCGAGCGGGGCAAGGCCGAGATCGGCGAAGAGCTTTCCGCTCGCCACGAGATCGGACACGCGGCCCGTGTTGCGGAACGCCTCGCGGGTGACGGTCGGATAATAGTGGAGCTTGCCTGTTGCGAGTTCGCCCAGAAGCTCATGGTTTTCGATCGCGCCGACAACGCTGTTCGCGAAGGCAAGTTCGTCGACGGTACGGCAGCCGACAGCCATTACGATGGTGTCATAGCGCTCATAGGTTTCGGGGTCGCGGAGCAGGCTTGAGAACGGGGCGAAGCCGGTGCCGGTCGCGAGAAGCAGGAGGCGGCGCCCCGGCCGGAGGTAGCCGTTGACGAGCGTGCCGGTGGGCTTGGGGCCGATCAGGATCTCGTCGCCCGGCCGAATGTGCTGGAGGCGCGAGGTCAGCGGACCGTCGGCGACCTTGATCGAGAAGAATTCGAGATTGTCGTCGTAGATGGCGCTCGCCATGCTGTAGGCGCGCAGGAGCGGGCGGCCGTCGACCTCCAGGCCGATCATGGTGAACTGGCCGCTTTCGAAACGGAAGGCCGGCGAGCGGGTGGTTTTGAAGCTGAAAAGCGTGCCGGTGTAATGCGTGACATCGAGGATGGTCTCGACGAGCAGATTGCCGATCTTCTTGCGCGGAGCTGCGCTGGGCTGATCGAGAACGGACATGCTGGCTCCCCTGCGTTAACTGGGCTCTGGCGGGCTTTCATGCATGGATTGGCACCGGGGGCAAGGACATACCCGGGCCTGGCGTCTCTCGCTTGACGGGGATCAAAGGATTTGGGGACGGCCGCGAAAATCGCGCGGGCGAAATGCCCGCGCGGCCAGCTTATCGATTTCGAGCGAGCCGGATCTCAGGCTGCGTCGGCTAAGCGGTGCAAGATCGGCATGTCGACGATTTCGAGGCCGCGGGGCGTGTCCCGTACGGCGCCCTGAATTTTCAGGTTCAAAAGCGCGGCGCTCAGGTTCTCGATGCTCATATCGAGCCGCTCGGCGACGAAGCCGGCAGTGAGGTCGTCGGAAATCAAAGTGCCGTTTCGCCCTTCGCTCACATTGAGCCCCGAAAGCGCGAGCAGGAGATTTGCAACGCGTGCGGTTGGCGTAATGGAAGCTTGGCGAACGGTCTGCTCGCGCAGATAATCGAATTCCCGTTCCACTGCGGCGGTCATCCGAAACGAAAGCCGGTCGTCGTGATCGAGCGCATCCTTCAACTCGTCTTCGGATACCACGCTCACAACGGTGTCGACCATGGCCTGGCCCGTCGTTGAATGAATGTCGAGATGGCCGAGGCCGATAATGTCGCCGGGGAACGCGAATTCGATCACTTCGTGGCGGCCGTCCGCCCAAAGGACGTAATGGCAGATGGCGCCGCGCTCGACGCGGTAAAGCGTCCGTTCGTCGCCCGCCTGGAAGAGGATTGCACCCGTCGCGACGCTTTGGAGGACGTTGCCGGAATGAAGCGCGCCGGGGTTGAGCTTCTCAAACCCGCCCCGCACATCCATGAACTCTTCCGACCGGCACATGGTCGCCATCGCACGCTACTCCTTACTCTACCGGCATGTATAAACCGGCCCTGCCTTAATCAAGTCATATTTGGCTTCACCGGACGCAGGTAAGCCTATCGATTGAAACGTAAAACTTCGTTCACGTCCGTCTGTTCCCGTCGTAACAACTCATTTACGTTTGCTGCGACGTTTTCGATCAGTCCGGCGCGAGGCGGCAATCGGGCTTCTTTTTTCCTTTGTGAAATGAGCCTTTGGAGGGCGGCCTGCGCAGCGCCGGGCGCTCTCCGTGCCGGGTTTATGACAGGCTAATCGTTTGATTTGTCTTTCCAGACGGCCTCCCGTAAGACCGCTTCTAACAAAGTGACGGGCGGGGGACGGGATGGCGGAGCAGGGCCGTGCGCGGGGAGCCATCCGGCCGCGCCGCGTAAGGAAGCTGACGCTCGATAAAGATCTCGGAAAGATCGAGCAGGTCGGGCAGGTCACCCGCTCGCTGACGCTGCGCTTCCTGGGGCCGGGGATCGCGCTCATTTTTCTGGTCTTCGCGGGGAGTTTTGCGACGTACCATATCGGCTCGGCGCCCAGCGGGCTGCTGATCGTCGCCGCGGCCGTCATTGCGGCCTATCTGGCGCTCACCATCGGCGCGAACGACGTGGCCAACAATGTCGGGCCTGCGGTCGGCGCGCGTGCGCTCACCATGACGGGTGCGCTGCTCATCGCGGCCGTGTTCGAAAGTGCCGGGGCCCTGATCGCCGGTGGCGAGGTGGTCGAGACCATTTCGAAGGGGCTCGTCGATCCCGCGTCGGTGCCCGATAGCGGCGTGTTCATCTGGATCATGATGTCGGCGCTGTTGGCGGCGGCGGTTTGGGTGCATTTGGCGACGGTGCTCAACGCCCCGGTTTCCACCACCCACGCCATCGTCGGAGGGGTGCTGGGTTCGGCTTTGGCGGCGATGGGGATGGAGCCGATCAACTGGCCGGTGCTAGGGGCCATCGCGGCAAGCTGGGTGATCTCCCCCGTGCTAGGCGGTGTGATCGCGGCTCTGCTGCTCGCCTTCATCAAAGTCATGATCATCTACCGGGAGGATAAGATCGCTGCGGCCCGGCGCTGGGTGCCCGTTCTCACGGCCGTCATGGCAGGGGTGTTCGGCGGATACCTGGTGGTGAAGGGCTTCGGGCGCATCTGGAAGCCAAGCCCCGCCGCAGTTGCGGCGCTCTCTGTTGCGGTGTTCGCAGTGGTCTATGCAGTCGTAAAGCCGCTGATCCGCCGCCAGTCGGAGGGCATGGAAAACCGAAACCAGTCGCTACGGCGGCTGTTTCATCTGCCACTCATCTGCTCGGCGGCGCTGCTTTCCTTCGGTCATGGCGCCAACGACGTCGCCAATGCGGTGGGGCCACTGGCCGCGATCCTTCATGCTGCCGACCAGGGCCCGATCGGTTCGGATGTGGCGATCCCCCTCTGGGCCATGATGATCGGTGCCGTCGGGATCAGCCTTGGCCTTTTGCTGTTCGGCCCGCGCCTGATCCGTCTCGTCGGTGAACAGATTACCAAGATGAACCCTATGCGGGCATTCTGCGTGGCGCTTTCAGCGGCGATCACGGTGATCGTGGCGTCCTGGTTCGGTATGCCCGTGAGTTCCACCCATATAGCCGTGGGCGCGATCTTCGGGGTCGGCTTCTTCCGCGAATACTGGACCGTGCACAGCCGGCGCCGCCGCCACTTCGTTCGAGCGCACGGGGTCCCCCATGACCCTAACAAGCTCGCTCCGGTGGATCAGGAGGAGTTTCGGCGTCGAAAGCTTGTCCGCCGATCCCATCTCATGGCGATCGCCGCAGCCTGGGTCATCACGGTTCCCGCGGCTGCAACGCTCTCTGCACTGACGTTTTTGGCGATCCAGTTCGCGCGCTGATTCATCCCGGCGGTTTCAAGTTCCCTCTGCAATTCGCGCAGATTTTCGCCGTTGAACGGCTTTGCGTCTCCCGTCAACGCATTTTTGCGCGACTAAAGCGCCCGAAATGTCGGCTGAGTGCATATTTTTTAAGTATCCGACCGTACGTTTTTGTGGGTTAGGGAAGAAATTCGTCAGAATCATACTCGGCATCGTTTCTGAACTATGTGTACTCAAACGCGAAGCGGTTCGTGGCCGCAAATAGATCTGCTTATCGCGCGTGTGCGGGGATGGATTGTTCCTGGGCTGATCGTCGTGCTGGCGGCGCTTGCAGTCTTCAACTTCGCTGTTTTGATCGCTGCCGATTTCCACCCTTCTGTCTTCGCCATTTCCTTGGTCTGTATGCTCACCGTTTTCGTCGCGGCGGTTTCGGTTGCGTTTGCCAGGGACGAGACGTCGCGCGCCGACGACTTCGAGCGCGAGGTGAGTTCCTACCGGCATATGCTCGACGAGCATTTTCTTGTGTCGAAGATCGACGCGTCAGGCCGCTTTTGCGAAGCCAATCAGAATCTGCTGAACCGCACCGGCTATTCGAGCGACGAGTTCGCTCGCCGGGTGGTCGACGGTGCCGGGTCCGGGCTTTGCAATCTTGAGCAACTTTCGGACATGTGGGCGACCGTGCGGCTCGGGAAAACATGGTCGGGCGAATATTGCGATCAGGGTAAGGACGGACAGCCGCTTTGGGTCAAGGCCATCTTCGTGCCCTGGCGCAATGCTCGCGGCGAACTCGAATGCCTGAGCACGATCGGTGTCGACGTGACCGAGCAGCGGAGTGCGGAGCAGGAGCTCAAACGCGCGCATGCGCGTCTTGAGGCTTTTATCAAGCATGTGCCGGCTGCGGTGGCGATGTTCGACACCGAGATGCGCTATGTCGCGCATACGGACCACTGGCTGCACGACTATGGGCTCAAAGAAAAGTCGCTCGTCGGGCGCAGTCACTACGACGTGTTTCCCGAGATTCCGCAGTGCTGGAAGGACAAGCATAGCCGGATTCTCGCGGGCGCTACGGAGAGCTGTGAGGAGGAACGCTTCCAACGGGCGGACGGATCGGAGAACATCCTGCGCTGGGAAGTGCGCCCGTGGTATCTGCCCGATCAGACCGTGGGCGGGCTTATCATGCTCACGGAGGAAATCACCGAACGCAAGAAGATGCAGGACGACCTGTGGAAGCTCGTGAAGCTCGACAGCCTGACCGGCCTGCCGAACCGTCTGCTGTTCGGCGAAACGTTGCGGGATGCGATCGGAACCGCCGATGCGAATGGCGACCTCTTGGCCGTCACGCTGATCGATATCGACAACTTCAAGGAGATCAACGACACGCTGGGCCATGAGGCAGGCGACGAACTCTTGAAGATCGTTGCGCGCCGCCTCGAAGATATGCTCGGCAGCACCGCCAATATCGCTCGCCTCGGGGGCGATGAATTTGCCGTGCTCATCGGCGGGCATCGTGAGGTCGACGAGATCGAAGTGACGTTGGCGCGGGTCAAACGGTTTCTGTCCGAGCCCGTAAAGATTGCGGGCGCGATGCGGTTCTGCTCGACCAGCTTCGGTGTGACGGTCTATCCGCGCGACGCGGTGGAGCCGGGCGATCTGCTCAAGAATGCGGATCTGGCGCTCTATCGTGCGAAGAGCGTGGGGCGCGGACACATCGGCCAGTTTACGCCCGATCTGCGTGCTGCGATCAATCGCCGGGTCGAAATGCAGGAAGATGCGCTCGAAGCATTGCAGCGCGGAGAATTCGTCCTCTTCTTCCAGCCCATCATCCCTGCCGATCCGTCGGATCCGCCTTCATTCGAAGCCCTTCTCAGGTGGCAGCATCCTGTGCATGGCCTGCTCACGCCGGGCTTCTTCGAAGAGGTTTTGGAAGAGCCGCGCGTGGCGGCTGCCATCGGCGTGCGCGTCATCGATCTCGCATTGGAGCAGGTTGCGGCCTGGCAGGCGGAAGGGGTCGCGTTCGGCCGTGTGGCCGTGAACGTGACGTCGGCGGACTTCGCGTTCCGCTGCTTCGCGTCTCATCTCAAGAGCCGTCTCGACCATTACAACGTTGCGCCGGAGCGGATCTGTATCGAGGTGACGGAGCACGTCTTCCTCGGAAGCGGGACGCAACACGTCAGCGACGCACTACAGCGGCTTGCCGAACTTGGCGTCGAAATCGCGCTCGACGATTTCGGCACGGGTTACGCTTCGCTTTCGCATATCAAGGCGTATCCGATAGGCCGTCTCAAGATCGACCGATCGTTCGTCACCGACATGGAAGAGAACAAGGACAGCCTGTCCATCGTGCAGGCCATCGTCCAGCTTGCGCGCAGCCTGGGCCTTTCCACGACCGCCGAGGGCGTGGAGAAGGACGAGCAGGCGATCCTGCTCCGGAGCATGGGATGCGCGAGCCTGCAGGGCTTTCATTTCTCGCGGCCGAAGCCCGCGGCAGAGCTCGGTCCTTTCCTCAAAAAGATCACCGAGCACGGGGCGGCGACCGCCGCTTAGAGTGTGCCCGTGTTCGATCGAAAAGGATCACGCTCCGGGGCTCTTCGGTGAGCCCGACTATCACGCTTCAGGCTGGTAGGGTCCGAAGCGATCATGGTCTAGCGGCAGATCAGGACCGGCGTGGTGCTGTGCGTGAGCACCTTGTTCGCTTGGCTGCCGAGCAGGAAGCGCATGAGGCCGCGCCTGCCGTGCGAGGACATGACGATCAGATCGCATCCGAGCTTGTCGGCAGTTTCGATGATGCCTTCGGCCGGGAACTGGTCTTTCACGTGGAGCGTGTTGCACTCGACGCCGAGCGCCTTGGCCTCCGTCTCCACCGCGGACAGGATGCGGGCCGCGTTCGCCACGACGCTCTCTTCGTAGTCCTTGATCGGAAACGCCATCGCGACCTCGCCGGGCGCCACGGCAACCCACGGCTCCGACACGTTGATCGCCGTTACTTTCGTGCCGAGGGCCTTGGCGATGGCAAGTCCTTGGGCGACGGCCTTCTGGGCCAGCTCCGAACCGTCGGTGGCGATCAGAATGTGTTTGTACATCTTTTCTGGCTCCAGGGCTGTCGATTGAGGGCGTCGGGTTGAGGCGGCCGATTGTACGCCGCACGGACCTTTATAGAGACGCGTTTCTTTGCCGGAAGTTGACGAAGATCAACGTTCGATCGGCGCATGCGGCTTTGGCTTCGGGTCGAGACCGATGGCGCCTCGCCGATCCGGCTCGGTCCGGCGCTGCGCCTGCCGAACCGGGAAATGGTAGCGGCTCGACGCCGCGCTCTCAATCGTGGCGGCGGGCTGGCCTTCGGTTTATGGGTTGGCGGTTCGCTATGCCGACCCCAGATGTCGGGTTAGGGCCGACGCGGCCGGGAGTTGAGGTTTTCGTGCAGAAACTCGCCTACATGACGATTGGAAGCGTTGCGACGCTGTTGGCGTTTCTCGGCGCTCTGCTGCCGGGATTGCCGACGACGCCGTTCCTCCTGGTCGCGCTTTGGGCGTTTGCCCGCTCCAGCGAGCGTCTGCTCGGTCTGCTTGAGCGTACGCCTTTGCTCAGCACCGCGCTCGCCGAGGCGCGCCGGTTCGAGGAGCGACGCACCATCCGGCGTGAGATCAAGCTGTTTGCGCTGGCCTGCGCGTGGGGCTCTGTGCTGGTGACGGCGCTGGCTGTCGGCCTTTCGCGGCCTGTCCTGCTGGGGGTGGTCGCCACCGCGGCCGTGGGCGGGACGATTGCGATGTGGTGGTTTCCGACGGAGCGGTGAGGTTGCCGGTGCGCTGAGGGGTGGTTTGATTTTCCCTCGGCGCGCTGAGGCAAGACCCATTGTAGGCGGCGCAGCAATCGGGTAAACACGCCGCGCGGGGGCGGTCCGAAGGGGCCCGCCGATCCGCGCGGTGCATCGCCCTCCAGGGCACCACGCGCCAAAAGCTGCCGTAGCTCAGTGGTAGAGCACTCCCTTGGTAAGGGAGAGGTCGCAAGTTCAATCCTCGCCGGCAGCACCATTTTTCTTCGATAAATCAGTCTGATACAAACGAAAAAACCGGGGCGTGGAGAGCCACCCCGGCCTGGACGCTCCCGATTGTCCGGGAGCGATGAACGACTGCTGGCCGCGATTAGCGGGCGGCGACGCGGCGCTCGACTTCCGACTTCGAGACTTCGCCGGCCTTGATCAGGGCCGTGACGCAGCGGTTCGACAGGTTGTGGCCGTTGGCGCGCATGCACTTGCGCACGCCCGGTGTGCCGAGGCCATGCTGGCTGCAGTAGGAGTAGTAATCCGAGGCGCAGGCCATCTTGACGCCGAGGCTGACGGCTGCGGCCTGCTGGGGAGTTGCGCTCGCGAGGACGGCTGCTGCTGCGGCGAGGGCGGTGCGGAAGCTCTTGCTCGTGAGGGTCATGGCGATCTCTCCCTTTCCTGGCGCGTCTTCGACACGACCTGCCTGTGTGTTTCGATGGAGAGACTTTGCGCCCTATGCCGCGCGCCCGCTGTTCCCGGAGGAACGGCCAAGGATTTTTTCGAGCCTGGTCTACGGTCCTGTCTCTCCGCCGCACCATTTCCGCGTTAGGCCCATTGGGGACGTCGGGAACGGTTCTGCCGGTTCGTCCTTGGGATGCGATGGCCGCAGGGAGATGCGCGATGAAATATGCAGTATTCTGTTATCATTCGGAAAATGTGGTTTGCGCCTGGAGCCGTGAGCATGACGAGGCCGTCATGGCCAAGCTAGGCGCCGTCCAGGAGAAGTGGGCGAAGGCCGGGAAGCTCGGACCCGTCGCCCGGCTGATGCCGACGACGGCAGCGACGACCGTCCGCAAGGACAACGATCCGCCGCTCGTGCTCGATGGGCCGTTCGCGGAAACCAAGGAGCAGTTGCTCGGGTTTTTCATGATCGATTGCGCCGGTCTCGAAGAGGCGCTCGCGTTCACGCGGGAGCTTGCCGAGGCAAATCCGGGTGGAGCGTACGAGGTGCGCCCTGTCGGCTATTTCGTGGATTGGAGTGCAGGTGCGTGACGGATCTCGTCTGGCTCGACGCGGCCGTGACCGGCGCGCGCCCGCAGGTCATGGCTGCGCTGCTCCGCTATTTCCGCGATCTCGACCGGGCGGAGGAGGCGTTCCAGGAGGCGTCGCTGCGCGCGCTCAAGACGTGGCCGCAGAACGGCCCGCCGCGCGATCCCGCCGCGTGGCTCATCATGGTCGGGCGGAATGTGGCGATCGACCAGCTTCGGCGCGAGCGACGCTCGGAGGAACTGCCGGACGAGGCTGTGCTGTCCGATCTCGACGATGCGGAAGACGCGTTGGTGCAGCGGTTGGACGATGGGCATTACCGCGACGATATCTTGAGGTTGCTGTTTACGTGCTGCCATCCCGATTTGCCGGCCACACAGCAGATCGCGCTCGCGTTGCGCGTGGTGTCCGGCCTTTCGGTGAAGGAGATCGCGCGCGCGTTCCTGGTGAGCGAAGCTGCGATGGAGCAGCGTATCACGCGCGCCAAGCGGCGGATTGCGGAGGCGGCGAGCGGCTTCGAAACGCCAGGGCCGGTGGAGCGTGGCGAGCGGGCCGGCGCGGTGGCGGCCATGGTCTACCTCCTGTTCAACGAAGGATATTCGGCGAGCGGCGGGGAGGTGCAACTTCGGCGCCCGCTTGCGGAGGAAGCCATCCGTCTTGCGCGGCTGTTGCTGCGGCTGTTTCCGTCCGAGCCCGAGATGCTGGGTCTTCTGTCGCTCCTCCTGCTGCAGCATGCGCGGGCGGCGGCGCGCGTCGACGGGAACGGCGAGATCGTGCTGCTCGACGATCAGGATCGGCGCCTCTGGGATCGCGGCATGATCGCCGAGGGAGAGGCGCTTTTGGACAAGGCGATGCGTCATCGGCAGCCCGGCCCTTATCAGTTGCAAGCGGCGATAGCTGCGCTGCACTCAACTTCGGCATCGCCTGCCGAGACCGATTGGGGCGAGATCGAGCTTCTCTATGCCGGGTTGGAGCAGATGGAGCCGTCACCCGTGGTGACGTTGAACCGAGCGGTGGCGGTCGCGCGTGCGCGGGGGCCGAGGCGGCGCTTGCGATGATCGAACCGCTGGCGCCCAAACTCTCGGGCTACTTCCACTTCTTCGGCGTGCGGGGGGCGTTGCTAAAAGAGCTTGGGCGGACAGCCGAAGCGCGGGAGGCGTTCGACCGGGCCATTGCGCTGGCGCGGACGGCACAGGAAGCGGCGCACATCCGGATGCATCTCGATGGCCTGGATGCGGGCGTAGGGCCGCGGGCTCCGTGAGAAAGGTGCTTGGATCGCCCGGCGCGGATTGACGGGAGACGTGCAGAATTTTTTTGCGTCGATGTCGGATCGTCCCAAGTCGCGCCGTCCTTGCAGGGTAGCCGAGTCCAATCCGGGCCGGGCAACGAAGGAGAAAGCGTCATGATCGAGACGGTTCTTTATATCGCGGCTGGGCTCGCAGCGCTGGCTGGGGCTGTCGTCGCGTACGCGTGGACCCGGCCGGATACGTTCAGGTTTGCGCGCTCGACGCGCATTGCGGCCGCCCCCGAGGCGATCTTCCCGCTTATCAACGATCTCAAGGCGTTCTCGTCCTGGTCTCCGTTCGAGAGGAAGGATCCCAACATCAAAAGCACCTATTCCGGACCTTTGAGCGGGATTGGGCAGAGGCACGATTGGGACGGGAACAGAGAGGTCGGCGCGGGCTCGGTCGTGATCACGGAGTCGGTGGCGCCGTCTCGTATCGGCATGGAACTCACCATGCTGAGGCCGATGAAAGCCGTGAATCAGGTCACGTTCACACTCGTTCCCGACGATGGCGCGACCACGGTGACGTGGGCGATGGAGGGACGGATGCCGCTCGTCTCTAAGGTTCTCGACGTGGTCGTCGGCATGGATCGGATGTGCGGGGCGGAATTCGAAGCGGGTCTTGCCGCTCTCAAAGACAAAGTCGAAGCGCCGCGGCTGTCGGCCGTGGCATAGGGGGGTAGGATGGCTCAGGTTCTCGTTGTCGTCGGTACCAAAAAAGGGACGTTCCTGCTCAAAAGCGATGCGGCGCGCCGCGATTGGGTTTTGAGCGGTCCGTTCTGCGCAACGTCTCCGATCCAGCACGCGATTGGCGATGCCGAAACGGGGACGATCTATTCCGCGGCTGGGGATGCCTGGTTCGGCCCAGCCGTGTGGAAATCAACCGACCTCGGCGAAACGTGGACGCATTCGAGCGAGGGGCTCGCGTATGCGGAAGGCGAGGAACCGATCAAGGCGGCGTGGAGCCTCGCGAAGGTCGATGGCGTGCTCTATGCCGGCGTGGAACCTGCCGGGCTCTTCAAAAGCACGGATGACGGCCAGACGTGGTCGCACGTGCCGGGTCTTCGCGATCATCCGTCGCGCGCCGAGTGGACTCCCGGCGGCGGCGGGCTCATTCTTCATCACATCGTGCCGCATCCGGTCGATGCAAAAAAGCTATGGGTCGGCATCTCGGCCGCGGGCGTCTTTTACACGGAAGACGGCGGCGCGACGTGGGAGCCGCGCAATCGCGGCACGCGTGCCGATTACAATCCCGAGGATCAGCGCTACCCGGAATTCGGCCAGTGCGTGCACAGCCTCGCTCTTGCGCCGGGCGGCGGCGAACGGCTCTATCAGCAGAATCATTGCGGCATGTACCGCAGTGACGACGGCGGGCGGCAGTGGACGAGCATCGAGGCAGGGCTTCCGTCCACGTTCGGGTTCCCGTCCGCTGCGCATCCGCGCGATCCCGAGGCGCTGTTTCTGCTGCCGCTCAACGGCGACATCAAGGGCCGCTACATGCCGGACGCACAAGCCGCGGTGTGGCGCACGCGCGACGGCGGGGCCTCGTGGACGGCTTTGAGGAACGGGCTGCCGCAGGAGCACGCCTATTTCGGCGTGTTGCGCCAAGCGCTCGCGACGGATCGGCTGGAGCCGGCGGGCGTTTATTTCGGTACAAGTGGCGGGGCGTTGTACGGCAGCGCCGACGAGGGCGAGAGCTGGATGCGGCTTGCGCAGCATCTGCCGGCGATTTCGTCCGTTGAAACGCTTGTGATCGAGGATTGATGGACAGCAACGCGCGCGGTCTGGAACAGAAAGACGGTGTCTCGCCGCTCGTCGATACGACGGTGACCGTCGTATTGCCGCGCGCTTTACTCGGGCTGTTTCCCGACGCGCCGCGCGAGCTTTCGGTCGAGGCGCAGACGGTGTGCGAGATGATCGCCCAGCTCGACGCGCGCTGGCCGGGAATGCGGGATCGCTTGCAGGATTCGACGCCAGCCGTGCGCCGCCACATCAACGTTTTCGTCGGCGGGCGGCGGGCAACGCTTGAGACCGCGCTGAGAGACGGCCTCAAGGTTTATGTTCTGACTGCAATCTCCGGCGGTTGAACGCCCGGACGGGATCAGGGCTGCGGCGGCGGCATCGCTCCGGGGCCTGGTCCCGGCATCGCGCCCGGCGGCGGTCCGCCTGCACCGGGCATTCCTGGGAATCCCGGCGGCAAGGCGCCGCCCGGCATGCCACCCGGACCGGGCATTCCGCCGGGCATTCCTGGCATCGCACCGGGCATGCCCGGCATCTGGTTCTGCGCGCCTTCGGTTTCGGCGGTCTCGTCCTCGACGAGTTCGTCGAGCTTCTTGTAGATCGTCTGCACCTTGGTCGGGTGGACCTGGAATTCCCAGCCTTTCGCGCGGTTTGTAATGTCGTCTGCGGCCGTCTTCGCGTCGCCCTCGCCGGTCGCTTCGATTCTGGCCCAGCCGCCGTCCATCTCGCGACGGACGCTCATCGCGATCTTGAGGCCGTTGTCGAGCGTGAGCGTCACGGTGCCGGCTTCGCCGCCCTTGGCCTCGGTTGCCTTGCGGGCTCTGTCGAGGTCGAGGAAAGACGACGCTTCGATGATGTTGTCGACGGCGTTGATGTAGCGGATTTTCTTTCCGTCCGGGATGGTGGCGAGCTGATGGCCTTTGCCTTCGTCGAGGCGCTTCACTTCGTATTTCCGGTCGCCCGGAATTTCGA
Source organism: Hyphomicrobium nitrativorans NL23 (assembly GCF_000503895.1). NCBI lineage: Bacteria > Pseudomonadati > Pseudomonadota > Alphaproteobacteria > Hyphomicrobiales > Hyphomicrobiaceae > Hyphomicrobium > Hyphomicrobium nitrativorans. Next base: position 1,872,524 of record NC_022997.1, read on the forward strand.
CGGTGGCGCTGGCGATGGTCTCGGTTGGAACTTCGAACACGCGGGGAGCCGCCCAGTCGCGCAGCGCGGTGCCGCCCACGATGCGCTCGTCCGCGAGCCAGCTCTGTGTCTCGCCCGGACGGCGGACATACGTGCCCGCAACCGTCATGCCGGACTGGCCGAAGCGGGTCTTGCCGGCGATGATCTCGCCGAGCTTTTCGCCGTCCTTGTCCTCAAGGCGGATCAAGCGGGCGACGTTGTCCTTCGCGGGATCGCTTACGTCGAGCAGGTGATAGCGGTCGGGCATCGCCGTCTTGGCTTCGACAAGCTCGGCTTCAGCGAGTGCGTTGACGAACGCGTGAACCTTCTCCGTGCTGGCCGGATAGCCATCCTCGCTTTGGATCGCCCACCGTTCGCCGGATTGCTCGATGGTGGCCGTGGTGCCGCCCTGCTCGATGATGATGCGCGCAAGGTTCGGCGCGGCCGCTTCCAGGTTGGGCAACACTTTGCCTGCGCTCTTGGTCCCGAGCGTCCAGGGGGCGTTGGCCGTGTACACGGTGGCTGCCGCGACGAGCGAAAGCGCGGCCGCTGCTGCCAGGACGGCGAACTGTCGGGGTGTCATCGGTCTCGATCTCCGGCTTTTCTTGTCTGTCTTACGGCTTTGCGGACGGGCGGCGGCGAGAGCGCCATGCCGTCCAACCCAAGCCGACCACCGCAATGAGAAGCGGCACGAGCGCGATGTTCGCGAACTTCAGCCAGCCGTCCAGGCTGTCGATGTTCTGGCGCAGCGCGAGTTTGACCTGGCGCAATTCGCGGCGGGTCTCGACCATCTGGTTGCGGAAGCCGTCGATGGCCTCACGCTCCTTGTCGGAGACGATCACGTTGCCGGCGGCGGCCGCGCTCTGCAGCTTTTCGAGTTCCTGCTCGACGCTCTTAAGGCGCTCGGTGAGGGCCTGCTCCTTCTCGCGGTATTGACGCTCGGCGTCGCGGCGCAGTTCTTCAACCCGCGTGAAGGTCCGATCCTTGATGCCGCGTCCGCGCAGCGCGATGAGGTCGTCCGAGCCCGTCAGGTTCTCCAGTGCGCCGACGATGAAGGCGGCGTTGTGTGCATGAGGAATCACGAACTGACGGCCCATCATCTGGCGTGTTTCGGCCCAGAACTGGTCGGCGAGGATGTCGCTGTCGGCGACCACGATGGCGTTGATCGGGCCGGATGCGACGTGGTTCGGGCCGGGCGTCGCTTCGGCGGCGGGCTTGGCCTCTTCGGTCTTGTCGCCATCCTTTGCGTCGCCCGCCGCGCCGGTTCCGAGATCGGTGTCGTCCTTCGGCTGTCCGCCCGGAAACGCGCTCCTGGCCTCGCCCGAGACGCGGGCTGCGAGGGTCAGCGACTTGCCACCCGGCTTGTAGTCACGGAGCAGGCCGAGCGGATTGGAGCCCATGCCGGTGTGGCTCGCCGAAACCTCCATCGCGTCGGTGGACGTCGTGAGGATCGGTGTGATCGTCGTCGAAGCGCCGGGCACCTGCGTCAGGTAGCCGGAGGAGGCGAGGTTGAGGTTATCGACGCCCTGAGACAGCACGTCCTGATTGTTGATGTTGTCGCCCGAGAGGCCGAGCCAGGCGACGAATTCGGTGACGGTGCCCTCGCTGCCGCGGCCGAACTGAACGCGGCGGGCGTTGCGGATGTCGGCTGCAACCTTGGTCGGGTCGAATTCGAGGCCCCAGGCCTTGAGCAGCTTGGTGAGTTCCGCGCGGCCTTCGCCCGGCACCTGCATGAGGTGGAACTGCGAGGCTTCCGGCATCGGGTCGATGAGCGCGACCACCTTGCCGCCCTTCAGCACGTACTGGTCGATCGCGTAGGCGGCCTGAGCGGTGAGGCCCTTGGGCTGTGCGACGAGCAGCACGTCGATGCGGTTCGGGATCTCGGTGACGTCTTCGGCCAGCTTCTCGACGTCGAAGAACTCGCGGATCTGGGCCATGATCCCCCAAGCGGGCGTCTGCTGCTTGGTCATCGGGTTTTCGCCGCCATCGAGCGGAAGCGCGCTGATGACGCCGACGCGGCGCTTTTCCGGGCTCGACAGCGAATGGATGAGCTTGGTGATCTCGTATTCGACGAAGTTCTCGCGATCCGGCGAGAAGAACGCGATCAGCTCATGGCCGTCGGTCGAGTTGGTGGCGGAGAGGCCGAAGTAGCCCATCTCGCCCTCGGCGTTGAGGCGGCGGCCGGTCAGACCCGAGGCGACGGCGCGGTCCTCCGCGTCGGAGAAGGGCTCGGGATCGAGATATTCGACCTGGAGCTTGCCGCCTGAGATGCGGCTGAATTCTTCGAGCATCGAGCGGATGCGCTCGAAATAGCGGGCGTGCGAGGGGGCGAGTTCGCCAAGTCGGCGCGAAAAGTAGACGCGCGCCGCGATCGGCTCGTCCATCGCCTGCAGCACGGCGACCGAGCCGGGAGAGATCGAGTAGAGACGATCCTCCGTCAGGTCGGCCTTCCAGTTGCCGAAGACGTTCGACGAAATGAGATTGACGGAGAGAAGCAAAACACCGGCAAGGGCGAGGCCGCCCCACGCGAGCTTGGCTGCGGAAAGGTTGGACGCCCAGGCGACGAGGCCGGAGAACATCGCGGAAAGACGGGCGCGCACGGCGCTAAGAAGATCTGTCATGATGCTCACTCTCAGGCGGATTTCTTCTGGCTGACGGCGATGGCGTTGGCGAACAACGCGAAGGCGATGAGCGACAGGAAGAAGATGATGGAGTCGAGGGTCAGGACGCCGCGCGTGATCTGCTCGTAGTGGGTGAGGAAGCTCATCGTCGCGACGCCGTCGGCGACGAAGCGCGGAGCCCACGCGCGGACGGAGTTCTGCACCAGCTCCATGCCGCTCGTCACGAACAGGAAGCACACGGTTGCGGCCAGGATGAACGCGATCACCTGGTTCTTGGTCATCGCGGAGATGAAGGCGCCGATGGCGAGGAAGGCGCCGGCCATCAGGAAGCTGCCGATGTAGCTTGCGAGGATCACGCCGTTATCGGGATCGCCGAGGTAGTTGACCGTGATCCACATCGGGAACGTCAGGACGAGCGCGAGGCCGATGAAGGCCCAGGCGGCCGCGAACTTTCCGAGGATCGCTTCCGTCGGCGAGATGGGGAGCGTCATCAGAAGCTCGATGGTGCCGCTCTTTCTCTCCTCGGCCCAGAGGCGCATGGCGACGGCGGGCACGAGCAGCAGATAGAGCCAGGGATGATAGGCGAAGAACGCATGCAGGTTCGCCTGCCCGCGGTCGAAGAAGCCGCCGATGTAGAAGGCGAATGCGCCGGTGGCGGCGACGAAGATGGTGAGGAAGACGGCGGCAAGCGGCGTCGCGAAGTAGGCGGCGAACTCGCGCTTGGCGATGATGTAGGCGTTGCTCAGGGTATCGCGCATGGGATCAGGCCTGGGTCGAAGTGGTGATGTCGCGGAAGACGTCGTCGAGCTTTGCCCGTTCGACGAAGAGCTCCTGGTAGGGGAGCTGCTCGCGGGCCAGAAGCTCGCCAATCGCTTTCGCGGGGGTGGAGCCGTTCTTCGGCAGCGCCCGAAGCTGGATCAGGCCGCCGGTTTTGCCGGCCGTTTCGACGGCGGCGACCTCGGGAAGGTTCTGTACCGCGTTGGCGATCCGCTCGGCGTCGGTCTCGGCCACCTTAATCGCGACGGCGCCGTGGCTCGCCGCGCGGCCCAGCAGGCTCTCTGCGGTGCCGTCGGCGATGATGCGGCCCTTGTTAATGATGACGGCGCGCGTGCAAACGGCTTCGACTTCCTCGAGGATGTGGGTCGAGACGATGATCGCCTTCGTCGCCGCCATCTCGCGGATCAGCTCGCGGACATGGTGTTTCTGGTTGGGGTCGAGGCCATCGGTCGGTTCGTCCATGATCAGGACGGGCGGGTCGTGCAGGATCGCCTGGGCGATGCCGACGCGGCGCTTGTAGCCCTTGGACAGCGTTTCGATGCGCTGGTCGACGACGCCGCCGAGGCCTGCGCGTCCGATAGCGGCTGCAACCCGTGTGTCGACGTCGGCGCCGCGGTAGCCGCGGATTTCCGCGATGAAGGCGAGGAAGGTGGTGGGCGTCATGTCGCCGTAGGCCGGGGCGCCTTCCGGCAGGTAGCCGAGCCGGGTTTTCGCGGCTTTCGGCGTTGCTTGCACATCGAAGTCGCAGATGCGCGCGGTGCCGGCGTCGGGTTCGAGAAAGCCCGCGATCATTTTCATGGTCGTGGATTTTCCGGCGCCGTTCGGTCCCAGAAAGCCCAGAACTTCGCCTTTTTTTACGGAGAGAGAGATCCCGTCGACGGCTGTAATCGCGCCGAAAGTCTTTCTCAGGCCGTCGGCCTCAATGAGAGCCGCCATCTCGCAAGTCCTCCCTGTGCCGGCATAGGCTGCCGAACGTGTCGCGTGCGAAGCGCGAATTTATTGAGATGCGTGCTCGTTTCAAGGAAAAAGGCGCTGATTTTGCTCGCCTTAAGAAAAGTTCATCCTACGTAGGGACTGGCGCGTGGGTTAGGAGTGTGCTTTGCGCGCGCGTTGATCGGCGCTCGCGTGGCGCGGAATGTCATCCCCTGCCTCGTGGGGATGCCGTCTTGTTCGCAGATGGCGAATTTGCCATGTCTGGCTGCTTGTTCAGCTCGGAGCCCGATACGATGGCCGCTGCCCCCGCCGCAAACCCGCATAGTCCGCCGCCGCCTCTCGACGTCATCCCAGCGTCCCTTTGGGCGCCGCGCCGGTCGGACGCGTGGTGGTGGCTTTATTTGCCGCTCGTGCTGTTCGCCGCTCTGCTCACGATCTCGCTCGCGTGGCCCGATTTCTATCGCGCCTACATTCTTCCCGAGGGCTACGGATTTCTGGAACTCGGTCATTTCCTCATTCCGTTCGCGGCCGCCATTCTTTCGTTGCGGCTTTTGCTGCTCCGCTTGGTGCGGGAAAGCTGGCCGCTGTGGCTGTTCATTCTCGTATTCGGCCTCGGCAATTTTTACATCGCGGGCGAGGAGCACAGTTGGGGTCAGCATTTCTTCAACTGGAGCACGCCGGCCTATTGGTCCGAACTCAACCGGCAAGCCGAGACGAACCTGCACAACGTCTCGCACTGGTTCAATCACCGCCCGAGACTGGTGCTGGAAATCGGGATTGCAATCGGCGGCATTCTGATCCCGCTCATTCAGTCGCGCGCCGGGCTCTTTCGCCAGCCGCTGCTGGCGCTGCTCACGCCGCCAGTGCAACTCACCGTCGTCGCGGTCGTCGCGCTCGTGGTGAAGGTGATCAATCACCTTTGGAAAGGCGACGTCGTGGGGAAGGAACTGCTCATCCGCCCGAGCGAAGCGCTCGAAACGTTCATCTATCTTTTTCTGATTTATTACGTGATCGTGCTGGGGCGGCGTCTTTCCGCGCTCGACGCGGCGGGCGTGCGTCACGTTCCGCTCTAGCGGACGCTGCGATCAGCGCGAGAGCGTCAGGCTGCCGGAGCGGGATGCGACCGAGTAGGTGCCGTAAAACGGTACGCCCTTTCGGGGGCCGGACGATAGGCGCCCTTTGAGGTCGAAGCTCCAGCCGTCGGCGTGCTCGATCATCTCGTCGATGTCGGCGTCGACGGGCTCGTCGCCGATGCGAAAGTGTACGGGCTCGCGTCCCGGATACACGAGCGCCCACTGCAAGGCTGGCTTGTCGGGACCATCGGAGATTTTCAGAACGGCTTCGGTCATCGCTTACGCCTCCTCCCTGTCTCTGCTTACGAGCGTGTGCCGAGGGTTGCGGGATCGATGACAGGGCCGCGCCCGTTTGCGCCCGTCGGCGGCCAGGCTTCCTTGCCGAGTGCCACGTCTTTCAGCGTATCGATATCGCGAAGCCCCTTCTCGGCGGCCCCGAATACGCGCTTCGCCATCAACTCGACCGGGACGTCCACGCCGCTCGCTGCGGCTTCCTCGCTCGCTCTTTCGATGGCTTCCTGCAGCCGTTTGAGTTCGTCCTGGGTGTAAGACGCAACGTTCATTCCCATGTCTCCTTCGCGTGCTTGCAGTTGGAGAGCCCGCGCGGCTGCGCGACGCGACTGAACTTGAACGCATGCCGACGGCAGCGGTTCCTTGGGTCATAAATGAGAATGGTTCGCAATACTGTTGACAATTGAGAATCGTTCGCATAAAGCTTCGGTGTGTGACACGATGCGAAAATCAAGGTGGGACGAATGGTTGTGACAAAGGGGCGGGCCGGTTTCCGGCTTGGAGTTTCGGCGCGTTCGCGGGGAGCGTTGCCTCGATCGGCAATGACATCCGCGATGGCGTTTTGCTGGGCGCTTGCCGCCATTGCGATGGCGCATCCTGCGCACGCAGAAGAGCCGAAGGCGCGGGCGGAGCCGTTGCAGGTCGTCACCACATTTACGGTGATCCGGGACATTGCGCAGAACGTGGCGGGGGACGCAGCCGTTGTCTCCTCCATCACGCGACCGGGGGCCGAGATCCACGACTATCAGCCGACGCCTGGCGATATCGTGAAAGCGCAGTCGGCCGACCTCGTGCTTTGGAACGGCCTCAATCTCGAACGCTGGTTCGAGCGCTTTTTCGAGAATGTGCGCGATGTGCCGAGTGCGGTGGTGAGCGAGGGCGTGGAGCCGATGGGCATCGGTGAAGGGCCGTATACCGGCAAGCCCAATCCGCACGCGTGGATGTCTCCCACGGCGGCGCTCGTCTATGTCGAGAACATCCGCAAGGCGTTGAGCCAGCACGATCCCGTGAATGCCGAAGTCTATGCGGCAAACGCGGCCGCATACAGCGAGAAGATCAAGACGCTCGATGCGTCCGTGCGTTCACGGATGGCGGGCATTCCCGATGGGCAGCGGTGGCTTGTCACCAGCGAAGGCGCCTTCAGCTATCTCGCGCGCGACTACGACATGAAGGAAGCGTTCCTGTGGCCCATCAACGCGGACGAGCAGGGCACGCCGCAGCAGGTTCGGCGGGTGATCGATCTCGTGCGCGCCAACGGCATCCCGGTGGTGTTCAGCGAGAGCACGGTTTCCGACAAGCCTGCGCGTCAGGTGGCCAAGGAAACGGGCGCGCGGTATGGTGGCGTGCTTTATGTCGATAGCCTGAGCACCGAGGACGGGCCCGTGCCGACCTATCTGGATCTTCTGCGCGTGACGGTGGAAACGATCGTCGAGGGCTTCACGTCGTGATCTCCGGCACGGTGCAGAGTGCTGCGTCTCCTGGCCTCGAACGCCAGGGGACGCCGTTCATTGAGGCGGACGGTCTCTCGGTTGTCTACGCGAACGGGCATCTCGCCCTCCGCGACATGAGCTTTGCGCTGCAAGGCGGGACCATCACCGGCCTCGTCGGCGTCAACGGGTCCGGAAAATCCACCCTGTTCAAGGCGATTATGGGGTTCGTGCGGCCGACGCGCGGCACCATCCGGATCGCCGCGCGCCCCGTCTCCGAGGCGCTTCGGCAGAATATGGTCGCGTACGTTCCGCAGAGCGAGGACGTGGACTGGAATTTTCCCGTCCTCGTCGAGGACGTGGTGATGATGGGCCGTTACGGCCATATGGGCTTTCTGCGTATTCCGTCGAAGGTGGATCGCACCAAGGTGGCGGAGGCGCTCGACCGTGTCGGCATGAGTGCGTTTCGCACGCGTCAGATCGGAGAGTTGTCCGGCGGGCAGAAGAAGCGCGTCTTTCTTGCCCGTGCGCTGGCGCAAGAGGCGAAGATCGTGCTTCTCGACGAGCCGTTCACGGGTGTGGACGTGACGACGGAAGCGGCCATCGTCGATCTCCTGCGTGAACTGCGGGCACAGGGGCATCTCATGCTCGTTTCGACGCACAATCTCGGCAGCGTGCCGGAGTTCTGCGATCATGTGCTCCTGATCAACCGCGGCCTCGTTGCGGCGGGGCCGACCGCGGAAACGTTCACGCAGGCGAACCTGGAAGCGACGTTCGGCGGCGTTCTCCGGCACTTCAAGCTCGCAGGCGCCGATCTGCATGACGACGACGACCGGCGCTCTCTGACCGTGCTCACCGACGACGAGCGCCCGCTGGTGTTCTATGGCGAAGCTGGCTCAGAACCGCGCGGGCGCGCGAAGGACGAGGGCGCATGAGCGAGCTCCTCGTTCCGTTCGAATACGAATACATGGTGCGGGCCATGTGGGTGGCCGGGCTCGTCGGCGCCGTGTGCGCGTTTCTTTCCGCCTATCTCATGCTCAAGGGATGGTCGCTGATGGGAGACGCGCTCGCGCACGCCATCGTGCCGGGTGTCGCGGGAGCCTATCTGCTCAAGATCCCGTTCGCGGCGGGGGCGTTTGTGGCCGGTTTTCTTGCCGCGCTCGGCATGTGGCTCGTCCGGCAAACGACGAAGCTGCGCGAGGATGCCGTGATCGGCGTCGTGTTCACGACGTTTTTTGCGGCAGGGCTTCTGATCGCGTCGATCAATCCAACTGCCGTCAATGTGCAAACCATCGTGCTCGGGAACATTCTCGGCATTTCGGACGAGGATGCGCTGCAGGTGGTGCTGATCGCGGGCGTTTCGCTGGTCGTGCTGGTGCTCAAGTGGAAGGATCTCATGCTCGTCTTCTTCGACGAGCAGCAGGCGCGCGTCGTGGGGCTCAATCCGAATGCGCTCAAAATTCTGTTCTTTACGCTTCTGAGCGCGTCGGCGGTGGCTGCGTTGCAGACGGTCGGCGCCTGCCTTGTCATCGCGATGGTGGTGACGCCCGGCGCGACGGCGTATCTTCTGACCGACCGCTTCGGGCGTCTGATCGCGATCAGTGTCGCGATCGGTGCGGGCACCGGCGTCGTCGGCACCTACATCAGCTTCTTTCTCGACGGCGCGACGGGCGGCGTGATCGTTGTCCTGCAGACGCTGATCTTCTTTGCCGCCTTCTATTTCGCGCCTCGGCATGGCCTCTTGGCGTCCCGTCGCGGGAAGGCTGCGGAGGACGGCGCCTGATGGAGAGCTTCACCGGCTTTTTTACCGAACCCCTTGCGTTCGCTTTCATGCAACGCGCGCTCGTCGTTGCCGTGTTGATCGGTGCCGTCTCCTCGGTGCTGTCCTGCTATCTCATTCTCAAGGGGTGGTCGCTCATGGGCGATGCGATCTCCCACGCGGTGCTCCCCGGGATCGTGCTCGCGTTCGTGCTCGGCCTTCCGCTTGCAATCGGCGCGTTTGCAGGCGGCCTCTTTTGCGCGGTCCTGACCGGATATTTGAAGGAGAACAGCCGCGTCAAGGAAGACACCGTTATGGGCGTGGTGTTCTCGGGCATGTTCGGGCTGGGTCTGGTGATGTTCGTCAAGGTCGATACCGACCAGCATTTGAGCCACATCCTGTTCGGAAACATCCTGGGCGTCAGCGGCCGCGACGTTGTCGAGATTGCGATCGTGGCCGGGGGCACGCTGCTCATCGTGCTCGGCAGGTGGCGCGATCTCCTGCTTTACTGCTTCGATCCCCAGCACGCGCGCGCCATCGGTTTGTCCGTGCGGACGATCCACTACGGACTTCTCATCCTGCTTTCGCTCACGATCGTGGCTTCGATCAAGGCGGTCGGGATCATTCTTGTCGTGGCGATGCTCGTCACGCCGGGTGCGACGGCCTATCTGCTGACGGATCGCTTTCCCCATATGCTCGCGATCTCTGCTGCTGTTGCCATTGGCGCAAGCGTGTTCGGCACGCTTTTGAGCTTCAAGATCGATGTCGCGACGGGGCCTGCGATCGTCTTGATCCAAGCGGCCGTTTTCTTCGCGGCATTTCTGTTCGCCCCGAAAAGCGGTTTGATCACCCGCAAGCTCGCGTTGCGGCGAGACGGCGTGGGTTAAGCTCCGTCTCGATCCGATGCATGCGTATCATCGAAATTGGACACCGTGCAGTGAATGTGCGACTTGAGATCATGCGGCCGCATGGCTGCATGGACTTAAGTCGTCATTGAAGGGGGTGTGCTCATGTCCAATCGCGCGATCGAGGATCTGGAGGGTATCGGGAAGGTCATCGGCGGCAAGCTGCGTGCTGCGAAAGTGAAGGATACGGCGGGCCTGCTTGCCGCTGCGAAGACGCCGCGGAAGCGGAAGTCGCTCTCCGAAAAATCCGGCCTTTCCGAAAAGCGTATCCTCAAGTTCGCGAATATGGCGGATCTCTATCGTATCGAGGGGATCGGCTCAGAATTCTCCGAGTTGCTCGAAAAGGCCGGTGTCGACACCGTGCCGGAGCTTGCGCAGCGCAATGCCGCGCAGCTCGCGCGGAAGCTCGCATCCGTCAACCGTGTGGCCAAGCTCACGCGCCGCGTGCCGAGCGAAAAGGACGTGAGCAAGTGGATCAGGCAGGCGAAGACGCTTCCCCGGATGCTCGAATACTAGAGCGTTTCCGATCCGATGGAATCGGATCGAACGCTCTATCTCTTTGATGAGACCGATGGTTCACGCTTCAGGCTGATAGGGTCCGAAGCGATCATAGTCTAGGTTTTCCGGGCTTGCCGGAGGGCGGGGCATGCCCGCCCTCGAAGACCCGTGAGCTTTGCGCACTTGTCGCAGCCGGAGCGCCGAACTCCGACACAATCTCGTGCTCGTCTAGGCCCAAGCCGATGCGTTCGGCAGGTAGGTTGTGCGGCCGGATGACTGTGGGTTTGCCTCGGGACTGTGGCCGCACGCGAGTGGTGGGGTGATCTCACGTGGTACGCGGCAACGAACCCGAATTCGAAGAAATCAAGAAGCTTTTGCGCAGGCTGGATGCGATCGGCGGCGAGCAGGCCTCCGCGGGGGCTTCGCGGCGGATCGAGGTGTGGCCACCGTCCCTCCCGTCCGCTGCCCTGACGCACGTGCATGCGGCAGAGCGCGATGTTCTGGCGCCATTGCCGGCGCTCCGGCGCAAACCGGAACGGTCGCGTCCGGCAATTTACGCCATCGGTACGACGGCTGCCGTTATTTCGACAGTTGCGGCGTCTATCATGCTGGTGTGGCTGGCGGCGCCTGCCCGGCCGGTGAGCGGTCCGCTACCGTCGGCGCTGGAACTGCCGAATGCGCTTGACGATACGCCGGTTGAGACGGTCGATGTGGTCCGCCATGCGGCGTGGCGTCAAAGCGGCGCCGGCGGGGTCCGGTAGCCGGGGGCGGCAATCGGCGCTCATTCGCAGGTTTCGGAGAGGGGCTGGCGCGGGGCAGATCGACGTGCCGCGCGCGAGCCTCATTGGACGTTCACTAAGGGGAGCCGTTGGGCGTCGGGGCGGGTTCGAGTTTGGGGCTCCTGAGGGCAGGGAAGCGGTGGGGTAGGAGGCACGGGACGCTTGCAAGCGAGCAGGTCGGACGAAAGCGTTGCCTCGGGTCGGATCGGGGCCCGCCTGGAAGAGCTGCGTCAACAGCTTCTCAGCTGTGGTCACGTGCTCGCCGGGCTGGCGGAGCCTTCGCAGCGCTCCCTCGTGACGGACGCTCTTGCCCATCTCGGCCAGCTCGAATGCCGCGTGGCGGTCGTGGGGCAGATCAAGTCCGGCAAGAGTTCGGCGATCAACGCGTTGGCGCGCAGCCCGCATCTTCTGCCCACTCGCATCACGCCCTGGACAACGGCGGTCACGAACCTCCACTTCGCGCAGACGCCGCCCGGCGGGTATGGGGCGGTGTTTTCCTTCTTCGAGCATGCCGAGTGGGATCAGCTTGCGGAGGGGGGCGGGCGCGTTCGCGAGCTGACGGAGCAACTCGTGCCGGGGTTCGCGCCGGAGCATCTTCTTGAGCAAGCGGCCCTTCTTCGCCAGCGTGCCTCCGAGAGGCTCGGTCCCGAGTTCGAGCTTCTGCTCGGGCAGGCGCATTTCTTCGAAGCACTCGCACCGGGCATGATGGAAGATTACGTCTGTGCCGGCGATTTCACCGGGCCGCAGCGGATCGGGAAATACTCCGACATCACGAAATCTGCGGACGTCTATCTCGACCAAGGCCCGTTTGCGTTTCCCTCGACGGTCGTGGACACGCCGGGGACCAACGATCCGTTTCTCATTCGTGACGAGATCACGCGCCGCAGCCTGGAATCTGCGGATGTGTATGTCGTCGTGCTGACCGCATGCCAGCCGCTGTCGGAGACGGATGTCAGCCTGCTTCGCATCATGCGCGGGCTCTACAAGGACCGCATCGTCGTGCTGGTCAATCGGATCGACGATCTCGCGGATCTCGACGTGGAGCTTCCCAAGATCGCGGGCTATGTGGAGCAGCGGTTGCTCGCGGAGTTTCCCGGCTCGCACATTCCCGTGGTGTACGGCAGCGCGTGGTGGGCCAATCAGGCATATGTATTCGAGCCCGACGCGGCGGCCCGCATCCTGACGCGCCGCTCGGCCGGTTATCTCCTGCGGGCGGGTCTGCTTCAGCCGAACGAGCTTCATGCCGGTAGCCTCGCGTCAGGCGATTTCTGCGACCGTGTGCGTCAATCGCTGCTTGCGATGTCGGGCATTCCGGCGCTGGGCCAGGCCATCGAGACGCTCATGGCGGCGGCGCGGCCCACCTACGTCCAGCGCAAGATCGCCCATTCGTTTGCCGAGATGGCGCGCGCGTGCGAGAGCGCGGCACGGAGCGAATTGCAGATCCTCCTCGCTGCGGAGGCAAGCTCCCTCGATGCCAAATCCTCGGCGGAGGACACCTTTTCGATCTACACGCGCGAGCACGATCTGCTCGCGGGCGTGGCGGCGGATATCGAGCAGTCGGCGGCCGGAATCGAAGCCCAGCTCGCACGGATCATCCAGGAAGAGCAGGACGCGCTTCGCGGCATGTTGCAGTCCTCGATCGCGCTTCACGCGGCGCGCGAACGCGACGTGCTGGTGGATACGCTTTCGCGGGGCCGCTGCCCGCGCGTGTGGACGCACGAAGGCGTCGCTCTGAGGCGCGCACTCGCGCGCGTTTTCAAGGAAGGGTTCGAGAAGGCGGCGTGGCGGCTTACGTCGTTTCACGCACGCGTGGTGCCCGAACTGCACAAGCTGATGCGCACTCTCGTGCCGCAACCCGATCTCGAAGCGACCCACAGCGGGGAAGCGCTCGTCATTCCGACGCCCGCAGTGACGCCGATCAGCCGCCTCCTGGTGCTGGACCTCAAGACGGCAGGTTGGAGCGCGCTGTGGAGTCGCCATCCGTCGGCGGAAAGCTCGGGCGAGAAGATCGAGGCGCTCATTCGCGCCGAATTCGCGCCGATCGCGGAGGAACTGGTGCAACTCGCGGGACGCGTCTTCCACGATTTCAGCACGACGACGATCCAATGGTCGCTTGCCGCCTGCCGCAACATCCAGCTTGCGCTCACGCGCCGGCTGGAACTCGTGCTCGCCGAGCACGATGCGGCGCGCAGAAGTGCTGCGCCTTCCGGAGCGCCCCCGCCAGCGGAAGATTTTACCGAGCGTATCCGCGCGCAGGCGCAGCGGCTCGAAGACACCGAGGCGTTGACGCAGCACGTCGAATACCTCGCGCGCTATTTCGATACGATCCTCAAGATCGAGGCGTCGGAGCCCAATGGGTAATGCGCCCGCCCAGTTGATCCGGCGCTTGCAGGACGCCCGAACGCGCCTTGCCGCCACGAAGATCGAGGATCCCGCGCTTGCCATTTGCGTTGCGGGGATGGCGCGTCTCGAAGAGGTGCTTGCGCGCCCGCTTCGCGTGGTCATTCTCGGAGAATACAACTCGGGCAAGACGTCGGTTGCGGATCTTCTGATCGGCAACGGTTTGCTGCCGACGAGTGTGGTTTCGAATACGAAACTGCCCGTGCTGATCACGTATGCGAAAACGCCGGCGCTGCACGGCGTCGATGTTCGCGGCGCGTTGGTCCGCATCGACAGCCGGGGCGCCGATGCGCCGATGGACGCGTCCTATGAGGCGTTGCAGGTCGCGTTGCCCTTGGAGCGGCTTCAGGGCTTCCAGATTCTCGATACGCCCTCAATGGTGAAGCCCGATACGTTCGTCCGGGACGCGGACATCGTGATCTGGTGCACGGTTGCGACGCGGGCGTGGACGGAGAGCGAGCGCGCCACGTGGAGTGCCTTGCCGAAGCGCTGCCGGCGCAACGCGATGCTCGTCGTCACGCACAAGAACGCGCTCAACGGCGAGGAGGAAGCTCGCCACGTCACGGAGAGGTTGCGCGAGGTCACGCAGGGTCTCTTCCGCGATGTCCTTCTGATCGACGCTGCGGGCGAGGCGGGTGCGGCCTCGCCGATGGACGGCGGCGGGGACGATCTCTCCGCTCGTCTCCGGCGTTGCGGAGAAGGCATCGGAGAGCGGCGCGCGCAGAAAGCCGAAAAAATCGTGCGCCGGCTCGCCCGGCTCGCATTTCACGATTTCGCGCGGCGCGATGTGCGCTCCGACGCCGCGCCGCTGCTTGCGAGCTGGGAATCGGGTGCGGCTCGGCTGCTCGACGATCTCCGTCAGCGGCGGAAGCCGGTGCCGGAAGTGATCGAGGATCTGCTTGCGGGCTTCGGGGTGTTCGCCGAGCAACTGCGGCCGGGCGTGGTGACGGGCGGTGCCGTTTCCGGGACGTCCGAGACCTCGCGCGCAGTCGCGGCGCCCCTGCGCTGGCCGCAGCGCCATGCCGCTGCCGTCGGGCTCATCGCGATGCTGGTGTCGGACCTGACGGGGATCCTGCGGATGCTCGCGGCTCCGTCCTCCGGTCACGACGAACGCCGGGTTGCGCGCGCGATCCTGCTTGGGCTCGCGGATCTCGACGGTGCGTTCGATGCGCTGGGACGGCTGATGGGACCAGCGACGGCGACGCCGACGTGCTCCGCCGCCGGATAGCCTCCGGTATGCGCGGCAACCGATGTCTGTTTGAAGAGGGGGATTTGGTAGCGGGAGGCGGACTCGAACCGCCGACCTAAGGATTATGAGACCTTCGCTCTAACCACCTGAGCTATCCCGCCGGAGACCCGTGTCTATAGGAATCGGTTGAGGCGCCGTCAAGCGCCTCCTTCGCTCGCGTGGATCTAAGGGCTATTCTGCCGCGATCGGACGCTCGTCCTCGCTCGCGCGCTTGCGGAAGCGCATCATCGTGAAGATGCCCCACGGGCGCAGCGCCTTGCGCTCCGTGACGGTGAGATCGTCGCAGCCCATGACGCGGGACTGGTCGAAGACCGGACGCCAGCCGATGATTTCGGCAAAGGGCGCCATGCGCCGCTCGACCCAGCCGCGGACGCCTTCCGTCTGGCTGAAATGATTGACGATGATGACCTCGCCGCCCGGCTTGGCGACGCGGGCAAGCTCGTGCATCACGAGTTCGGGCTCGGGCACGACCGTCATCACGTACATGGCGGTGACGACATCGAAGGAATTGTCCGGGAACTGGAGGTCGCCTGCGTCCATCTCGTGGAGGCCGGTGACGTTGTCGAGCCTTTCGGCCGTCACGCGCTCGCGCGCCTTGTCGAGCATCTCGGGCGAGAGATCGATGCCGACGATTTCGAGATGGCGGCCATAGTCGCCGAGTGCGAGGCCGGTGCCAACGCCGACTTCCAGAACGCGACCGCTGTCGAGCGACGCGTTGATCACCTCGGCGGCATGCTTGCGCCCTTCATTCGACACACGGCCAAAGGTGTGGTCGTAGATCGGCGCCCAGCGACGGTAGGTGGCTTTGAGGACATCTTCTTCGATACGCCCAATGCCGGTGATCCGGCCATCCTGGCGCTCAAGATCCTCCACACGCAAGCGGGGCTTCATCTGGGGCTTCGTCTCCTGCATGCGCCTTGCCTCCCACCGAAGTCTTTTTACCTGTCAGGTCGGCGCAACGTCCCTGAAGGCCGCCTTCCTCAGGCAGACGATTCCAGCCAGTCCATTGTATCGGCCTTCACGGCCTTCGCAATCCATCCGCCGCCCAATACACGGGCTTCGTCCGCGCCGTCCGCGTAAAGGACGCACGCCTGACCGGCGGCCGCCCCCAATTCTCCATAGCGCAGTGTCACCGTAACGGTTCCGGCGGTGTCGACCGAGACGGTTGCCGGCTGCGGCGCCTGCGACGAACGGATGCGGGCATAAACCTCCGCGCCGTCCTCAAGCGCGCCGTCACCCAGCCAGTTCACGTTTCTAAGAACAAGGGTGTGTGTTTGCAAGAAGGCACGTGGCCCCACCACCACCTCGTTCTTCGTGGCATCGAGCCGCAGCACGTAGAGCGGCTCGGGCGAGGGGATGCCGAGCCCGCGGCGCTGGCCGATGGTGTAGTTCACGATTCCCGCGTGCTCGCCGAGCTTGCGCCCGTCCGCATGAACGATGTCGCCGGGCGTGAGCGCGCCGGGCTTCAGCCGCTCGATCACATCGCTGTAGCGGCCCTTCGGGACGAAGCAGATGTCCTGGCTGTCGGATTTTTCCGCGACGAGGAGGCCGAGGTCGTGGGCGATGTCGCGGACCTCGCTTTTGCGCATGCCGCCGAGCGGGAACCACAGGTCGGCAAGCTGCTCGCGCGTGGTGGCGAACAGAAAATAGCTCTGGTCGCGGTCGGCGTCGCGGGCGCGGAACAGCGCCGGTCCGTCGGCGCCTTCGCCGCGCTGGATGTAATGACCTGTCGCGAGGAGATCGGCGCCGAGTTCGCGGGCCGTCTCCAGGAGATCCTTGAACTTGATCTGCTGATTGCAGGTGACGCAGGGGATCGGCGTTTCGCCCGCGACGTAGCTTTCGGCGAACGACTGCATGACGGCGTCCGAGAAGCGCTTCTCGTAGTCGAGAACGTAATGGGGAATGCCGAGCATCTGCGCGACGCGGCGGGCGTCCTCGACATCCTGGCCGGCACAGCAGGAGCCCTTGCGGCCGACCGCTTCCCCGTGATCGTACAACTGGAGCGTAATGCCGATCACATCATGTCCGGAGCGGGCGAGGAGGGCGGCGACGACGGAAGAATCCACGCCGCCGGACATGGCGACGACCACGCGCTTGCGGCCGTCTCCGGCCGGAGTCTTGAGGATAGGCGATGACACGTTGGCGTCTCGTTCCAGCGGAAGCGGTTCAGCGGGCCGGGCCCGGCGCGGGGGGGCCTCGCGGCCCCTCAGGTTCAAACCCGCATGATAGGGGGCGGTTGCCCGGATGCGCAAGGCGGAGCGGCGGCTCTCGCCAGCGGGAGTTCGGCCCGTCAACCATAATGGGCTCTGGTGGGTGATTTTGGACAGTATTTTATGCTACGTTTACTCAATGGTTTAGGCCATGTTTAAGAGAAATCGGTTAGCTTGCGGGCTGGTCAGTAGCAGTATCGAGTATCATGACCGAACATCAGATGAGAGCGCGTGTGCGCTACGTCATCGGCCCCGATGGGAGCCCGTTGACGGTTGCAGATCTCCCGCCCCGGGACACGAAGCGTTGGGTCATCCGCCGTAAGGCGGAGGTCGTCGCGGCTGTGCGTGGCGGACTTATCAGCATCGAGGAGGCCTGTGAGCGCTACAAGCTCACGGTGGACGAATTCCTGTCCTGGCAGCGCTCGATCGACAAGCATGGGCTTCCCGGTCTCCGGGCGACCCGCATTCAGGACTACCGGGGCTAAAATCCCGGAACCGGACGTGAGGCGCGGAGCCGGGCGATGAAAGTCGCCCGTCCGACCGTGCCCTTCGCGGCCGGAAGATGCGCCTTTGCGCCGATCTTTGCGATCCGTGCAGGGCTCCAATACGTGCTCAGCCCCGTTTTACGGGGCTTTGCTTTTTTTGCTGTTTTTCGATGCGTTGGCGGCGTCCGGTGCCGGGTCCGCCGCCCAGCCGGCGGTGACGGGGCCTTCTCCGCATCCATCCACGCCCGTGGCCCAGCGGTCGACGTCGTCCTTGAGGCGAACCGCCAAGTGTTCCGGCAGCCTCCTGTTCTCCACCTCCACCTTGGTCGAGCCTTCTCCCGGGCCGATTGCGATCAGATAAGCCCTAAGCGCGCGCGGGTCGCTTGCCTCGTGGTCGCGGGTCATGATCCGGATTTGCGCTTTTCCCCCTTTCGAGGCGGGGTCTGCCTGCGCGTGATAGATGTAGGCGGCTTTCAGCGGGCCGTCAGCGCCGAACCAGCACGTTAAAACCCCGCGGGCGAGGCGGGTGTAGACCTCGGTCGGGCTCCCGACGACCCGATTGCTCGGGATCATCATGGCCTGAAGGCCGCTTGGCTCGGGTCTGGTTTCGTCGGCTGCGATCTCTTCGGGCTTCGGCAATGCCGGCAGGCTGAGGCCGGAGCCAGCGCATCCGGCCAACGCGGCCCCAAGAAGCAGGGCTGTTCCGGCCTGGAATGGCAGCTTCCGACGCATCGTTTCCGTCCACGTGCCTCAGAACCCACCTCAACGGTGCAGTTCGTGGCGGTTCACGCGAGGGCGGATCCGGTCTTGCGGGCCCTCAGCCTTCGTCCGATTGCATGGGAAAGGGGCGAAGACAAGTCGGGTGCGGCGCGAGACATGTGGACCGGGCGGTTGCGCGAAGGCGGAACGGCCTGGCGTCTCCATTGGAGCATGGAGACGCTGTTTCCGCCCAGGGCGTGAAAAGGGTGAGCTAACGCAGAGCCAGTCCGGCGCCCCGTTCATGGCGGCGACGGATGCGGCCGATTTCGCGCGGCTGCTCGGTGCTTGCGCGTGCGAGCTGCTGCTTTGCGTCGTCGAGATCGGCCTGCGTCGCTTCCAGCTTGGTGCGCAGCTCTCCGATGGACGCGCGGAGGTTGTCGCGGCGCTGGGCGGCGGATTTTGCGAATGTCGAGTAAGCGAAATGCTTCGGGTCCTTAACACCGGAGCGGTCTTCCTCGGCCTGAATCTGGCGATCCAGGTCGGAGGCGATGTTCTCGAACTCGCGGATCATCAATTCGAGATCGCTGACCTTGCGGGCTCGCTCCTCCATCTCGAAGCGCTTCAGCTTGAGCGCCGTTTCGCGTGCCTTCATCATCGTTACCCCTAACTCGATACTCTGGGTGCCCCAATCAAGAAGCGTGCCACGTGCTCCATGCCGCCGTCTCGCCCGCCCGAAATCCCCATTTCCGGCCCTTTTTCGACGGGCCGAGGGCTTTCTCCCAGGCGCGGTTCGCGTGCTCTCTTGTTTACCTTCCCATATTGACATTAAGTTGCGGTAAAGCAACGCTGTAACGGATTTGGTTAAGTATTTACCTCTGGAGACCGTTGTAATTGTTTTCGGGCCCTAGGGCTAGCGGGCGAATTCTGTTACCTCTTGATTCGTACCGTTCAGGATGGGGAACGGCAGGGGCGTGCCGTCCTGAGTGGGGGCTTCAGGCGAGTTAAATGGCCGACAGTTCAGGATTTCTTTCGCGCGCGGGCGTTTTCCGGCGGCGATGTCGTTTTGTCTCGGGCGGGTCGAAACGGTGAGTTGGTCGGATTGAGCGTTTCGTAATGGAAATTAGGATTTGTTAACCTGTGATGGTTACTTTTGTCATGACGGTTCGGGCTGGGTTGTTCCAGCCGCAGTAGCGTTCTCTTCACGTTTTGGGCGGCGCGCCTTGTGATGGGGCAAGGAAAAAAGGGAATGAGCAATGCGGGTCCTTCTGATCGAGGACGATAGCGCAACTGCGCAAAGCATCGAATTGATGCTCCAGTCTGAAGGCTTTAACTGTTACACGACCGATCTCGGCGAAGAGGGCGTGGATCTCGGGAAGCTCTACGACTACGACATCATTCTTCTGGATCTCAATTTGCCGGACATGAGCGGCTATGAGGTTCTCAAGATGCTGCGTGTCGCCAAGGTGGCCACGCCGATCCTGATCCTCTCCGGTCTTGCTCAGATCGAGGACAAGGTGCGCGGTCTCGGCTTCGGTGCCGACGACTACATGACGAAGCCCTTCCATAAGGACGAACTCGTCGCGCGCATTCATGCGATCGTGCGCCGCTCGAAGGGCCATGCGCAGTCGGTTATCGAAACCGGCAATCTGCGCGTGAACCTCGACACCAAGACGGTGGAGGTCAACGGCCAGCGCGTGCATCTCACGGGCAAGGAATACCAGATGCTTGAGCTGCTCAGCCTGCGCAAGGGCACGACGCTCACCAAGGAGATGTTCCTCAATCATCTCTATGGCGGCATGGACGAGCCGGAACTCAAGATCATCGACGTCTTCATCTGCAAGCTCCGGAAGAAGCTGCAGATGGCGACCGGCGGGCAGCACTACATCGAAACGGTGTGGGGCCGCGGATACGTGCTGCGCAATCCGGACGACGAGCACATCGCTGCTTGAGGCGCGCCAATCAATTCCGGGGGAACTTCAAGCAAGGCGTTCGTTTCGAGCGCCTTGTTTGCGTTCCGGCGGGCTCAGTTCTGGCAGAAGCGCCATGAGGCGACCCAGTGGTCGCCGGGGATGCTCGTGGCGGCTTTCGGCATCGCGGCTTGCAGGCCAAGGGCGGCCAAAACGCGATCGAACTTCTTGTGTCCGTTTTCGGCGGGCAACGCGTCCGTTTTCACGCGAATGTTCATAAGTCGACACTCCCTCTTTCTAGAAGAAGCGTAGCAATACGGTCTTAAAATCTGTCTTTGCGCAAAAGCGCGTGTCGCGATATTCGCCTGCTTTGCGCGTCTTCTCTCAGGTACGGTTGATTGCGGGTTAATCGAGGTCGCGGCCTTTCCTCGGTCTTGCTTTTCCCGCGGCTGTGACGGTCGTCTTTGCATCAGGCGTTTTGCCTTTTTTCGGCCGACAGATTCACGCAATCTCTCCACAGGGGGTATCAGCCGGGATGTTTGAACGACCTTTCATTCAGCGATTGCCGGGCGGGCCACTTTGATGGCCCGGCGCGGACCGTCGCCGGGCGCTATGGGGCGGCTGTTCGGGACCTCGGGCGCGGTCGGCGCGGCCATGGCCGCTTTCCTTGTCGTTCCGGAGGTCGCGGTGGCTGACGGGCGCGTGCGTTGGCTCGAAGATTTTCAGCGGCAGGCGTCTCAGCTCCAGACGTCCCAGTTCCAGACGTCCCAGTTCCAGATTGGCGCGCACCCGCTTAGCGGCCGTGCCACGGAGGCTGTGAGCGCCGCGCACGTTGCGGCGTCCGCCGACGGGCATGCAGTGAAGACGTTCGAGCTTCCGCTCGCGGGGCGGGAGCGCCAGGCCGAGGCTGCGGCCGATCCGTTCGCAAAGGCGGATGGCGCAGAGCTGTTCGTGACGGATCTTTCTCTGGCCGATCTCGAAATCGCGAAGCTTCGCGGGTTCGTTGCAAGCGCGCCGACCGTGATTCGGCCCGGCCAGGAGGTTACGCGCCTGCGGCTGCCAGGTGCATCGCGCGATGTCGCCGCGACCGCGTTGCGGACGATCCTGCCGTCCGTCTCTGCGATGCCGAACGAGATCTACACTATCGTCCCGGAGCCAGCGGACGAGACAAGCGCGGACGCGCGGACGGTGATCGAGCGGAATCGCATGGGTCCGGCCGTGCCGGGGCCATGTCCTGCGGAGGCATGCTTCGGTCCCGACCTCATCGCGTGGCGTGCCGCGCTCGGCACGTGCGCGCGGGACGTTCGCGTCGGGATCATCGATACGTCGTTCGATCTTACGCATCCCGCGCTCCGGCACATCACGTCCGAGCAGGGCGTATTCCTCGGCGGGCAGGCCCCGTCGCCGTCGGATTGGCACGGGACGGCGGTACTCTCGGTGCTTGCCGGCGACCCGTCGAGCGGAACGCCGGGGCTGTTGCCGGAGGCGACGTTCCTGCTTGCGGCTGCGTTTCTCAGCGATGCGGACGGCAATGCGTCGACGGATACGGTTCGGGTTCTCGCCGCGCTCGCATGGCTGGATGCGGAAGGCGTCGACATCGTCAACATGAGTTTCTCGGGGCCGGAGGACGCAGCGGTCGCGCAGGCGATTTCGGCCATGCGGAAGAAGGGCGTTCTGTTCGTTGCGGCGGCGGGAAACATGGGGCCTGCCGCGGCACCGAGCTATCCGGCTGCCTACCCCGACGTGATCGCCGTGACGGCTGTGAACCGCGACGGCGAGGGCTATCGGCACGCCAATCGCGGCGACTACATCGATGTGTCGGCTCCCGGCGTCGATATTCTGCTTGCGCTGCCCGGCGCGCAGCAGGGTGCGCGAAGCGGGACGTCGTTTTCGGCACCGTTCGTGACCGCAATCGCGGCGGCCCGCGCCGGGGGGCGTCTGCCATACAACGCGGCGGTGGAGGGGGCGGGTGTCGCGCTGCTCGGCGATCTCGCCGTGCGCGATCTGGGACCGCCGGGGCGCGATCCCATCTATGGCGCGGGGCTCGCGCTCGCGCCCGATGCCTGCCGCCCTCAGGGTGGAGAGGCCATTGCCGGCGTGCCACCGGCATCATCGTTGCCGATGCTCGATGCCCGCGTGCTCGAAGCCGGGACGAGGGCGCCGCTGACGGTGATCCGTGCAGGTGCGGCCGGCGGTTCGAATTGACGACCCGATCCGCTCGGCTCGATGCTCAACTGGGCTCGATGCTCAACTGGAGGCGGGCCGCCATCCGTTTTCGAGCAGTGCCTTTTCTTCGTCGCGTCCAAGCGCGTGACCTGAGATCAACGTATCGGCCACGGCATCCACGGCGGGCGCATTCGGGCCCGTCGCGGTCTGGTAAGTGTTGCCGGTTTCGGTTTGAGCGGTTGCCGCCTTGGGTGTCTCCACATGGACGGCGACGCGCCACACGCCATCGTCTGCGCGGCATGCGAGGCCCGCGTAATCGGGCTCGCCCGCCGCCGTGTTCCGCACGCGATATTCGCGGCAGATGCCGTCGCTGTCGGCCTGGTGGAAGGACATCACGGGGACGATGGCCGCGCCATTTGCGTCGGCGGCCGATGCGGTTCC
The DNA here is from genome assembly GCF_000503895.1 of Hyphomicrobium nitrativorans NL23. Lineage (NCBI taxonomy): Bacteria > Pseudomonadati > Pseudomonadota > Alphaproteobacteria > Hyphomicrobiales > Hyphomicrobiaceae > Hyphomicrobium > Hyphomicrobium nitrativorans. The sequence continues at coordinate 1,895,162 of NC_022997.1, forward strand.
GCTCGGCGTGCTTTCGAGTGCGCGCGCGAGTGCGCCGCTGGCCGTGAGGCCGGAGCCGTGGGTCTCGATCAGTCCGGCTTCTTCCGATGGGGCGGACTGGTTGGCGAGCCAGCCACCGAGAGCGCCGGCCGTCACCAGGACGGCGACGCTCGCGGCGGTGGCGAGCGAGGCGCCGTGGGGGAAGAGCGTCGATCCGATTGCGGTGAGGGCGCGATTGAGCCAGTTTTCACTCGTAGACGCGACCGGCGTTCGATCGCGGGCCGGTGCGGGCGCTCGCAAAATGGCGGCCACGAGATGCTCCGGCACCTGTTCGTCGAGTGTCGGCTCATACGTGCTGGCGATTTCGCGGCGCGTGACGACGAAAGGCGCGAGCCTCATGCGCAACGTCGCGTCGCGGTTCAGCAGCGCTTCGAGGGCTTCCGTTTCCTCGGCGGAGAGTTCGCCGTCGGCATAGGCCATCAGAATTTCGTCCGTGACTTGCCCCATATCAGCGCTCCCGGGATGCGGCACGCGCGGCGACGGGTTCGGCGGCCCGCTGCGGCGCCTCGATGAGCGAGGCGTAAAGTGTCTGGCGTGCGCGCGATAAGCGGCTCATGACGGTTCCGATCGGAATGCCGAGGATGCCGGCGGCTTCCTTGTAGGAAATGCCTTCGACACAGACCATCGCAACCAGAACCTTCTGCTCGGCGGGAAGACGCGCGATGCCTTCCGTGACGGCCGCCAGCGTGAGGCGGCTCTCGGTTACGTTGCGGCCGTCCTGGCCCATCAGATTTTCGACTTCGTCCAGTGTGTTCTCGCCGCCGTGGCTTTTGCGGCTGCGGTGATGATCGACCCAGATGTTCTGCGCGATACGATACATCCAACTATCGAGGCTCGTTCCAGGCTTCCATTGGTCCAGGTGCGCGAGCGCGCGCTCGCACGTGTCCTGTACGAGATCGTCTGCCTTGTCTTTATTGCCGGTCAAGGCGAATGCAAATCTTCGCAGACGCGGCAATAGCTCGATCATCCGCGAACGGATTTCATCCACCACGGTCCCCTCTCCGCGACTGTTGGATACAACGAAGTGCGCCCAACCTTATTCCTGACGGAGGTGTTTTTGGGGCACGTGTGGCTTTCCGGCTCTCGGAGCGGGCGTTTTCCCGGGAATCCGGTCCGCACGGGGTTCCGCGGGCTTGCCATGGGCAGCGGGCAGCCCGCCCGGTCTCGCCCGGTCTGGCCGGGCGGGCCAAAACCTTTTAAACGGATGCGAAATCGAACCGTATAGGTAGCGCGCGCATGACCACACCTCCGCCCGAAAACAAAGGCTTCAAGGCGGCCATCGTCGTCGTCACTCCGTTCCAGCAGAATTCCACGCTTCTGTGGGACAGCGAAAGCATGGTGGGGGCGGTCGTCGATCCCGGCGGCGACTTGGACCGGATCGAGGAGGCGATCCGCGAGGTCGGGGTCAAGGTGGAGAAGATCATCCTGACGCACGGGCATATCGATCACGCGGGCGGCGCGGACGATTTGCGCAAGATCCTCGGTGTGCCGGTCGAGGGACCGCATCCGGCAGACCGTTTCCTGCTCGACAATCTCGCGAAGCAGGGCGAGGCCTATGGCTTTCCCGCAAAGCCCGTGACGCCGGATCGGTGGCTGGACGAGGGGGAGACGGTCACCGTCGGCGGGCACAGCTTCGATGTGCTGCATTGTCCAGGGCATTCGCCGGGGTCGGTGGTTCTGGTGAACCACGCGCAACGCATCATCCTGATGGGAGATGTGCTGTTTCAGGGTTCCATCGGCCGTACGGATTTCCCCTACGGCGACCACGAGGCGCTGATCGGCGCGATCAAGACCAAGCTGCTGCCGCTCGATGACGACTACGCGTTCATTCCGGGACACGGGCCGGTCAGCTCGATCGGAGCCGAGCGGCGGTCGAACCCGTTTCTGATCTAAAGCTGCGCGTGACGGACGAGGGGCGCGTCAGCGTCCGCGTCCGAGGTGCAGATCGAGGCAACCGAAGATGCCGCATTCCTGGGCCAGAGTGCCCATCCCCAACGGGGTGCCGTCGAGGTTTTCGTGCAAATCGACGGTCTCGACGCGCAGCGTCTCCGAGCAGCTTGTCCGGCAGGCGATCCATGTGCCGTTCGGCTTTCTTACCTCATAGCCGACGCGTGTTCCCCGCACGGGGCCCGAGACCGTGCCGTTTCCGAAGCGGCTTCTCGCTACGGCGATATCGGCTTCGGGCCGCGGTTCGAGCCAACGCCAGCCGCCCGCTTCCGCCTCGAAGCTCGAAACGACGGCAACCGGAGCGGCTCCGGCGATCAAGGCGAGCGCCAACACAGCGCGTGTGATGAAGCGTGTCATCGTCTGTTCGTCTCCTTGCCGCGCGAGGCCGCGATTGCCGCGCTCAGGCGTTTATCGTTCAGCCGCTTTTTGCAAACTGCATGTTGACGCCGGTAAAGCCCGGGCCGCCCGTCGAGATGTTTACGGTCTGGCGGGAGCCCGAGAGCGACACGGCCATGGATCCCGAAATGGCTCCGCTGAACGACAGGTTGAAGCCGTTTCCGGATGCGCGCCCGTTGACGCTGCCGGTCTGATTGAACTCGCGCTCTTCCCACGAACCGTTGATCTGGTTGCCAGAACTCGTGAGGTTCGCGCGCATGTGAATCTTGAAGTTTGCGGAGTTCGAGCAATTGATCGCCATGCCGAGCGCTGCGCCGCCAGAGCGGGCCGTGTAATAGCCGCGGCACCTGATACGCTGGGTCGTGCCGTTCTCCAGACGGACGCTGCCCGACCCCGTCCATGCGCCATGGAGCGCGTTGAAGGTGCCGGAGCTGCTCGCGGCCGGTGCCGCGCCCGCAGCGAGTGCGAGGGCTGCAGCGGAAAGAACGGCGAAACGGGTACGTGTCACGTTAGAGCCTCTCCAATCTGATGTCCGGCCTATTCGCGCCAGTATGGTCCCGTCTTCCCAAAACACTCTTATCATCGGCGCTAAAATTAACGGTGGTAGCCAAGCCACACCGTCGCTTGTGTCTCAGGATGGGATTCGAGCGCGACTGGTTCTATCGAACCGAAATCACGCTCTAACTTTTTGATTAGACCGATGATTCACGCTTCGAACTGATAGGGTCCGAAGCGATCATGGTCTAGCGAGCGATGTCGTGCTTACCGCAAGCCGCGGACGGGACGCAACCGATCCGTTCACCCCCGCATCTCTATCTGTTTGGAAACGTTGTTTTTTATGATCGGTTCCGCGCGCATTTCCCGGCCGGCTCTCCGTGGGGACCTTCCGGCGTGCGCGGATGCGGACTTCTGACGGCGGATATGCAAGCTGTTCCCGCGTTCGGAGGACAAGATCCAAAGTCTTTGCTTGCACGGGCCCGCGGCGCGGTTATGTTCGGCAAAAGAAACACTATAACGTTGTAATTCGACCGGGAGGATTTGGTCATGCGGTTCGGCGCAGTTGGCTTCGCGCTTGCGGGGTTTGCCGGTGTTTGCGTTCTTGGCGGCGTGGCGTTCGCCGAGGCGGTGAGCCTGCCCGAGCGCAAGGCGGGGTTGTGGGAACTCACCACGACGATGGACGAGGGCCAGGGGCCCGTCGACCGGACGCTCACCATGTGCGTCGATGCCGAGATGGAACGCAACACGGTGATCGCGAGCCTGATCGAGCACAAGCAGGCGTGCACGAAATACAACATCGCCCGCGAAGGCGATAAGACCGTGGTCGACATGGCGTGCAAGTTCGATACGCGCAATGTCGAGGGGCGGACGGAAATGAGCGGCGACTTCCAGAGCGCGCTTCTGGTGAAGATCGAGAGCACGACGTCTGGCGACCATCGCGGCCAGTCGGTCGCCGTCAAGCGCACCATCACGCAGACTGGAAAGTATCTCGGCGAGAGCTGCGGAGAACTCACGGGCGGGGAAGCCATGAGTTCCGACGGCACGCGGGTGATGGTTCAGTAACGCCGGTTTCATTCGTAAAACGTAGTTCTTTAGAATGACAGCCGCGGTGGCCACCGCGGCTGTCTTCGTTGGGGGCGTATATCGTCGCGCCGCTTCGAGCGACGCTCGTTGCATTCAGGATTTTCGATCAACAGCCGCGGCGGACGACGCAGCGATACTGGCTGCGCGAGCCCCAACCGAAGCGGCGGGCGCAATCGCGGCGGACGTGTGCGCAACGGCTATGGATGCGCGGGCGATGCATGTGGCGATGCCGGAAATGGCGGTGACGCCAGTGGCGTCCCCTGCGATGCACATCCTGCTTCACGGAGCTTTCGGTCGCGTGAGATTGGACTGCTTTTCCGGCGCCGCCGGGAAGGGCGGCGGCTGTTGCGATCTGGGGAGACAGGGCTGCACCGACCGCGACGGCGGCGGCGATGGCAAGAGCTTTGAAGCGCATTGTTCACTCCTCGACACATCGTTGGGTTCGGCGTGCGTTCCGTGGATGTGGGCCACGGGTGTGACGAGACAAGCATCTGGAGGCTGAACACCGGATGAACTTCGCGCGCCAAATTTTCTGTTGCAGTGCGGCAATCACACGCCATGTCGCCGCGTGTCGAAAATCTTCCTCTTCGCTGTCGGGATTGGCGGGGGCTGTGCGTTCCTGGGATATGTAGCGTGCACGCCACCGCCAGACCGGGATCGACGACCGCAGGAGATTGTTCCGTCATGCCGATGTTTCAAAAAATCACGCCCTACTTTTGGTTCGACGACAACGCCGAAGAGGCGGCGAATTTTTACGTTTCTTTGTTCGACGATGCGCGCATCACGAGCGTGAGCCGCTATGGGAAAGGCGCGCCGTTGCCGGAAGGCACGGCGCTGGTGGTCGGCTTCGAACTTTTCGGGCAACAGTTCGCGGCCCTTAACGGCGGGCCGACATTCAAGCTCAGCGAGGCCGCATCGCTGTTCGTCGGATGCGACACGCAGGCCGAGATCGACCGGCTTTGGAGCGCGTTGAGCGAAGATGGAACGGCGCAGCCGTGCGGCTGGGTGAAAGATCGTTTTGGTCTTTCCTGGCAGATCAATTGGTCCGGCGTGCCGGATGTGATGGCGCGAGGGACGGCGGCGCAGCAGGCGGGCATGATGAGCGCCATGATGCAAATGCAGAAGGTGGATCTCGCAGCCTTGGAACGCGCGGTCAAAATCTGAGCGATCGATCGCGTTTCAGATCGCCGTCGGTTTGCGCGTATTGCCGGGCGATCCTCGACGCGGCCGCCGCCGGCCTGCTCGTTCGGGCCCTCAGGAGTTGACCATGGTCGCGTACTCGTTCTTGACGCGCATGATCTTTCCGGACGGGCCGCGCGGCAGTTCGGTCAGGATCTCGACATCGAAGTCGAACGCGCCTGCCAAGCCTTCGGCCTGAGCGGAGTCCTGCACGAGCTGGCGGATGCGCGAGGCATCGACGGTGCGGCCGTTCTGCGGCACGGCGCGGATCAGGAAATTGCGCGGTCCGGTTTGCACGATCTGATGTTCGGCGAGATCGCGGACGTGATGCAGGCCGGTCAGGAAGACATAATACGGAAGCTCGCGCTTCTCGCCGCCGGTTTCGATCCAGAGCAGGTCCTTGCTGCGGCCGCTGATGCTCGCGATGTAGGGGAGCACGCTGCCGCAACCGCACGGCGCCGTTCCCATCGTCACGCGGTCGTCCACCTCGTAGCGGATTATCGGCTGGACGCGATTGTAAAGATTGGTGACGAGCACCTTGCTGCCTTCGGTGCCGGGCGGCACGGGACGATTGTTCTCATCGACGACTTCGAGGATGGCGAGATCGGCGTTGACGTGCGCGCCGCGCCCTGCCGTGCAGCCGGACGACAGCACCAGACATTCGCCCATCGCGTATTCGTCTCCGACGGATGCGCCGAAGACCTCTTCCAGCCAGTTGCCCTTATCGATGGAAAGCGGTTCGGCGACATTCGTGATCTGGGTCAGGCAGCCGAGTTCCTTGAGGCGCAGGCGCCCGGCTTCCTGCTCGCGGCCGAACGCTTCGAGTGCGCTCGCGTAGCCGGTGAGATAGTGCGGGCGGAAAGCCTCAAGCTTGCGATTGTTCTCCGCAATCGAGTTCGACACCGAGATCGGCATGAGCTTGAACACGGGGCGCAGGTAGCCCGGAAGATACGCAAAGGCGGCGGCGCTCGGGTAGAAGCCGGGCTTGATGGTGAGAACGGCCATGCGGGCCGGATTGAGGACGCGCCCGAGATGCGGAAGGAAGCGGCGCTTGAGCTTCGTGCCGCGCGCGAACTGGACCGCGAACACCAGCGCGAGCGCTTCGCGGTCCTGCACGATGAGTGCGGGTTGGCCCTGGCTTCCGGACGTGTGGCTGACGCCGTAGCGGCCGAGGTAATAGCGGCCGAGGTTTTTCGGATCGTCGACGAACGCGCCGAGGTCGGCCTTCTTCAGGCGCCGGTCGGTGACGAGATCGTCGTAGTTCTCCATCATCTCCGTCTTGGTCAGGGTCGGGAGATCGGTGACGGGGCAGCGCTCGATGTCGATCCTCGCGAAACGCCGTTGATAGTATGGCGAGTGCGTTACGGCATGGCGCAGCAGCGCGCGCAGACGTTCTTCCTGCTTGGCCTTGATCTGTTCGGCCGTATTCCAGAACGGATAGAGCTTCTGGAGCGTGAGAACGAAACCGATGGGGCCTGACATGCCGTAGGTCTCCGGCGTTTGCGCGTGCACGGGATTTCGCGAGGTTTTCGACGTGCGATCTTCTCCCATTCGGGCACGCGGCTCGCGTCCGTAGAGATACAGGAGGATTGATCCGAACCCAACTCAACTGCGCGCGAGCGGTGCCGGTTCCCTTGCGCGCATGGCGGCAAGCACCCGCCTTGCGGCGGGTGCTTTCAGGTCCGGTGGACGGTTGGGCATGGCCTCAGCGAGGCTGGGATAGGTCGTGATCGGTTTCGATTGAATCGGGATCACGCCCTATTTCTTTCGTGAGACCGATGATTCACGCTTCAGGCTGATAGGGCCTGAAGCGATCATGGTCTCTTGAGTTAGACCGATGATTCACGCTTCAGGCTGATAGGGCCTGAAGCGATCATGGTCTCTTGAGTTAGACCGATGATTCACGCTTCAGGCTGATAGGGCCTGAAGCGATCATGGTCTAGGCCGCAAGTTCCGCGCGGTCGTGCTTTCCTTCCTCGACCTCCTCGATGATCTTCGCGACGAAGGCGTCGAGGTCGTCGGGGTTGCGGCTCGTGACGATGCCCTGGTCGGTGACGACCGGCTCGTCGCGCCAATCGACGCCCGCGTTGATCAGGTCGGTCTTGATGGTCTTGTAGCCGGTCGCCTTGCGTCCGCGCACGGCATTGGCTTCGATCAGCAGCCAGGGCGCATGGCAGATCGCGGCCACGGGCTTGCCGGAACTGAGGAAGGATTTGATCAGGGCGAGCGCTTCCTCGTCGCCGCGCAGCAGATCGGGATTGATCTGGCCGCCTGGGAGAACGAGCGCGTCGTAGAAGGATTCCGAGGCATCCGGGAGATCGCGGTCGACCTTGACGGGCTTGCCCCAATCCTTGCCTTTCCAGCCTTTGATCGTCTCTTTGTCCTGACGCGATTTCGGCGCTACCACGTGCACCAACGCGCCTGCGTCTTTCAGCTTGTCGCGCGGGACTTCGAGTTCCGACTGCTCGAAGCCGTCGGTGGCGAGGATCAGAATTTTCGCTTTCGATATCTTGGGCATAGGGGTCTCCTTTCGAGCTCTCCGGGACACAGAGAAAACCAGTCGGCCCACAGGAGGGTTCCGGCGCTGGCGCCGGCAGGAGTTTGCCTAAAGTCGCAGGTCCGGCGATGTTCCGTAGTCGTTCGAATCGGCTATCTCCTTTGCATGATGCAGAATCGGACGATTTCGACCGCACGCAACGATGCCGAAGCAGGCGCGCATTCCCGGCTTGCGGATGATGCCGTTTCCGATGTGGTCGCGCGATTTGCGCAAGAGGCGACCGGCGTCGGGCACCAGATCATCGATGTCGCCTGCACCGTCAAGGAACTTGGAAACCGGGTCCAGGCCCAGAGCGCCGAGATGCAGGGCATCGGCGGGGAAATGCGGGCCCTCAGCGCCGAAAACGAGCGTATCGCCGAGGGCGCGCACGCCAGTCTCGACGTGGCGCAGCGCGCCAACGACGACATCTCTCAATCCGCAACGGCCGTGCGCGGCGCACTCGACACCATTCAGGCTCTTGTGCGGACCGTCTCCGAACAACGCGATCTTTTGCATGTGCTGCAGGAGGCGCTGGGAAAGGTCTCCCAAGTCGCCGCTGGGATCGAGATGATCACGCGGCAGACGGACCTGCTGGCGCTCAACGCAACGATCGAAGCTGCGCGCGCGGGCCAGGCCGGACGCGGATTCGCCGTTGTCGCCGCGGAGGTGAAGGCGCTGGCCGGTCAGACGGCGCAGGCGACGAAGGAGATCACGTCCACGGTCGGGGATCTCGCGAGTAAGGCAAACCTTCTGATCGAGAAGGGGAGCGAGAGCGCGGAGTTGGCGCAGTCCGTGGACGCGAGCGCTTCATCCATTTCCGGGACGATCGATTCCATCGAGAAGACCGTGGGTAATCTGCTTGGGCAGGCGTCCGATATTCAAGCGGCTGCGGCGGCCATCGATACGCGCAGCCAGTCGCTCCTTGCGGGTGTGGAGCGTGTGATCGAGGGGCTTCGGCTGTCTGCTGCCGACATCGGGCGTGTGGAAGGGCGTGTGGGCGAATTGCAGGTGTCAGGCGAGGTTCTGATCACGACCAGCGTCGAGTCCGGCGTAGAGACGGCGGATGCGCCCTTCGTTTTCGAGGTGATCGGGCGGGCCGCGACCGTTGCGCGGGCTCTCGAAGACGCGCTCGATCGAGGTCTGCTCAGGCCCGAGATGCTGTTCGACCGCGATTACAAGGCGATCGCCAATTCCAATCCCCAGCAGTTCACGACGGTCTATGCGGAGGCGTTCGATCGCATCGTGACGCCGATCATCGACGAGGCGCTGGCGTTCGACGCGCGCGTCGTGTTCTGCGCGCCGGTCGATGTGAACGGGTATCTGCCGACGCATAACAGCCAATTCTCGAAGCCCCAGGGTGCCGACCCTGTTTGGAACGCCGCCCATTGCCGCAACCGGCGCATGTTCAACGACCGCGTCGGGCTCGGGGCGGGCACAAACCGCAAGCGTTTTCTCGTGCAGACGTATATGCGCGACATGGGCAACACGTACGTGCCCATGGTCGACGTTTCCGCGCCCATCGTCGTGAAAGAGCGGCACTGGGGCGGGCTGCGTCTGGCCTACAGGTCGTAGGCGATCGGTCTCCTCACGCCGGAAGAGCGGTAGGGACGTGTTCAGGTCCCAGATGTCGCGGCGATTGCCGCTGGGCTTGCTGTCGGTGGCGTAAGGCCCATCGAGACGTAGACGCTCATCAGGTCGTCGATCTTCAAGTCGGCCAGTTCGACCCAGGTCTCGGGTACGTAAATCAGCGCGCCGCCGAAGGGCACCGGCGCGGACGGCACCAGAACGGGCAAGTAGGTCGTGCCGCCGATTTGGATCGGGGTTTTCGACGGAAGAAGCGCGAGCACGGCGGCGCCGGGCTTGCCGCCGAAATAGCACCAGGCTGGGCTCATGCTCTTCAGGCTGTCGCCGTTCTTGGTATCGACGATGGAGACGAAGCGGTTCGACAGATCGTAGACGTTCGACACGAGCGGGATGCGGCGGATGAGGCGGTCGAACAGGGTGGCGACCCAGTTGCCGAGACGAGAGTGTACGAGCAGACCGAGCGCGTAGATGGCGGTGCCGATCAGGGCGAGGCCGATTAGATACGGGGCGATCTCGGAGGTTCCGACGCCGAAGCCGAGGGACGTGAGAAAGCGGCCGAAGCCGCTGCCCGGACCGAAATACTGATTGACGAGGGAAAGCAGCCAGACGGTCACAAAAATAGTGAGCATCAGCGGAAGGGCGGCCAAAAGGCCGGTGAAAAAGACGCGTCCGAACCTGCCCATGCCGTTTCCCCCTTTATGTCCGTCCGAAAGATATGTGAACGGCGCCACCGTCTGCGGCGCGGGCCGCCCCGTCAAGATGCTTCGCGTGTGGGAATGCCGATCGAGGGCCCGAATTTTGACGTGACGCGGCGGGCGGGCCGATGCATCATTTTGTCGGTTTCGTGAAACGATGACGCTTGCGACGCGTGGCTTCGCGGTCTCGATGGCCGGTTGCCTTCCGTAGCGTCTTGCCGCGGCAATGGAGAGAGTATGGCTGACGTCGGGTCTGAGGTTCGTTACTGGCGGCATCGTTCGTTCGGATTTTGGTTCTTGCATATCGGCGCGCCGGTCATGCTGCTCGGGGCAGCGTTGGCGGCTGGGTACATGGGCGGCGAGCTGAAGCGCATCGTCCTCGATTCGCACACCAGCATCCGCGAAAGCGTGACGGGCGCGCTCACGCTGTCGGCGGCCGTGATCGTGGCGCTGATCCTTGTGCGCGCCGCGCAGCCTCTCGAATGGCAGCTCAAGGTCTGGCTCGGGCTGTTCATCGCGGCGATGATCTTCTTCGCTGGGGAGGACCTGAATTGGGGACAGCATTATCTCGGCTGGACGCCGCCCGATTACTTCCTCGAACACAACCACGAGAACGAGGGGAACCTCCACAACACGTGGCCGCTGCTGTTCAACCGTCTGCCGCGCGGCATCGTGAATGCGTGGCTGATCGTGGCGTGCATTCTGGTGCCGCTCGGCTGGCGATATCCGGTGCGCTTGCTGCAAAGCGTGGTGCCGCCCGTGCTTTGGCCGGACCGCCGGCTGATGTTCCCGGCGGCGCTGGTGTTCGCCACCAAGGGCATCCGGCATCTTGCCTCGGGCGGAGCCGGCGGCGACCATTGGCTGCTCGCGATCCGGCACAGCGAACTCGAAGAGCTGATTATCGCGTGCGTGCTGGTGCTTTATGCGCTGATGCTGTGGGAGCGGTTGGTGCGGCGCGGCGATGTCGCTGTCGCGGCGTGACGCAACGGCCGCGACGGCGATACCTAAGCCCCCGGCCGGCCGGTTTTGCGCGAGCGGCCTTTGCGGCGTTTCTGCTCGGTTGGCGTCTCGATCTCGACGGTGCGTGATGGCTTGGCCGTGAGATCCGGTTTCTTGGGGAGCGGGCCTGCCTTCTGCTTCACCGGCAGCGAGGCGTGCGGCCCCATTTCGTCGAGGGTCGGCTTGTGCGGGCCGCGGACGTTCTCACCGAATGCGCCGGCTTTGGTCCGCGGGTCCACATCTTTTCCGCTCACGGGCCGTGACGGCGCTAATGCGCCTGGCCCTCCGCGAGGGCGGCCCTCGGGCCCGGCGGCCGCTTGGCCGCTTGCCGCTTCGCGGCGAGGCAATGGGCGATCCGTGCCGGGGCCCATGTCGTCGAGCGAGGGTTTGCGGACGCGCGACGAGGGTTGGGTCGAGGATTGGGCGTAGGTCGGCTGCACGGGCTCGTACTCCTGCGAAATCCGCGACGCCGGGGTTCCCCCCACCCCTGACCCCTCCCCACCAGGGGGAGGTGAATTTCGTCGAGCGTCGGACTGCTCCGGTGCTCCTCCCCCCCTTGTGGGGGAGGTTGGGAGGGGGGGAACCCCGGCGCTTGCCGGTCGCGGGCATGTTGGCCTTCGCGCCGTATTTGCGTTCGCCTTTGAAACTGCCTGCCTGATCCTCGATCGAGGACTGGCGCGCGAGCGGGTCGTCGGAGATCGCGAGTTCCGTCTCGCGCAGGCGCTTGATCTCGTCGCGCAGGCGCGCGGCCGTTTCGAATTCGAGATCGGCGGCGGCATCCTTCATGCGCCGCTCCATGTCTGCGATCACGGCCGCGAGGTTGTGCCCCACGGCCGGGCTGTCGGCGAGGCCTGTATCGACCGTCACGTGATCCTGCTCGTAAACGGACGATAGAACGTCGGCGATGTTGCGTTTGATGCTTGCAGGTGTGATGCCGTGCTCGACGTTGTAGGCGACCTGCTTCTCGCGGCGCCGGTCCGTCTCGGCCATGGCGCGCTCCATGGAGCCGGTGATCGTGTCCGCGTAGAGGATCACGCGGCCGTCCACGTTGCGCGCGGCGCGGCCGATGGTCTGCACGAGCGAGGTTTCGCTTCTGAGGAAGCCTTCCTTGTCGGCATCCAGAATGGCGACGAGGGCGCATTCGGGAATGTCGAGGCCCTCGCGCAGAAGGTTGATGCCGATCAGCACGTCGAATGCGCCGAGGCGCAGATCGCGGATGATCTCGATGCGCTCCAGCGTCTCGATGTCGGAGTGCATGTAGCGCACGCGGATGCCCGCCTCGTGCATGTATTCGGTAAGATCCTCGGCCATGCGCTTGGTGAGCGTGGTGACGAGTGCGCGGTAGCCCTTCTTGGCCACCTGACGCACCTCGTCGAGCAGATCGTCGACCTGGCTCTTTGCGGGGCGGACTTCGACCACGGGGTCGATGAGGCCGGTGGGGCGGATGACCTGCTCGGCAAAGGCGCCGCCGGTCTCGTTCATCTCCCAGCCGCCCGGTGTCGCGGACACGGCGACGGTCTGCGGGCGCATCGCGTCCCATTCCTCGAACCGCAGAGGACGATTGTCCATGCAGGAGGGCAAACGGAATCCGTATTCCGCAAGCGTCGCCTTCCGCCGGTAGTCGCCGCGGAACATGCCGCCGATCTGCGGGACGGTGACGTGGCTTTCGTCCACGAACACGAGCGCGTTGTCGGGCAGGTATTCGAACAGCGTCGGCGGCGGATCGCCGGGGTTGCGGCCGGTAAGATAGCGCGAGTAGTTCTCGATGCCGGCGCAGGAGCCGGTCGCTTCCATCATTTCCATGTCGAAGACGGTGCGCTGTTCCAGGCGCTGGGCTTCGAGCAGTTTGCCGGTGTCGTACAACTCGTTGAGGCGCTGCTTGAGCTCGGTCTTGATGCTCTTGATGGCCTGTTGCAGCGTCGGCTTCGGCGTCACGTAGTGCGAGTTGGCGTAGAACTTCACGAGCGCGAGATCGTCCGTCTTTTGTCCTGTGAGAGGATCGAACTCGACGATGCTTTCCACCTCGTCGCCGAACAGCGAGATGCGCCAGGCGCGGTCCTCGTAGTGCGCCGGGAACACCTCCACCGTGTCGCCGCGGGCGCGGAAACTGCCGCGCACGAAGGCCGCGTCGTTGCGCTTGTAATGCAGGGCGACGAGATCGGCGAGGAGTTGGTCGCGCGAGAGGCGCTCGCCCACCTTCACCGCGAACGTCATGGCCGTGTAGGTCTCGACGGAGCCGATACCGTAAATGCAGGAGACGGAGGCGACGATGATCACGTCGTCGCGTTCGAGCAGCGCACGCGTCGCCGCGTGGCGCATGCGGTCGATCTGCTCGTTGATGTCGGCTTCTTTTTCGATGTAGGTGTCCGTGCGCGGGACATAAGCCTCAGGCTGGTAGTAGTCGTAGTAGGAGACGAAGTATTCGACGGCGTTGTCGGGGAAGAAGCTCTTCATCTCGCCGTAGAGCTGGGCCGCGAGCGTCTTGTTCGGTGCGAGCACGAGCGCCGGACGCTGGGTCTCGGCAATGACCTGAGCCATCGTGAACGTCTTTCCGGAGCCGGTGACGCCGAGCAGCACCTGCGTCTGCTCGCGGTCGCGCACGCCTTTCACGAGTTCGGCGATGGCTGTCGGCTGGTCGCCTCGGGGTTCGAATTCGGACACGAGCTGGAACGCGACGCCGCCTTCGCTTTTCTCGGGGCGCTCGGGACGATGCGGCATGAACATCGGCATGTCGCCGGAGACGAGCGGGTGCGCCGCGATCATCGGCTGGCGTGCGAGGATTTCGCGGGCGCGGTCGGTGCGCTCGTTGGGGCGCGTGAGAATAGCGTTCAGGCTGTCGCCGAGGCTTTCGCCAGCGGCGGCGCGCGGCGGGAGCGGTCCACTTTGGCGCAGGGCGGGCAGTTCAGGCTTTGCGGCCTTCGCTTCGGCGTCTTGACGGGCTTGTTCGGCAAAGTAGGCGGGCGCGAACGCGCCCAGCGGACCGGAGGCCGTAAAGGCGGCTTGCGGCGCTTCCCCGAAACCCGGCGTTCCGGCTTCGGTTTCGACTGGCGGCGCGGCAGGCTTGCCGGAGCGCCCGCGCGAGGGGCGCGGCGCCTTAGCGGCTGCGGGTTTCTTCGGAGGAGAGGCCATCGCGGGAATATGGCGTGCCGGGCCCGCAGAGGGAAGGGTGGGACTTGTGCGCAGGCAACTCTTCTCCCACTTTGCTCAGACAGGAGGACCGCCATGTTCCAACGTCTGGCTATCGCAGGGGCTGCCGTGCTGTTCGCGAGCTTTTGGAGTGGGGCCGAGGCTCGGATCGTCTGCAAGGACGGATTCCAGGCTACGAAAGACGGCGGCTGGATTTCTACGCCATACTGCAACGACGAGTATCTGGCCGAGGCCGGCCGGAAACGCGGGATGAAGGTGACGGGTGCGCAGCTCAGGGCGAACCTCGCCCGGAAAGACGAGGTGTGCCGCCTGCTTGCCGGGACGCCCGCGGCGATCGATTACTGCCCGACGGACGGTTCGCGCGGCCGAGGCCGTTGAGCGGCGTGGCGTCTGCGCCACAGGCTCTGGAATTGCGGTCGATTCGCGAGGGAGATGCTAGGATTGCCCTTTGAATGTCCCGATTCAGATATCATCTTGGATCCAAAGCCAGAGAATTGCGGTGGGTTGGCAATGAAGCAGACGGCAACAAGACAGGTCCTTTTTGCGGCGGCGCTGGGCGCCATGGTTGCGGTTGCGCCCCATGCGGCGCTCGCCTTCCAGGTGGAGAACCATGGGGCCATGCAATCCGGCGGGGCGCAGGCAAAGTCCAACGCGGGGCCGGCGACGGGTTTTCTCGACATGGATGGGAGTTCTCTGATGCCGCCTGTCGGCGAGTCGATGTCGAGCAGCAGCTTCGACTTCTCGCCCAGCTCGTTCAATAACGGCTTGGCTGCCCAGCCCACGCGCGGCGGGTCGGTCGGTCCGTCCTGGCTCTATCCGCCGGGGCGCTGAGCGCACACGAAGGGTTCAGTCGGCAAGACTGAGAAGGCCGCCCCATCCTCGGGCGGCCTTTTTGTGTTTCAAGATTATGTGGATGCGAGGATTGCGCCCCGCCTGTCCGACAGGCGCAAGCCGCGTTGCGCGGCGCGGGGATTTGGCTAAAGTTTCTCGGCGCATCGTGATTTGCGCGCAAGGAGATATCGATGACTGCCACTCGGACCGCACTCGTATCGGGCGCGAATAGAGGCATCGGGTTCGAAATCGTGCGGCAGCTCGCTCGCCTCGGCGTGCTGGCTGTGATAGGCGCACGCGATCCTGAGGACGGTGCGAAGGCTGCGGAGAAGCTGCAATCCGAAGGGCTTGAGGTGCCGGTGGTGGCGCTCGACGTGGACCGGGAGGACAGTGCGGCTGAGGCCGTCGCGGACGTGAAGCGGCTCTACGGGCGCCTCGACATCCTGGTCAACAACGCGGCGATCCTGATCGACGAGCCGGGCGGTTTCAACGCCAGCTTTTTCGATCTCAAGTCCGACACCGTGCGGCGCACGATGGAAACCAACCTGCTCGGTCCGATCCGGCTGATCCAGGCTGCCTTACCGCTGATGCGGGAGCAAGACTACGGGCGGATCGTCAACGTGTCGTCCATCGCCGGGCAGCTTGCGGAGATGGGGAGCGGGTATCCGGCCTATCGGATGTCCAAGACCGCGCTCAACGCGTTGACACGGCTCACGGCGTCCGAGATCGGTCCGGGCGACATCAAGGTGAATTCCATGTGCCCCGGCTGGGTGAGAACCGATATGGGCGGGGCCAATGCGGAGCGCACCGTCGAGGAAGGTGCCGATACGGCGGTGTGGCTCGCGACCTTGCCGGAAGATGGGCCGACCGGCGGCTTTTTCCGGGATCGCAAGCCGCTCGCTTGGTAAGGGTTTTCTTGTTTCGTACGCAAGTTGCGAGAAACTTCGGATAAGGGATGGGATGTCTGTGGATGGCCGGCGCACTGGCGCCGGGTCGCCTTGCTCCCGGGCTGCTGTGCAGCCGTTTTTTGTGTCTTCGAAGCTTTTGGGCCGGGACGACAGACCGTCAGAGGCCGCGTACAAGATTGCCGATCATCAGCGTGAGATAGGCGATGATGGCCAGCCAGAATTCCTGGTGGGGCAGGTAGCGCGGCACCGGCACAAAGCCGAGCTTGGTGATGAGCGCCAGCGTCGCGAGCACGAACGAGATCAGGAAGATCAGGATTGTGGGGGGATTGAGCCTCATTCCGCGAACTCCCTCGGCTTCACGCGTGAGCCGTCATGCGCTGTGTGGCGGGCGCCGCTCCCCGATGCCCGCGGCGCCATCATAGGGGCACGGCCGATCCGCGCAACGGGAGAGACGCCGCGGCGCGCAGGGACGACGAGCGTGGGCTTTCGCGGCCACAAAGACGAAACCGCCGCCGGAACGGTTGCGCCGAACGCGAGAGATGTCTCCCGAGAGCGTTAGAGTGTCTGCGGCGGCTGCTTTTGAGAGGCGAGTGCGGTGCCGGCGGGGACGACGAACGTCACGAGATGCGTGTGGCCGTCCGGCGCCGTCAAATCGCGGCAGGTGATGGCGATCTGCCGTCCGGGCGCGGCGGTGCCTGTCTGGAGCGTACTCTGGAGCGTTCCGGGCGTGGGCTCGATGTCGGCGATGGCGACGACCTGGAGGACGCGCTCGGCCTTGCCGCCGGGCAGAGTGAAGCGGTCGCCGACCGTAAGGCCGGGAGCCATCGGACCGGACCAGGCTGCGGGCTCCACGGATACGCCGTCGCTGTCGAGGCGCTGACGTTCCGACAGCCAATAGGCTTCCGTTCCGGATACGAGCGTGCGGTTCGATGCCGTTTCGGACGGCGATGTCTGCTGCGACGGGGCTTCCAACGCGACGGTAAAGCGCTTTGCGACGACGGCTTCCGTATTTGCCGAGGCGATGACGCCTGCCCCTGCCAACGCGCAAAGGGCCAGAATCGCGCCAGAGCGGGCGGCCGGTGTGGAGGTGAGAGCGAAGCGGCGAAGCATCATGATTGCAGCCCTCTGGCAGTCTCTATCCTACGCAATTCTGTACTTTTTCGGTGTCTGCCTACAATGCTTATCGTGCGTGTAAGGTTCACAATACTGGGATTTACGCCCTGCACGGGGCGATTTTGCGGCGTTTTCCCTTTTACGAGCCGAGCCGGCGGCTGGATTGCCGGGCGCGGAGACTGGTGATGCGCTTGCGGTCCTGCGCGCGGACGCGGCTCAGATGGCGGAAGAAGGCCATATTGAACACGGTCATGGCGATGAAGGCGCCCGCCAGGAGGACCATGGAGGCGTTCCAGTCCACACCTGCTACGACGGAGCCGTCGATGCCGAGGACGATGCCGATGTGCCAACCGATCAGCGCCAGCAGAAGCGCCACGATTGCGAACCCCGCGACGAGGTCCGGCAGGTGCTTGCGTTGCGCGGATGTCAGTCTGATGCGCGTCATCGGTGGGAGGTCTCCTCTCTGGCTGCGATTCCAGCCGGTGTGATCGCGAGTAAGACAATCTCCCGCTGTGGCTGGGGTTTGCTCGGATTGTGGCAAAGCCGAGCTATTCCCGAGACAGGCCCTCTCTCGTCGATCCCTGTGCCTTAGACGTCACACGGTAAGATCGGGTAAACATAAATACTGGACGAGAGGCGTATTGACTTCCGCACACCGCGGCGTAGCGTCCCCGCCGCTTCTCAAGGGCGTGATGCGGCGCAATATTGGATTTTGCGGCGCCATCTGCGCCCTCAACCGCAAACGAAAGACGCCAGAGATGGGCTTTTTTGCCGACAGCCTGAACCGCATTCAACCGTCCGCCACCATCGCCGTCTCCATGAAGGCGCGCCAGCTCAAGGCCGAGGGCCGGGACATCATTTCGCTTTCGGCGGGCGAGCCCGATTTCGATACGCCGGACAATATCAAGCTCGCCGCTATCCAGGCGCTGAAGGACGGCAAGACCAAGTACACCGACGTGGACGGCATCCCCGAGCTCAAGGCTGCGATCGTGGCCAAGTTCAAGCGCGACAACGGTCTCGACTACAAGACGAGCCAGGTGACGGTGGGCACGGGCGGCAAACAGGTTCTCTACAACGCGTTGCTCGCGACGCTGAACCCGGGCGACGAGGTCGTGATCCCGGCGCCGTGCTGGGTGTCGTACGCCGACATCGTGCTGCTCGGCGGCGGCAAGCCGGTGTTCGTGCCGACGAAGCCCGAGGACGGCTATCGCCTCAAGGCCGAGGCGCTCGACCGTGCGATCACGCCGGCCACGAAGTGGCTGATCCTCAACTCGCCGTCGAACCCGACGGGTGCGGCGTACTCGGAGGCGGACCTCAAGGCGCTGACGGACGTGCTGCTTCAGCCGAAGAACAGCCACGTGTGGGTGCTGACCGACGATATGTACGAGCACCTGCTCTACGACGGGCTTCGCTTCTTCACACCGGCGCAGGTTGAGCCGCGGCTTTACGATCGCACGCTGACCATGAACGGTTTGTCGAAAGCGTATTGCATGACCGGCTGGCGGCTTGGCTATGCGGCGGGTCCCGAGCCGCTGATCAAGGCGATGGGCAAGCTGCAGTCGCAGTCGACATCGAACCCGTGTTCGATTACGCAGTGGGCGGGCGTCGAGGCGCTCAACGGCCCGCAGGACTTCATCGCCGCGAACAACAAGGTGTTCGTTGCCCGCCGCGATCTCGTGGTGAGCATGTTGAACCAGGCGTCGGGGCTCAATTGCCCGAAGCCCGAGGGCGCGTTCTACGTCTATCCGAGTTGTGCAGGTGCGATCGGCAAGACGACGCCCACGGGCAAGACGATTGCGACGGACGAGGATTTCGTGACGGCGCTTTTGGAGGACGAAGGCGTTGCGGTGGTGCACGGCGCCGCGTTCGAAGGATCGCCCGCGTTCCGCATCTCGTATGCGACGTCGACCGAAGCGTTGACGGACGCCTGCGCGCGCATTCAGCGCTTCTGCGGGAATCTCAAGTAGGCCGCCCCATCGCGGAAGCCTGTCTGGATCCCGGCCTGCGCCGGGATGACGGTGCTATGGGACAGGGCCAGTCACCCACCCTCCACCGTCATCCCGCCGAAGGGCGGGAACCAGACACTTTGCGGTTTGAGGGGATGGGTGTTCCCCGGAAATGGCACCCCTCAAAGCCTGAGGCTGCCGCCGAGGGCGAGAATGCCGCCGAGGACGATGGTCGCTGCAATCGCGAGCACGATCAGGGCGCGTCCCACCGAAGCGAGCCCGGCGCGCGGGGCGTCGGCGTATTCCATCGCCGGTTTGCGGCCCGTCACCATCGCCTGGATCAGCGGGTCTTTCTTGACCAGCGTGTAAAGCGAATTGACCGCGATGTGCAGCATCACGAGCGGCAGCAGCGCATTGTAAAAGACCTGATCGTGCAGCCGTGTGAGGCGGACGTTCTGGCTTTCGCCGACGAGGCGATACAGCGGCCCGCCGACGAGATCGTTGTCGTCCACGGCGAAGAGGCCGAGGCTGCCGATGGTCGCGACGGTTGCGAGCAGCGCCAGCACCATAAGCCCGCCCATCGGGTTGTGCCCGAGATAGCGCGCGGCGCGGCCGCGAAGAAGCGCGCTCGCATAGGACGCAACCGTGACCGGACCCTGCACGAAGCCTGCGAAGCGCGAGGTGGAGGAACCGGCGAAGCCCCACAGAATGCGCCAGATGATGAGCGTGAGGATCGCGAGGCCGTTGGCGCGGTGGTAGACGAGCGTCGTGTCGCCGAGCGCTTCGGCGAAGCTGACGCTCACCCATGCCCAAACGATGAGCGCAAGGAGCGTCCAGTGGAAGGCGCGGGTGGGCAGATCCCAGGCTGGAACGCTGGCATGTGCGCGGGCGGTCTCGGTCATCGCATCGCTCCCGCGCCGTCTCACTCCTTCGGTTTACGATAGTTCTTGTGGCAGCCGCTACAGTTGCCGACGAGATCCTTCCATGCCGTCTTGAAGCTCGCTTCGTCGGTGATGGCGGGCTCGGCAGCTTGGGCTGCGTCCGCGAGTTTCTTGAAGCGGTTGTTGAAGTCCTCTTTGTCGTTCCAGATCGCGGGGAGCGCGCGCGTTTCTTCGCCTTCCTTCGAATCCTCAGGGAAGAGGTCCGGCAGAACGGCGGTCTTTTCGCGGATGACCGTGAGTGCGGATTGCACGGCCGCCAACTCGAAGGCTTGCTCACCCTTGAACATGGCGCCGACGGGCTTCACGGCATCGCCCATCTCGTCGAAGTGGGCCTTGCGCTCCTTGATCGGGGCGATGTTCTGCGCTGCGACGGCGGTTGCGCCGAGAACGATGGCAGCGAGCAACGGGAAAGCACGGCGCATAAGTTGGTCCCCTCATGATCTGCGTAAGAGCTGACACGCGGACGGACGGACTGCATCCATTCCGTCGAAAAAAGCTCTCATCGGTTGGGGGAGGTGTCAACGCGCGGGGGTGCGCGGAAAATACGTAAGCAGCGGTGCGGATCGGTGGGCGAACTCGATCGTTTCATCACGCAACAAGGGCCTGAGGCGGCTCAGACCCTTGCGGTTGTACGCGGTCTGCTGACGCCGCGTCAGCGGCTCGGCAGAAGAAGGCGCGGAGCGTGGGCGCGGCCGAATTCCGGCAGTGAGAGGATCTGTTCGATCCAGTGCTCGAAGCGCGCAAACGGAAGCGACATCCGCTTCTTGCGGTTCGCGGCGGTCACGTGGCCATTGCGCAGGGCCACTTCGGGCTGGAGAACCGTCCACTCGATCAAGTCGGATTCGGTCGCTGCCATGGCATAGCCCGCAGCGTCGGCCGCTTTTTCCAGTGATTTACTGAGTGACTCTTTACTCATCTGAGGCTTCCTCCTGGAGGTTAAGCGCTGCATCAGGCCAACTGGTTCCATGCCATTGGATCCCTTCGCTCTTCGCCTAGCCCTTGCCTCTTCCGGCTTGTTGAAAAGGTTGCCGGTTCGACCTGCTCAGGTTGCTGCCTGGAGGGCATTTTACGCTCCTCAAACAACACTTTCATGATGCGGCCAGTATGGACTTAGTTCAAGTAATTTTTCGTAACATTTTTCACGAATTCGGTTCTGCGGCTGCGAATACTTATTGCGTTGCAATAACTTGCCGGAGGGCTGTTTCGCCCGCCCTGGTGCGCACTGTGATTCTGCCTACGCGCTTCTCCTTATCCGAAGATTTCGCACGTAAGGCTCTTGCGTCTTTGCCGGGCCGGGGCGACCATCGGCCTGTCGCGCTCCTTCGTGAGGCGCGGGATGCGCGACGCGCATTCCTCTGCGCCTCATAACGGCGAACCCGGACCTCGGTCCGGGACGCGGGAAGGAGGACACCATGGGGCAATCCGACGGCCCGAGAGGCACACAAGGTGCCGGCTCAGGGCTTCCTTCGGGCCGCAGCACCCGCTGCATTGCACTGATCGGCCCGTTTCTCTCCGGCAAGACGACGCTGCTCGACGCCATTCTCGCCCGCACGGGCGGCGTGGCCCGTGCCGGTCGAGTGGCCGATAAGAGCACCGTGGGCGACGGCTCTCCCGAAGCCCGCGCCCATGGCATGAGCGTTCAGCTCAACATCGCGGATGCCGAGTTCCTCGGCGATAGTTTCACCTTCATCGACTGTCCCGGTTCCATCGAATTCCAGCACGAAGGCGCGCTCGCGCTGACCGCGTGCGATGCGGCGGTGGTGGTGTCGGAGCCCGATCCCAAGCGTGTGCCCGCGCTGCAGGTCATCCTCAAGCAGCTTGAGGACCGGGGCATTCCGCACATTCTCTTCCTCAACAAGATCGACGCCTGCGAAACCCCCATTCGCGACATCGTGCCGGCGTTGCAGCCGGCCTCCACCAAGCCGCTCGTGCTCCGCCAGATCCCGATCTGGGAGAACGGCGTTGCGACAGGCTTCATCGATCTCGCTCTCGAACGGGCGTTTCTGTTCCGCAAGGATGCACCGTCCGAGATGGTCGAGATCAAGCCCAACGATCTCAGCCGCGAGAAGGAAGCGCGCTTCCACATGCTGGAGCAGCTTGCCGACTACGACGATACGCTGATGGAGCAACTGCTCTCCGATGTGGCACCGGATAAGGAACTCGTGTTCTCGGACCTCGTGCGCGAGTTCAGCGACGGGCTGATCTGTCCGGTTCTGCTCGGCAGCGCGGAGCGGGGCCACGGTATTTTACGGCTGTTGAAAGCGCTGCGGCATGAAGTGCCGTTCGTCGAAAGCACAGCGCAGCGGCTCGGCGTGGACGGCGCAAAAAGCGCGGCGTACGTGCTCAAGACGCTGCACACGGGGCACGGCGGCAAGCTCTCGATTGCGCGCGTTCTTTCGGGCGATGTGCCGGACGGGGCGACCGTCACCGGGGGCGAAGCCGTGGAAGAGCGCGTGGCGGGCGTGTTCGGGCTTAAGGGCGAAGAGACGCTCAAGAAGGCGGCAGCGCGCGCCGGAGATCTGGTCGCGCTCGGCCGTCTCGACGGGGTGAAGACCGGCGATACCATCTCGGCGGAGAAAGGCGGCGTCGCCGCGATTGCCGCGCCGGATGTGCCGGAGCCTGTGCTCGTATCCGGGATCGGTCTCAAAGACCGCAAGGACGAGGTGAAGCTTTCCGCCGCGCTCGGAAAACTCGTCGATGAAGATCCGTCCCTCGTGGTGGAGCACGCGGGCGAAACGCACCAGGTGCTGCTCAAGGGGCAGGGCGAGATGCACCTCCGTGTCGCGTTCGAGCGGCTCGCGCGCAAATACGGCGTGGTGGTCGAGCGGCGGAAGCGGCAGGTGCCGTACAAGGAGACGATCCGAAAGCCGATCGAGATCCGGGGGCGGCACAAGAAGCAGTCCGGCGGGCACGGGCAGTTTGGCGATGTCCTGATCGACATCGCGCCGTTGCCACGCGGGTCGGGCTTTACGTTCAACGACACGATCACGGGCGGCGTGGTGCCGAAGCAGTTCATTCCGTCGGTGGAAATCGGCGTCTCCGACTACATGAAGACGGGGCCGCTCGGCTTTCCCGTTGTCGATGTGGCCGTGACGCTGAAGGACGGCTCGTTTCACACGGTGGACAGTTCCGACATGGCGTTTCGCCAGGCGGGGCGGCTCGCGATGAGCGAGGGAATGCCGAAGTGTCAGCCGGTGTTGCTGGAGCCCGTGATGGCCGTCGACATCGCGGTGCCTTCGGAGGCGACCGCGCGCGTCAACGGCATGATCTCGCAGCGGCGCGGGCAGATCCTGGGCTTCGACGCGCGCCCCGGTTGGCCGGGATGGGATGTCGTGTCCGCGCACATTCCGGACTCGGAGATCGAGGATCTGATCGTGGAACTGCGCTCGGCAACGACCGGGGTCGGGACGTATACGGCCTCGTTCCACCATCTGGCGGAGCTGACCGGGCGGCTTGCCGATCAGGTTCTGGCGAGCCACCGCGAGGCGGCGGAGTAGGAGGGGCGGCCGCCCCTCGCCATTGTGTCATCCTGGCCAAGCGAGGCGAGAGCCGAGCGCAGAGCCGGGACCCAGGAGAAGCTTCTACCGCGAAAAATATCGCGTCTTCGACGCATCTTGCGCTGGGTCCCGGATCGCGCTCTGCGCGTTCGGGATGACACGAAGGGGCGGGGATGTTCAGTCTTCCTTCGGCACGAAGTCGAGCGCGACGCCGTTCATGCAATAGCGTTGGCCGGTGGGTTCGGGGCCATCCTCGAACACGTGTCCGAGGTGCCCGCCGCAACGGCGGCAATGGACTTCGGTGCGTGGGTAGATGAGCTTGAAGTCCGTCGAGGTGCCGACCGCTTCGTCGAGCGGGGCCCAGAAGCTCGGCCAGCCGCTGCCGGAATCGTATTTTGTTTCGGATGAGAAGAGCGGCAACCCGCAGGCGGCGCAGCGGTATTCGCCGGGCGCATAGTTTTTATCGAGCGGACTGGTGCCGGCGCGCTCGGTGCCGTGCTCGCGCAGCACCGCGTATTGCTCTTGCGACAGTTCCTTTTTCCAGTCTTTGTCGGACTTCATGATTTCAGGCTCATGATTTAAAGCTCCTGGCGATCCGCATCAGATGTCGTACGCGCTCGGCGCGCAATCAATCGTGCGGCGCAACAATCGGAACGGATCGCGCGATCGTGATCTCTTCGGGCGTCAGCGTGCACGCGTAGGCGATGGCTTCGACACCGGCGGCGCAGGCGAGCGTGTAGGCTTCGGCGTATTTCGGGTCGATGTCGGCTGCGAAGGTGAAGCGATCCGCGTCCGCGCGCTGAATCAGATAGACCATCACGGCACGGTGGCCGGCTTCGACCATGGCGGCGAGCTCGCGGAGATGCTTGGCGCCGCGCTCGGTGACGGAATCGGGAAACTCGGCGAGGCCCGGCGTTCGCGAGAGGTGGACGTTCTTGACCTCGACGTAGGCGAGACCTTTGGCCGGGTCTTCCAGGAGCAGATCGATGCGGCTCGACAGGCCGTACTTCACTTCCCGGCGCGCGGTGGCATAGCCCGCGATCTCGGGAATGCGCGCCTCGCTCACGGCTTCGGCCACGAGACGGTTGGGGTGGTTCGTGTTGATGCCGACGAGGGTCGGGCCCTGGCCGAGGTCTGCTTCTACCATTTCCCATGTGTGGGCGTACTTGCGCGTCTTGCTGTCGCTCACCGAGAGCCAGACGACGGACCCTGGATCGGTCAGGCCGCGCATGGAGCCGGTGTTCGGGCATGTCGCCGTGATCTCGTCTCCCGTGTCGAGCGCGACGTCGGCGAGGAAGCGTTTGTAACGGCGGACGAGGCGGCCGCGGACGAGGGGTGTCGGAAATTTCATGGTGGCGAGGTGCGATCCGGTGAGCAATTGTGAAGGGCTAGGTGTTTGCACCAAAAGCCGCGGGACAAGAGGCGAGCCCCGGCGTAAGCCAGCATGCGCAGGCGCGCAACGGCAAAGGTGCGGGCTTGTTAGGCTGGCGCCGGGACATCGAAGAGGCGTGACGTGTCGGACAGTGGTGACATTACGGCTGCGGTGCTGATCATCGGCGACGAGATTCTTTCCGGGCGCACGAAGGATCGCAACATCGGCACGATCGCGGCGCACCTCGATGCGATTGGGATCCGGCTTTGTGAGGTGCGCATCGTGCCGGACGACGTGAGCGAGATCGTGGCTGCGGTGAATGCGCTGCGCGTGCGCTACACGTATCTTTTTACGACAGGCGGCATCGGGCCGACACACGACGATCTCACCGCCGACAGCATCGGAGCGGCGTTCGGTGTGCCCGTCGACATCGATCCGCGCGCGGTGGCGATGATGCAGCCTGTCTATGCCGCGCGGAACATCGCGCTTACGCCCGCCCGGCTCAGGATGGCGCGTGTTCCGGAAGGTGCGGAGCTGATCCCAAACGGCGTCACGGCGGCGCCGGGCTTCTCCATCGGCAACGTTTTCGTGCTCGCCGGCGTGCCGGACATCATGGAATCGATGCTTCAGGCTGCGACAGAACGCCTCCGGACGGGAGCGAAAATAAACAGTGTGTCGATTGTCCTTCGGCAACCCGAGGGCGAGATCGCCGATCTCTTCGCTGCGCATCAGGCGGCTTACCCCGATGTCGCCATGGGCAGCTATCCTTCTTTTACCGCAGATGGTTACCGGACGGAGCTGGTGCTTCGCTCCCCGGATGGCGCGCGCCTCGAAAGTGCGCGGGAAACACTCGTCCGCCTGCTCGCGGAGCGGGAATTCTTATAATTCCCGGTTTTGATGGTGCGGCAACTTGGCCGCTCTTCATCGTTCGTTGTGCCTGCTTTTTGCCGCCTCGGGAGCGTTAACGGCGCGGGGGCGTCGGCTTCCCAACGAGGCCTACCCAAAAAGTTGCAACGACGATGGAGCTGATCGATGAGGGACCTTGCGAACAGGCTGGCGGCCTTGTGTGTCCAAGGATTGCGGGGGGCGGCGGTTGTTTCGCTCGCACCGGCATTCGGGGGCGCAATGCTGACGGCCAGCGTTCTGACGGCCGGTCTCGGGGTCAGCCAGGCCGAGGCCAAGACGCCCGGCAAGACCTACTGTTACAACCGTGTTTGCCACCGCGTGAAGACGCTCGCCGAGACGAAGGCGCTGGTCGGGCGCGACGAAACCCTTCACACGTCTTTCTACGACGACTGCCGGAAGGACAGACTCAACCCTTGCGGCCTGACCTCTTCGGGAGAGGTGTTCCGCGCGAACACGCCGGACAACGCGGCGAGCCCGATCTATCCCAATGGCACGGTGCTGCTGATCTGGTCGCCCGCGACCCAGAAGTCCGCCGTCGTTCGCGTCAACAACGCAGGACCCTACTGGCGCGGCCGTAAGCTCGACGTCTCGAAGGCGACCGCGCAGAAGCTCGGATTTGCGGGCCGCGGTGTGGCACATCTCAAGGTGCGTGTGATCGGCGCGCCGACGCGTGCGGAAGCGACCTATCAGAAGCGTCGCCGCTACGAGGCGGTGCCGGGGTACATCGGTAAGTTCGCAAGTTTGGACGAGGCCCACGCCGGGGCTGCGCAGACCTATGCGGTTGCCGCGCTTTCCGCGCCGAAGGGTGTCGAGACGGCGACCGCCGTAGCGGCTCTTGCAGCCCAGCCGGGTGAAACCGAAGCGCTCTGGGCCGAGCAAGGAGCGCCGACGGTCGAGGTGGCGGTGGCGGATGTCGATGCGGTCGAAGTGGCTGTCGAAACGCCGGGGACGGCGGTCGCCGCCGTCGACGGGGCAGCATCGGAGGTAGAGGCTGTTCAGATCGCGAGCTTGATCGAGACGACCGATGTCGCCGATCCGGAGCCGCAGCGGCAGCCCAACTCGGCGAAGAACTTGACGGGCGAGCCCATTCGGGTGCGCAGCCGCGTGGAGCGCGATCAGCCCCGCAACTCGCGGGCCTACCGGACCAAGCAACGCCAGCAAACGGCGAGCGGGCAGAAGCCGCGGCAGGGTACGCCGGCCCCGCGTCTGGTTTCAGGGCCCACGCCTGCGCCGCGTCTGGTTTCCGGACCGACACCGATTACACGTGATGCGACGAACGACATCTCGGTGTTCTCGCGCCATATGCACACCGGGGCGGCCCGGCTTGCAGCGGGAGACGTGACGCGCCGGAACTACTGAAGGTGCTCCATTTTCTCATGACAACGCCCCGGGGAGCCCGATCCCCGGGGCGTTGTTGTTTCCGTGCGCCGGTCGCGGCCGGTGTGCGCTCAGACGAGAGCGTCTGCTGGGATGGCGCGTGCCGGCGATGTGCCCTTCCGCTCCGGCGGATCGTACAATTCGTAATGCGTCTCAAGCGTATCGAGGAAGGTCGCGATGAGATCGAGAAGCGTGCCGAGCGGCATCCGCCCGGCCACGAGCAGATCCTCGGTGACCGGGAGCTGAGCGGCTTCGAGAGGTGCGGCTTCGTCCGCCGCGATCAGCCCGCGCGAGCGGAGATAACCCGTTACGCCGTCACCGGCATCGAACGCATACGCCGTTTCGTCGGCCATTTCCTGGGCCGCGTCGGCAACGATTGCGGTTCCGCTCGTGTAGAGGCCGGCGATGGATTTGAAGAAGCCGTCCGCCTTGGCGAGATCGCGGGCGCTTTCGCGCGATTTCAGGACGCGGGTGAGCAGCATGAGTTCGAGCGTGCGAACGGCGTCGACCGCTGCGCGCTCGGCGCGGCGGTTGGAAGCCAGGAGATCGGACGCGCGGGCGTCGCCCCCGTTCCAGCTCAGCGTGGATTTCAGAAGATCCTCCCCGGCGGCGAGGGCCGCGTCGAGATGGTCTGCCAGAAGGTAGACCACGGCGGGGCCGGGAGACCGGCAAGCGACATGAAACACTCCCAATTGCTTGGCGAGCGCGAGACGGGGCTGGCTTCTTTTTCGACGCGAAACGGACAGACGCAAAACACGGAAGGCAGCCTGCCTATCCCGGCGGGCTCGGTCGTTGAATTCGAGGACTTGTACGCGTTGGTCCAATAGTGGACCGATTCGGCTCGGGTCACAGATAAGGCTTGGGCAACACCGCGATCAGAGTCACCAAATCGCGATACTTATCCCTGCTTCCCACAGCCAGATGCTGGCCGAGTGTGGACGCTTCCGCCGCGCGCCATCGCGCTTCCTCCGATGTGTGGCGCGCGATGGAGACGAGGCTCGCGAGCAGGGCCTCGTCGGAGAGCGCGGTTCCGATGGGAAGCCGGCGGCGCAGATCGGGGATGAGGGCCGCGAGACGGCTGACGTTGACGGGCGCGCTGGGGGCGGTCTCGGAGACGTCGCGCCTTCCGACGCCGCGTATGCCGGAGACGATCTGCGACAAACCTGGGATGTAGTGGGCCATGCGCGCCTCGCTTCGGTTCAACGAACCGCTGCGAACCCAACGCTCTATGCCCGTCTTTCCTTCGCGCCCGATTGGTTGTGAGTCTGCTGGTCCGACCTCTGTTCCGCTTTGCTTCGGCGGAGGGCGCGAGGGACGGGATACGCGTTCGAATACGCAGACGACTGTATATTAGCGCATATGGGGAGGAACGCGAGCGAAAGCGAGAGCGGCCGTCGTTTTAGCGTGGACGGCGCCAAGCTGCGAAAGGGGCGAGCGGGTCGTGGGCTGACGGTGAGGGTGCGGCGCGCTGGATGGCAAGCTCCGCTTCGCTGCGCGAGGGATAGACGCCGACGGGTGTGTGCGTGTCGATGTCGGCCGTTTCGATCCGCGCGAAGGAGCCTGCGATCAGCGTCGCTTGATTGCACGTTGCAGGGCGCGCGACGCAGACGCGGCCGTCAGGGAGTTCGAGAAGCTCGAAGAGGCTGTTCTGCATCGCGGTGCCTTTCGTATCCGACAGACGTTGGGCCGCTTCGCTCCCCGCTCCAAATTCGTTTTTCTTCTTTTGAAATGAGAAAGGGCGGAGCCGTTCGGCTCCGCCCTTCTTTTCGTCAGCTGCAGCCCGAGGTCGAGCCGCAGGTGTCGCATTTGAGGCAGGTGCCGTTTCGCACCATCGTGAAGTTCTGGCATTCGGAGCACGCGACGCCCTCGTAGCCGCGCAGGCGCGCTTCCGCCATCCGGTCCGACGTGGTGCGCGCGGACGAGACGCGCTTGGTCTCGGAGACGGTCGTGCGCTGGTACATCACCTCGGTCTCGGCCTTGAAGGCGGTCGAGCCGTCCGTGTAGAGGGCGGTTGCGCCTTCCACCGCGGGATAGGACGAGACGATGTCGTCGAGTGCCGCGACAGGATCGGCGTCGTGGACGTGCGCGCGGCCGCCCGAGGCGAGGCGCAGGTTGCCGCGCATGAAGCCTTTCGACACGACCTTCGTCACGCTCGCCGGCAGATCGAGATCGAGCTGCTCGTCGGTTTCCTCGTCGGACGAGCCGAGGCCCGTCTCGCCCACGATCTCGCGCGGGTCGACGTGCGCGAGGTCATGACGCGAGAGGTAGGACACGGCCAGCTCGCGGAAGATGTAGTCGAGGATCGAGGTCGCGTTCTTGATGGTCTCGTTGCCCTGCACGAGGCCTGCGGGCTCGAAGCGCGTGAAGGTGAACGCCTCCACGTATTCTTCCAGCGGCACGCCGTACTGCAGGCCGAGCGAGATGGCGATGGCGAAGTTGTTCATCAACGAGCGGAAGGCGGCGCCTTCCTTGTGCATGTCGATGAAGATCTCGCCGAGCTTGCCGTCGTCGTATTCGCCGGTGCGGAGATACACCTTGTGGCCGCCGACGGAGGCCTTCTGCGTGTAGCCCTTGCGCCGGCCCGGCATCTTGGAGCGGACGTTGGCGCGCTCGCTCGCGGATTTGAGCTGGGCTTCGAGCTCGGTGACGCGGCGGGCGAGGCGCTCGGCGGTGACCAGGATGCGGTCCACGGCGGGCTTCTCGGCCGTCATCTGCTCGGCGGCTTCGTCCTGCTCGTCCGCGTCGTCGCCGAGGACCTGCGCGTTCAGAGGCTGCGAGAGCTTGGAGCCGTCGCGGTAGAGCGCGTTGGCCTTGAGGGCGAGACGCCAGGAGAGCATGTAGCTTTCCTTGCAATCCTCGACGGTGGCCTCGTTCGGCATGTTGATGGTCTTGGAGATCGCACCCGAGATGAACGGCTGGGCTGCCGCCATCATGTGGATGTGGCTCGTGACCGAGAGGTAGCGCTTGCCCTTGCGTCCGCAGGGCGAGGCGCAGTCGAACACCGGCAGGTGCTCGGCCTTGATGTGGGGTGCGCCTTCGAGGGTCATCGCGCCGCAGACGTGCTCGTTCGCGGCCTCGATGTCCTGCTTCGAGAAGCCGAGGTGTGTGAGCAGGTCGAACGCCGGCTCGTCGAGCTTCTCGGCCGGGATGCCGAGCGTGCCCGTGAGGAAGGCGTCGCCGAGCGTCCAGCGGTTGAACACGAACTTGATGTCGAAGGCGGTGCCGAGACCGGCTTCCACCTTCTGGACGATCTCCGGCGTGAAGCCGCGGGCCGCGAGCGAACCGTGGTTGATGGCGGGCGCCTGCGCGAGCGAGCCGTGGCCCACGGCATAGGCGGTGATCTCTGCGATCTCGCTCTCGCGATAACCGAGGGTGCGCAGGGCCTCAGGGACAGCGCGGTTGATGATCTTGAAATACCCGCCGCCTGCGAGCTTCTTGAACTTCACGAGCGCGAAGTCCGGCTCGATGCCCGTGGTGTCGCAATCCATCACGAGACCGATGGTGCCGGTCGGCGCGATGACCGTCGATTGCGCGTTGCGGTATCCCCATTCCTGGCCCAGTTCGAGGGCGGCGTCCCACGCGCGGCGTGCGGCGGCGACGAGCCTCTCGTCTGTGCAACTTGCGTCGTCCAGCGGGACGGGCGCCGTGGACAGACGCTCGTAGCCCTGGGTTTCGCCGTAGGCGGCGCGGCGGTGGTTGCGCATCACGCGCAGCATGTGGTCGCGGTTCGGCTCGTAGCCCGGGAAGGGGCCAAGCTCGCGCGCCATCTCGGCGGAGGTCGCGTAGGCGACGCCCGTCATCTGCGCGGAGATGGCGCCGCAGATTGCGCGGCCTTCGTCGGAGTCGTAGGCGATGCCGGAGGCCATCAGCAGGCCGCCGATGTTCGCAAAGCCGAGGCCGAGGGTGCGGTAGCGGTAGGAGAGCTCGGCGATCTGGCGCGAGGGGAACTGCGCCATCAGCACCGAGACTTCCAGCACCACGGTCCAGAGGCGGCAGGCGTGCTCGAAGGCATCCGTATCGAAGCTTTTATCTTCGCGGCGGAAGGTCAGAAGGTTGAGGGATGCGAGATTGCACGCCGTGTCGTCGAGGAACATGTACTCCGAGCACGGGTTCGAGGCGCGGATCGGCCCCGACGCCGGGCATGTGTGCCAGTCGTTGATGGTGGTGTGGAACTGAATGCCCGGATCGGCGGACGCCCACGCGGCGTGCCCGATCTGCTCCCAGAGGTCCTGGGCGCGGATTGTCTTGACGACCTTGCCGCCGCCGGTGCGCGCGGTGAGATCCCACGTGCGATCCTGCTCGACGGCGTCGAGGAAGGCGTCCGTCACGCGCACGGAGTTGTTCGAGTTCTGGCCGGAGACGGTGAGGTAGGCTTCGCTGTCCCAATCGGTGTCGTAGGTGGCGAAGTCGATGTCCTTGTAGCCCTGGCGCGCGAACTGGATCACGCGGTGGACGTAGTTCATCGGCACGTCGTCGCGGCGCGCGTCCTTGATGGCGCGCTTAAGCGCAGGGTTCTTGGCTGCGTCGAAGCAGGCGTCCCCATCGGCTTCGCAGTTGACGCAGGCCTTCATCACGGCCTTGAGCCGCTTCTGGCAGATGCGCGAGCCGGTGACGAGGGCCGCGACCTTCTGCTCCTCCTTCACCTTCCAGCCGATGTATTCCTCGATATCGGGATGATCGACGTCGACCACGACCATCTTGGCGGCGCGGCGCGTGGTGCCGCCCGACTTGATGGCGCCGGCTGCGCGGTCGCCGATCTTGAGGAAGCTCATGAGGCCGGACGAGCGTCCGCCGCCCGAGAGCTTTTCGTTCGCGCTGCGCAGGCTTGAGAAGTTGGAGCCCGTGCCGGAGCCGTATTTAAAGAGACGCGCTTCGCGCACCCACAGATCCATGATGCCGTTCTCGTTCACGAGATCGTCGTTCACGGACTGGATGAAGCAGGCGTGCGGCTGCGGGTGCTCGTAGGCGGACGCGGAGACGGTGAGCTTGCCGGTCTGGTAATCGACGTAGAAGTGGCCCTGGCCGGGGCCGTCGATGCCGTAGGCCCAGTGCAGGCCGGTATTGAACCACTGCGGCGAGTTGGGCGCGCCCATCTGGCGGGCCAGCATGTAACGGTGTTCGTCGAAGAAGGCCTGGGCGTCGTCTTCGCTCGTGAAGTAGCCGCCCTTCCAGCCCCAATAGGTCCAGGTTCCGGCGAGACGGTCGAAGACCTGCCGCGCGTCGGCTTCGCCGCCCATGCGCTCGTCTTCGGGAAGATCGGCGAGGGCGCGCTCGTCGGCGACGGAGCGCCAGAGCCAGGACGGGACCTGCGTTTCCTCGATCTTGCGGAGGTGGCGCGGCACGCCGGCCTTGCGGAAATATTTTTGCGCCAGGATGTCGGCGGCGACCTGGCTCCAATCCTCCGGCACCTCGAAACCTTCGAGGCGGAAGACGACGGAGCCGTCGGGGTTCTTGATCTCGGATGTCGCGCGGCGGAACGCAATGGAGTCGTAAGGTGACTTGCCGGCCGTCGTGAAGCGCCGCGTGATCTTCATCTTTTCCTCGTGCAGTTCGGTGTTCGGACGTGCGGCGCAACGAAAAACAGGATGACGACGCGGTTGTTGTTCTGGACACACCTCGATCGTGGCCCGCCGCGACGTGCGGCGTTCCCCGGACAGCGACAGGCCGCTGTTGACGCAGGCGATACGAGACGTGCTGCAAAGCGACTTTCGGAACTCGCGGACAGTGTCCCCCACGCGTCCGGCGATGAGGTGAAGCTATCCCGATTCGTGGGAGGGCGAAACTGTGGCGAGCTAGATTTGGTAGGTCGCAGAGGCAACCGCATCTATATCTAGTGGTGTTGGCAAGTTGGGGATTGACCGCCGGAATCGCCTGAAAATACGGGCCCGGCGTGGGATGCCTGAAAATTGGGCGTGTGTAAAAGCCCGAAAACCGGGGGTCGCCGAACGCCGATTGAAGGATACGCCGATTCCACTTTTGTCGGGTATCGGGCTGCTTGTTGTAAATGTGCCGCAATACCTGTGTCCGCAACTCGGTGCGGTGGTGCGCGATGCTTCGCTCCCGGGAGACCGTGCGCAGGGCCCCGCGCTTCAATGCCCGCTGGCGTTCGGCGCAGCGTCGCGGTAGAGCGTGATTGTTTTTGAGGATGAACCGAAATCAAGCTCTGGCGCTTCGGCGAGCCCTATGAGTCGTGCCTGGACGAACGAGCGTCCGGGGCACGATCGGTCCAAGCCAAGCGTTCGCGCGATTGCGGAGGGGAGCTTCATGGGGCTTTTCAAAGAGATCTTCAGTTGGTGGAGCGGCAATACCTGGGGCACGCGGCTCACGATCGCGCGGCAGGGCCGGTTCATCGGCAGCGACGAGTTCGGCAACCGCTACTACGAGCAGATCGAGGGCAAGGGCCGTCCCGGTCCGCTCGGCCGCCAGCGGCGCTGGGTGACGTACATCGATCTCGCGGAAGCTTCCAAGGTGCCGCCCGAGTGGCATGGCTGGCTGCATTACATTGTCGATGTGCCGCCGACCGAGGAGCGCTACACGCCCCGCCCGTGGGAGAAGCCGCATCGGCCGAACATGACCGGAACGCCCGAGGCCTATCGGCCGCCGGGGTCGATCCTCGGCTCCGGGCAGCGGCCCAAGGCGACGGGCGATTACAAGCCCTGGCGTCCCGAGTAGGCGTGGGCGGAGGGCGTGCTCGAATGGCGTGCGCATCCGTGGGCCTTGCCCGCGCCATCGTTGGGTCGCAGAAGTTCGAGCGATGCGCTGGCATCGTGTGAGCGTTGAGGACAAGCACATTTCGATGACGCGTCTTTCGTCAGTTCCGAAGCAGACGACAGCTCCGTTCGGGGGGCTGCTGCGCTGGGCCGGGCTTTCCGCCGCCGCGGGCCTGATGCTCGGCGCCTGGCCGGCTGCGGCCGAGGACAAGATCGAGAACCGCGTCGCGATCTTTTCCGCACTCGACAAGGTGACGGCGACGATCCGCAAGCTCGAAGTTCCGATCGGAGAAACGGTCGAATTCGGTGCGCTCAAGGTGACGCCGCGCGTGTGCTATTCGCGCCCGCCCACCGTGCAGCCCAAGACGACCTCTTTCGTCGAGGTGGAGGAAGTTCAACTCGACGGCACGCAGACGCGGATCTTCGGCGGGTGGATGTTCGCGCAAAGCCCGGGGCTCAACGCCGTCGAGCATCCGGTGTTCGACGTGTGGCTCACCGATTGCGCTGCGCCGCGCAACGCGGTTGCGCAGCAGCAGATGCCGCCTGCCGCGGCCGAAGGCGCGCAAGAGGGCGTCGCGCCGGACGCCTACGATGCGTATGACGCGTACGACGCGCAAGCCGATCAGCCACGCCGACGCATCCGCCGCTGATGCGGCGGGCAAGCGACCCACACGGTTTCTGCTTTCTGTGTCCAACGAGACTCACGCTTCGGGCGAAGAGCCTGCGGGGCAGAGATCGCGCCGCGTTTCGGGTTTCGCGCCATGTGCGATTCAGGCATGTTAACCAAACAAAAGCTGCGTCACGGCGCATCTTGCGATGGCGTCTTACGCTCATCGCGGAACCGTATCGTTGTGCCAAGGCTTGGGAACTGCGTGAAAGCCGCTCGCTTGCAGTTGTCATTCGAGACATGCGGAGCCTCCGATGACCGACAAACGATCGATCGCATACGATGCGACGTTCATGATCCTCTACATTGGCGTTTTCGCCGCCATGGCGACGCTGTCCGTGATGCTGATTGCGCTCGGCGCGATCGGGGTGGAGTTCGGCGGGCCGCAGCTCGCCGCGCTCACGATCAACATCGCGGGCTGGTCGGCCCTTCCCTTCGCGCCGAAGCTCTATCGCTGGCTGATGGGGCATCCGTTCTCGTGGCGCACGAACGGTGCGCTGGGTGGCGTGATCGAGACCTGACGTTTCTTGATCAGCCGACGAGCTTGGCCACGCGCGGAGCGAAGTAGGTGAAGATGCCTGCCGCGCCTGCGCGCTTGAAGGCCGCGAGGCTCTCCAACATCGCGCGCTCTTCGTCCAGCACGCCGCGTTCCGCGGCGGCCATGATCATCGCGTATTCTCCGGACACCTGATAGGCGAACGTCGGCACGTGGAAGGTTTCGACCACGCGGCGGACGATGTCGAGATAGGGAAGTCCGGGCTTCACCATCACCATGTCTGCGCCTTCGGCGATGTCGAGGGCGACTTCGCGCAGCGCTTCGTCGCCGTTGGCGGGATCCATCTGATAGGTGCGCTTGTCGCCCTTCAACAGGCCGCCGGAGCCGACGGCGTCGCGGAAGGGGCCGTAGAACGCGCTCGCGTACTTGGCGGCGTAGGACATGATCTGCGTGGCCGCGTGGCCGTCCGCTTCGAGCGCGCGGCGGATCGCGCCGATGCGGCCGTCCA
Source organism: Hyphomicrobium nitrativorans NL23 (assembly GCF_000503895.1). Taxonomy (NCBI): domain Bacteria; kingdom Pseudomonadati; phylum Pseudomonadota; class Alphaproteobacteria; order Hyphomicrobiales; family Hyphomicrobiaceae; genus Hyphomicrobium; species Hyphomicrobium nitrativorans. The sequence continues at coordinate 1,930,537 of NC_022997.1, forward strand.
TCATGTCGGAGGGCGCCAGCACGTCGGCGCCGGCTTCCGCCTGCACGAGCGATTGGCGGACGAGCATGTCGACCGTTTCGTCGTTGACGATCTCGCCGTCGACGAGCAGGCCGTCGTGCCCGTGGCTCGTGTAGGGATCGAGAGCGACGTCGAGAATAACGCCGACATCGAGGCCCGCGGCTTTGACGGCGCGGGTGGCGCGGCAGACGAGGTTGTCGGGGTTCAGCGCTTCGCGCGCGTCGCCGGTGCGCAGCTTCGGGTCCGTGTTGGGAAAGAGCGCGATGGCGGGGATGCCGAGCGTTTCGGCTTCACGCGCGGCTTCGACGATGAGGTCGATGGAGCGCCGTTCGACGCCGGGCATGGAGGGGATGGGCTCGCGGCGGTTGTCGCCCTCGATGACGAACATCGGCCAGATGAGATCCGCGGGCGTCAGGCTCGTTTCGGCGACGAGGCGGCGCGACCAATTCGTGCGCCGGTTGCGCCGGGGGCGCTGAAGGGGATAGCCGCCGAGGGCGTTCGGGGTGCGGTCGGAGAAGGGCTTGTCGGAGGTCACGCGGTCGATCCCGGAGTCGGAGATTGGTTGGGGGGCGAACCATCCCGCTTCGCGCTTCCCTGCGCAAGCCCCTCACGGCAATTGGGTCAACGGCAGATTTTCTTGAACTTGCGCGGCGCCATGTCCACGTGGAAGTGGTTGCGGTGCGCTTCGTTGGCTTCGGGGCCAAGTGTCGTGCCGAAAATCTTGCAGGCCGAATCGTGGGCCGCGTACAGGAAGCGCGCCGTGTTGTCGCGCGCGGGCGCGCGTTCGGCCGGGAGCGCGGCCTGAATGGCGGGGTCCAACTCGCCGCGGCGCTGCTTGCGTCTCTTCTTGTCGGCGGATTTCTTGTTCTTCGCGTTTTTGCCCGCGCCGGGATCTGCTTCGGGACCGCCGAGGTGAAGCGCGGCTTGCTTGGCGAGCGGGTTGGTCTTGTCCGTTTCCTTCGGCAGGCCTTCGACGAGGGTCGCTCTCGGGATCGGCTTGCCGGCCGCCACCGCTTCGGCCTGGGCCGCGGCTTCTGCGGCGGACTTTTCGGCCGCGGCTTTCGCGGCCGCGGCCTTTTCAGCCGCGAGCTTGGTGGCCACGATCTCGCGCGCGATGTCGCGCCGGTTCGGTCCCCACCCGGCGAGCACTTCGGCGGTCTTGCCCTTTCTGGTCATGAAGCCGCGAATGTCGAGGGCGTTGGCTTTGCCGTGCTCGGAGAGCTTGTTGCCGACGCGGCCATAGGCCATGCGGCAGGAGTAGTCGCTCATCGATTCCATCTTGATCACCTCGGCGCCCAGGTGGCGCTTGGCGAGGGGCTGGATGTCCTCGGTGATCCATTTGTGCAGCGCCACGACCATGTCGCAGGAGACGACCGCGGGCGGCGAGACGGAGACCTCCGGGCTCTTGCCGATGGAAATGAGACGCACGGGGGCGTGCGCGCCGCAGTCGCCCTTGCGCATCGGCGGCTCGGGCACCGTCACCACATCCAGGCCCTTGAGAAGCTGGGTGCAGCGGGCGCGTGCAAGCTCCACATCCTCGGCGGGCCACTCGTTGGGGTTCGGCTTCTTAGCGGGCTCTGCGGCTTTCGGTGCGGGCTCGGCCTTCGGGTCGGCCGCTATGGCGGACTTTCCGGCGGGCTTCGCAGGGGCCGGAGCGGCCGCCTTTTCCGTTGGAGCGGCTGCGGGAGGCGGCGCGGCCGGCTGCTCCGGCGCCTTGCCGTACACTGGGCGTGGCTTTCTGACCGGGAGCTCGATCTCCGATACGATGGGATCTTCCGCGGCCTTTTCTTGATTTGAGCGCGACTTCCTTTTCTTCTTGCCGGAGCCCATCGCGTTTTGAGCCGCAGCCTTCGCTTGCGCGGCGGCCTTCGTCGCGTCGATGACGATGGTCTCGAATGCGCTCGTGACGGAGCCCGCGAACGAGCCGTCGTTCGCCATGGCGGCAAACGGCAATCCGCAAGCGCCGAAAATAGCAATGAGTGGCCGAAGCCGCCGGATCGGCGCGGGCTTGGGGCTCATGGGCAGTCCTGATCCACCGCAAGACGCATGACGCTCGACAAATGCCGCCTCGGGCGAGGCATGGAGCGAATCACGCGGCCAGTTTCATCTCATCTCCGAACCCTGTATAGCCGCCAATTGTGGCTCAACAAGTGGACCGTTCCCGGACGTGTTTGAATTTGGGGACGATCTTGCGCGCGGGAAGGGGGCGGACGATGACGGACGCAGCAGAAGACACGCTGAAGACGGAGATCGTAGGCTCGCTCGCGGTCGTCACGCTCTCGCGGCCGCGCGCTCTCAATGCGTTGACCGGCCACATGCGTGCGAAACTTTCCGAGCGTCTCTGGGCCTGCGCGCGCGATCCGCAGATCTATGCCGTGGTGATCCAGTCGGAGAGTCCGCGCGCATTCTCTTCCGGCTCTGATGTGCGTGAGGTGCTTTCGCTCGCGCGCGCCGATCTTGCGCAAGGCAAGAAGACGTTTTCCGACGAGTATGCGCTCAACTGGCAGTGCGAGTGCTTTTCGAAGCCAGCGGTGTCGCTGATCGACGGCATGGTGATGGGCGGCGGCGTCGGCATCAGTCTTTACGGGACGCACCGCGTGGCGGGCGAGGGCTATTCCTTCGCGATGCCCGAGACGATGATCGGGCTCTTTCCGGATGTCGGCGTGTGCCATGCGCTGGCGCGCCTTCCCGACCACATCGGCATGTATCTCGGCCTGACCGGGCGCAGCATCGGGCGCGCGGACGCCTATGCGCTTGGCCTTGTCACGCATTGCATTTCGCGAGAGCGCTTCGAGGAGATCAAGGCGGCGCTCGCCGATACGTGGCCTGTCGATACCGTTCTCGACGAGCGGCACGTGGAGCCTGGGCCGGGGGATCTCGCGCCGTACCGCCATGTGATTGCGGATTGCTTTTCGGCGCCGACGGTGGAGGGGATCGTGGCCAGGCTCGCGGCCGTCGAGGGCGAGCCGCGGGAGTGGGCGCAGGCTGCCGCCGCCGATCTCGCCAGGCGGTCGCCGCTCTCGCTCAAGATCACGCATCGCCATATCCGAGAGGCGCAGGCACGCGATCTGCGGCAGACGCTGCAGGTCGATTACAGGCTCGCGGTCAGGATGCTCGAAGCCGGCGGCGATTTCTTCGAAGGCGTGCGCGCGGCGCTGATCGACAAGGACGGTGCGCCGGCGTGGTCTCCCGCGCGCCTCGAAGATGTGACGGAGGCGATCGTCTCTTCCTATTTCGCGCCGCTCGGGGACGGCGAGTTCGTGCTGCCGACGCGCGAGGAAATGCAGGCATTGAGGGCCTGATGCCCGAAACGGAGCGTCAAATCAGAACCAAGGTTTACCTGCTTTTTACCTCATAGATTGAGCTAATTTTTATGGATCCCGCGTAGCCTGACCTCAGAACCGGAAAACGGTCGCGTCAAACAGGTAAGTGAGTGAGGCAGGGTTATGAACTACGCACTCGATGCGGAGCGCCAGCGTGCGTCCGACATTCAGGATCCCAATCTTCGTTCGGAGTATCTCCACAGTCTCAACCTCATCGAGCGGCTGCACCGCCTGCTGCTCGATGTCATCAAGGACGAGTTCGACCGCACGGGCGGCTCCGATCTCAACGCCGTGCAGGCGCTCCTGCTCTACAACATGGGCGACAAGGAGCTGACGGCGGGCGAGCTCAAGAGCCGCGGCTACTACATGGGCTCGAACGTCTCGTACAATCTCAAGAAGCTCGTCGACATGGGCTATATCGACTACGAGCGCAGCGAGAGCGACAAGCGCAGCGTGCGCGTTTCGCTGTCGGCAAAGGGCCGCAAGGCCGCCGAGGTGGTGCACAAGCTCTATCAGCGCCAACTCGGCTCGGTCGAGCAGGTCGCCCAGGTCACCGGCGAGGAGTTCCACGGGTTGAACAAGGCGCTGGCGCGGCTGGAGCGGTTCTGGACCGACCAGATTAGGTTTAGGCTTTAGTTCGCTCACGGGCCTGTTCGGCCAAAACGTCTTTGGCTGCGCCAAAGGCGTTTTGGCCTGGCCCTCCGCGGGGGCGCGCGGGATTTTCCGTCCGGCTGCTGATTTTTTATGACATCGGAGCCTTCGTTGTGGCTGGGCCGCATCACCTTGCGGAGCGGTGCCGCGACGGGGGTTTTTGTCATCGGCGGAACATGTAAGTGTTCTGCTCTATGCGCTGCATTCTGCCCTTGGGGCGGTGCAATGCAGCGCTGTGTGCGCTGAGGCGCGTGACTGTCCGTTCGGATCCGCGGGGGGCTCCATGGCGATATCGATGCAAGCTATCCGGGGCAGGCGCTGCCTGCGGTTCGGTGCGGCCGTCCTCGGGTCGATTGTCTCGGCTGGTGCCGCGTCCGCGGACGACTTCTGGACGCTGCAGTTCGGGCCAACCGGGGGCGGCTATAGCGCCGTGTCCGAGCGCCAGGCGCTGCGCGAATTGGAGCGCAACCCCGAGCCGGGGCTGCCCACGCTCTCGCCCGCGAACGTCAAAGCGACGCGGGATGCGATCCAGCGCTATACGGAGATCGTTCAGGCGGGCGGCTGGCCCACGCTGCCGGGCGAGCAGGTGAAGCCCGGAGAGCAGAGCTTCGCCGTCGTGATGCTGCGCGACCGGCTTGCGATCTCGGGCGAACTCGCGGCGGGCGGGAGCCGGAGCGATGTGCTCGACGGCACGCTCGTCGAAGCTCTCAAAGTCTATCAGTCCACGAACGGGCTGACACCCAATGGGCGGCTCGACAGGGCGACGATTGCTGCGCTCAACGTTTCGGCCGAGGATCGCCTCAAGCAGCTCAAGACCAATCTCTCGCGCCTTTCGACGCTGACGCAGACGACGAAATCGCATCGGCGTTATGTCGTGGTCAACGTTCCGTCCGCACAGGTGGAGGCGGTGGCGCTTAACCGCGTCATCTCGCGGCATACGGCGGTGGTCGGCATGAAGGACCGGCCGACGCCGGTTCTGCGCTCCAACATCTACGAGATGAACTTCAATCCGATCTGGCGGCTGCCGCCGACCGTGATCCGCGAGGATCTGATTCCGCAGGCGCGCGCGGCCCAGGCCAAGGGCGAGAACCTGCTCGTCAAGACCGGCATCAACGCCTACGACGGAAACGGGCGCAAGCTCGACCCGGCGAAGATCGACTGGAGCAGCGCCGCTCCGCGCGGCTACTCGTATCGTCAGCCCGCGGGCAAAGATAACCCGCTCGGCTTCGTGAAGATCAACTTCGCCAACAGCGAGTCCGTCTACATGCACGACAGCCCGACGGACGGTCTCTTCGGGCAGAATATCCGAGCGGCCAGCTCGGGCTGCATTCGCGTCCACAACATCGAGCGGCTGGCCTATTGGCTTTTGGGCCAGAACGACGGCTGGGATCAGGCCCGCGTCGAAAAGATGAAGGAAACCGGCGAGCGGGCGGACGTGCGACTCGCCAGCCAGGTGCCGCTGCATTTCGCCTATATCACCGCCTGGGCGACCGAGGACGGCACGATCCAGTTCCGCCGCGACCTCTACAATCGCGACGGTGTGGCGGAGATCGCAACGTCCTATTGAGGGGGCGGGCAGGGGTGGAGCGTGCGCGTTTTTGACGTGGCGGCGCCGGATCTCAACCTTGATCTACGTCAAGGCAATAAAGGGGCTCGTGCCGCCTCATGGTGAAGCATTCAGCAGAGTCTCGGAGCTGCGGATAACGGATAGTTAAAGGCGAGTTCCGAGCTAGAAAATGCAAGCGCCAGCGCGACATAACAACCGTTGCACAGTAACATTTTCCGGGAGATGCTGGCATTAACGCTCACATGCCGCTAGAAGAGCGGCGAATATAAAGAGCATACCGGAAGATACTGGGGTTCGAGGACACGTCGATGGTCGATTATGCGAGGCACTTCAAGGCCGCACTCGATACGATCCGCAACGAGGGTCGCTACCGGGTGTTCGCCGATGTGAAGCGCCGCCGGGGTGCGTTTCCCGCTGCCGAGCATGTGAGCGTCCAGGGTCCGAAGCAGATTGTCGTCTGGTGCTCCAACGATTATCTGGGCATGGGCCAGCATCCCAAGGTGACGGCGGCCATGCACGAGGCCATCGACGCGGTCGGTGCCGGCTCGGGCGGCACACGCAATATCTCGGGCACCACGCACTATCACGTCGAACTCGAACACGAGCTTGCGGATCTGCACGGCAAAGAGCAGGCGCTGCTGTTTACGTCTGCTTTCGTGGCAAACGAAGCGGCACTCTCCACACTCGCAAAGCTGCTTCCGGGCTGCGTCATCATTTCGGACGAGAAGAATCACGCGTCGATGATCGCGGGCATCCGCAACGGGCGCGGCGAGAAGAAGATCTTCCGTCACAACGACCTTGCCGACCTCGAAGCGAAGCTTCGCGAGATCCCGGCGGGGACGCCGAAGATCATCGCCTTCGAGAGCGTCTATTCGATGGACGGCCATATCGCGCCGATCGCAGGTATCTGCGATCTCGCGGATAAATACGGTGCGCTGACCTATCTCGACGAAGTGCACGCGGTCGGCCTTTACGGGCCGCGGGGCGGCGGCATCGCCGAGCGCGACGGCGTGATGGACCGCATCGACGTCATCAACGGCACGCTGGCCAAGGGCTATGGCGTGATGGGCGGCTATATCACAGGCACGCGCGACCTGTGCGACGCCATTCGCTCGTTCGCGCCGGGGTTTATCTTCACGACGTCGCTGGCGCCTGCCATCGCGGCCGGCGCGCTTGCGAGCATCCGCCACCTCAAGGAAAGCCAGCTCGAACGGGCTCGCCACCAGGAGCGCGCGCGGACGCTGAAGGGGCTGCTCAAGGACGCCGGGCTTCCGGTGTTCCAGAACCCGAGCCACATCGTGCCGGTTCTGATCGGCGATCCGGTTCACTGCAAAGAGGTGACCGACCGCCTGCTCGACCGCTACGGCATCTACGTGCAGCCGATCAATTACCCGACCGTCCCGCGCGGGACGGAGCGTATCCGGCTCACTCCGGGGCCGCACCATACCGACGCGCAGATGGCCGATCTCGTTGCCGCACTCGGTACGCTGTGGGCGGCGTGCCCGGCAGCCGTCGGCCGGACCGGCAAGCTCGCGGCCGAATAGCGCGCCCGCGACGTTCACGCAGGATTTTCAGCGTTTTCGCACGTCACCCGGGTGGGCGGGCCTCGGTTTCGCCCGGTCGTCACCGCCCAGATTCGCACCCTTCGCAATTGCTGCGCTGCACAGCAAAAATTGAGTGCGACGGTCGCTTCCTTGTTTGTCCCCGGTGACGCATGGTAAGGCCATGCGCCAGTGAGGCTCGCTGCGCAATCCGCTCCCTCGTTGCGCCGGGGAAGCGGACGTGCGGCCAGTTTGCCATGTCCGAGGTTTCCGACCAGCGTCGCCCCACCTTCAAAACCGATTAAAGCCGATACCAACGAGGAACGCCTGATGTCCAATTCGACCACCCGCTTTTTTAATGCGCCGCTCGCGGAGACCGATCCCGAAATCGCGTCTGCCATCGACAAGGAGCTTGGTCGTCAGCAGCACGAGATCGAGCTGATCGCTTCCGAGAACATCGTCTCGAAGGCCGTGCTCGAAGCGGCCGGCAGCGTTCTGACCAACAAGTATGCCGAGGGCTATCCGGGCCGCCGTTACTACGGCGGCTGTCAGTACGTCGACATCGTCGAGGATCTCGCCATCGAGCGGGCGAAGAAGATCTTTGGTTGCGAGTTCGCCAACGTGCAGCCGAACTCGGGCTCGCAGGCCAACCAGGGCGTGTTCAACGCGCTCGCGAAGCCGGGCGATACGATCCTCGGCCTCAACCTCGCTCACGGCGGCCACCTCACGCATGGCGCGACGGTCAACCAGTCCGGCAAGTGGTTCCGCGCGGTGCACTATCAGGTCGAGCCCGACACGCACATCATCGACATGAACAAGGTGCGCGAGATCGCGAAGGCCGAGAACCCGCGCATCATCATCGCCGGCGGCTCGGCCTATCCGCGCCAGTTCGACTTCGCAGCCTTCCGTGCGATTGCGGACGAGGTCGGCGCGCATCTCATGGTCGACATGGCGCATTTCGCCGGTCTCGTGGCGGCTGGTGAGCATCCCTCGCCCTTCCCGCACGCGCACGTCGTCACCACCACCACGCACAAGACGCTGCGCGGTCCGCGCGGCGGCATGATTCTCACCAGCGACGCAGATATCGCGAAGAAGGTGAACTCGGCGATCTTCCCGGGCATCCAGGGCGGTCCGCTCATGCACGTCATCGCCGGTAAGGCGGTTGCGTTCGGCGAGATCCTGCAGCCCGAGTTCAAGGCCTATGCGAAGCAGGTGATCGCCAACGCGAAGGCGATGGGCGAAGTGCTCGTCAACGACGGCTTCGCGCTCGTCTCGGGCGGCACGGACACGCACCTGATCCTCGTCGACCTGCGTCCGAAGAAGCTAACGGGCAACATCTCCGAGAAGTCGCTCGGCCGCGCTCACATCACCTGCAACAAGAACGGCGTGCCGTTCGATCCCGAGAAGCCGATGGTGACGTCGGGCATCCGGCTCGGCGCACCCGCCGGCACCACGCGCGGTTTCGGTGAAGCCGAGTTCCGCGATATCGGCCGCATGATTGCCGAAGTGCTCGACGGTCTCGCCAAGAACGGCGAAGCGGGCAACGGCGAGGTTGAGGCCAAGGTGAAGGCCGAGGCGACGGAGCTTTGCAAGCGCTTCCCGATCTATTCTTGAGATCGTTGACAGTCTAAGAGAGGGGGGCGCCGGAACGGCTGGTTCCGGCGCCCTCGTCGTTTCTGAAGGACACAGAGATCCCATGCGCTGCCCTTACTGTTCTTGCGAGGAAACGCAGGTGAAGGACAGCCGCCCGACGGAGGAGAACGCCGCCATTCGCCGGCGGCGTGTGTGCCCCGATTGCGGCGGGCGCTTCACGACATTCGAGCGGGTGCAGTTGCGCGAGCTCGTCGTCGTCAAGCGCTCGGGGCGCAAGGTGCCGTTCGACCGTGACAAGCTTTTGAAATCGGTGCAGGTCGCGTTGCGCAAGCGGCCCATCGAAGCCGATCGCATCGACCGCATGGTGTCGGGCATCGTGCGCCAGCTCGAAAGCGCGGGGGACGCGGAGGTCGCCTCGTCCACCATCGGCGCGCATGTGATGGAGGGGTTGCGCGCGCTCGATCCCGTGGCGTACGTGCGATTTGCCTCCGTCTATCGAGATTTTCGCGAGGCTGCGGATTTTCAGGAAGTGTTGGGCGAGATCGCGCGCGACGACGTGATGGACGTGCCGCCGCGTCTTGCGAAGAAGCACTGATCTTTCGTCGTTCCGCGCGAGCGGGGCTGGAGGACACGGACCGGGCGCCATGAGTTTCTCCGACTTCGACAGGCATATGATGGGCGTAGCGCTCGCGATGGCGCGGCGTGGATGGGGCGCGACGGCACCCAATCCGTCGGTCGGCGCCGTTGTCGCGGATGAGACGACGGGCGAGGTGATCGCGCGCGGCGTGACGCAACCGGGCGGACGGCCGCATGCCGAGGTCGAGGCGTTTTCGCGCGCGGGCGCAAAAAGCGCGGGGGGCGACGCTCTACGTCACGCTCGAACCGTGCGCGCATCACGGCAAGACGCCGCCGTGTGCGGAGGCTGCGGTGGCGGCTGGGGTTCGGCGCGTCGTGATCGGGATCGAGGATCCGGATCGGCGCGTCGCCGGGCAGGGCATCGCTCTGCTTCGCGATGCGAGCATTCGTGTGGACGCCGGCCTGTTCGCGGACGAGGCGCGCTGGGTAACGCTCGGGCATATTCTGAGGGTGACGGAGCGTCGGCCGTTCGTGCAGCTCAAGATGGCGCTCCGGACCGACGGGACGGTGCCGCGCGGGAGACAGGGGCAAGCGCTCTTCGTCACCGGCGCGGAAGCGCGCGCGCAGAGCCATATGCTCCGGGCGGAGGCCGATGCCATTCTGATCGGGGGCGCGACGGCGCGTGACGACGATCCCGAGCTGACATGCAGGCTGCCGGGTCTCGGGTCGCGCTCGCCGGTCCGCGTGGTGCTATCGCGCAGTCTCGATCTCGCGCCGGACCTCAAGCTGATGCGGACAGCACGGGATGTGCCCGTTTGGGTGGTGACGGGAGGGGATGCCGATGCCGGACGGGTCAGAGCACTGGAGGAGGCTGGCGTTCGTGTTCTGCGGCCAGCAGGCGGCGAACGTCCGGCGATGAAAGACGCGCTCGCCAGCCTTGCGGGCGAAGGTGTGACGCGTCTTCTGGTCGAGGGCGGGGCGGGCGTCTGGCGGGCGTTCGCGGCCGAAAGGCTGGTGGATGAGGTGGTTCTGTTTCAGGCCGGCGTTGCCGAGCGCGGGCTGCGGGACACCACGGCGCTTGCCGGGGCTCATGCTCCGGGGCTAGATCTCGCGCGCGTGACGACGCGGCGGGCCGGGCCCGATCTGATAACGGTATTCCGTACTGCGACGGCTGACCGATCAACTTGAACAAGAGAAGCTGGTGTTTACAGGTCTCATCACGGACGTTGGCGAGTTGATCGGCCGGGAGGATGGGCGCTTTGCCGTCCGTTGCGGCTACGATCCCGACGACATCGCGCCCGGTGCTTCGATTGCTTGCGACGGGGCATGCCTCACGGTGGTGACGGTGCGCGCCGATGGCGCGGGCGCGGCGTTCACCGCCGACGTGTCGAACGAAACGCTCTCGAAGACGACGCTCGGCGCCTGGCAAGTGGGACGGCGCATCAACCTCGAACGGCCGCTCAGGGCGGGTGAGGAACTCGGCGGGCACATCGTCGCGGGCCATGTGGATGGCGTGGCGCGGATCGCGGACATCCGCGCCGATGGAGAGAGCCGCCGCATGGTTATCGAAGTGCCTCCGCACCTGGCACCCTATGTCGCCCCGAAAGGTTCCGTGGCGCTCGATGGAACGTCGCTTACGGTGAATGAAGTTTCGGGTGCGCGCTTTGGTATCAATCTCATTCCCGTGACCTTGACCCAGACCACGTGGGGGCGCAAAAAGCCCGGCGACGAGGTCAATGTTGAGATCGACCTTCTCGCGCGCTATGTGGCGCGAATCATGGAGTTTCGAGGGTGAGCACGGGTCTCGATAGACAGAGAGACGTAGGCTTTCTTTCGTCCACGGCCGAGATCGTGGACGAGATGGCCAACGGGCGCATGGTCGTGCTTGTCGACGACGAGCAGCGCGAGAACGAGGGCGACCTCGTGATCCCCGCGCAGATGGCGACGCCGGACGCGATCAACTTCATGGCCAAGCACGGTCGCGGGCTCGTCTGCCTCGCGCTGACGCAGGCGCGCGCAGAAGCGCTCGAACTCGAATTCATGGTGCAGACGAAGGCTGCGCGCGAGCGCACCGCGTTCACGCAGTCCATCGAAGCACGCGAAGGCGTGTCGACGGGGATCTCGGCCTACGACCGCGCGCGCACCGTCGCGACAGCGATCGATCCGACGAAAGGCGCGCACGATCTCGTCTCGCCGGGGCATGTGTTCCCGCTCGTCGCGCGCGAAGGCGGCGTGCTGATGCGTGCGGGGCATACGGAAGCGTCCGTCGATCTCGCGCGGCTCGCCGGTCTTTATCCGGCGGCGGTGATCTGCGAGATCATGAACGAAGACGGCACCATGGCGCGGATGCCCGATCTCGTCGCGTTCGCCCAACTGCACGGGCTCAAGGTCGGCACCATCGAAGACCTGATCGCCTATCGGTTGCAGCACGATCAGCTCGTGAAGGAAGTGGCGAAGACGCGCGTCGAGAGCGCGCTCGCGGGCGGGTTCGATCTCCACGTCTTCACGACGACGGTCGAACCCGTGGAGCATCTGGCGCTGGTCAAAGGCGATCTCTCCGCGCCGGGCCCTGTGCTTGTACGCGTGCACGCCGTCAACGTGCTGGGCGATCTCCTCGGTATCGGCGGCGAGCAGGGCGCGGGAACGCTGGTTTCGAAATCGCTCGCCGCGATCGAACAGGAAGGGCGCGGCGTGCTCGTTCTCATCCGCGATCTTGGGCCGCGCAGCGTCACCACCTGGGTCGAGCAGCAGGCGCGGCGCGCTTCGGGCGCGAACGTCTCGCGCGGGCGCCGGCAGGTGGATGTGGGCGTCGGCTCGCAGATCCTGCGCGAACTCGGCGTGGGCGACATGGTGTTGCTCACCAACGCGCCAAGCGACACATACGTCGGCCTCGAAGCCTTCGGGCTTCGCATCGTCGGCCGGCGCGCCATCGAGTAGGGATATGAAAAAAGACGATCAACATCCGCGTGTCGAGATGCAGCTTCATTCCGGAGCCTCGCAGCGCGTTCTCATTATCGAGGCGCCCTATTACACGGCCGTGACGAACGCGCTGATCGAAGGCGCGACCGCGGTGCTCGACGCGCACGGCGTGCCGTACGACCGCATCCCCGTGCCGGGTGCGCTGGAAATTCCCCAAGTGCTTGCGAAGGCGCTCGATGCGGGGCTGTTCGGGGACGACGATCCCGGACGCTATGGCGGCGCGATTGCGCTCGGATGCGTGATTCGCGGCGAGACCTCGCACTACGACATCGTCGTCAACAACACCAATCACTGGCTTATGGAGACGGCTATTCGCTATTCCATCCCGCTCGGCAATGGCGTGCTCACCGTCGATACCGAAGCCCAGGCGTTGGCGCGCGCGGAGGGCGGCGCGAACGGAAAGGGCGGTGATGCGGCGCGAGCGTGCCTTCGCCTGATGCATCTTGAGCGGCAGTTCGGCGGAGACGCGTCATGACTCTGCCGCGGAGGAAGAAAACGTCGGGCGACGCGCCGAAGCCGCGTACGGTTTCGCGCATGGCGGCCGTGCAGGCGCTCTATCAGATGGATCTTGCGGGCACCGACGCCGGTGAGGTGATCGAGCAGTTCCTGGCAACGCCGGATGTTGCGGAGGGGACGGAGGCAGACGCGAGCGAGGATCTTTCGGTCAGTCTCGAAGGGGCGGACACGACATTCTTCGCGGAAGTCGTGAAGGGCGTCGTGCGGCGCCAGCGCGACATCGACCCGCTGGTCGATCAGCAGCTTCGGACCGGCTGGCGGCTCGTGCGCGTGGACTCGATCCTGCGCGCGATCCTGCGCGGCGGCGTGTTCGAGCTCCTGGAACGAACCGACGTGCCCGCGCGTGTCACCATCAACGAGTACATCAACATCTCCAAGGCGTTCTTCGAGGCGGATGAGCCCAGGGTCGTCAACGGCGTGCTCGACAGGATCGCGCACAAGGTGCGTGCGAAGGAGTTCGAGGTGCCCGGCGAAGGAGCCTAACCGAATGGCGGAGCGGGAAACGCGGGGAGAGGACGCGCTGATCCAGGCGACGTTTGCGCCGCTCGCCTCTGGCTTCCCGGGCGCGTTCGGTCTCAAGGACGATTGCGCGCTGCTCACGCCGCCTGCGGGGATGGATCTCGTGCTGACGACGGATGCGGTGGCGGAAGGTGTCCACTTCTTTGCCGACGATGCGGCGCACGACATCGCGTGGAAGGCGCTTGCCGTCAACGTGTCGGATCTCGTCGCGAAGGGCGCGCGGCCGCTGGCCTATCTGCTCGCGCTTTCCTTTCCGGATCGCCCGGACGACGCATGGCTTGCCGGCTTCCAGGCGGGGCTAGCGGACGCCCAGGCGGCGTTCGGGCTTTCTCTTGCCGGCGGCGATACGGATCGGAGACCCGGGCCGCTTTCGATCGGCGTGACCGCAGTGGGTGCGGTGCCTCATGGGCGCTTCGTTCAGCGTGGGACGGCCCAGCCCGGCGATCTCCTCTTTCTTTCGGGAACGCTTGGAGACGCGGCTCTCGGACTTCTGTTGCGGCAGGATCGGGCGCGGGCCGCTCAGATGGGGCTGGACGATGTGTCCGCGCGGGCGCTGGTCGGCCGCTATCTGCGTCCGCAGCCGAAGCTCTCGCTCGCGCCGGCGATTTTGGAATTTGCCTCGGCCGCGATGGATGTGTCCGACGGGCTCGTCAAGGATTGCGGACGGCTGGCGCGTGCATCCGGGGTTTCTGCACGTATCGAGGGCGTGCGCGTGCCGCTCTCGGAGCCCGCGCGGACAGCGGTCGAGCACTCACCGGATCTCTTTCAGGTGGTCCTGAGCGGCGGGGACGATTACGAGGTGCTCGCGGCCGTGCCGCCGGATCGTGCCGACGCGTTCCGGGACGCTGCGGCGAAAAGCGGCGTCGCGGTGGCCGAAGTCGGACAGTGCGGCGACGGGCAAGATGTTACGGTAGCGGGGCGTGACGGCCGCGCGCTCGACGTCGCGGGAGGCGGCTGGGATCATTTCCCGTCGTGAGCACGGAGAGGCCCGTAGGTGAAGTCCACCGGGGCTGGATAACTCGTGAATCCAATAGTTTGGCGGACGTTAGATTGAACATGGGTCTTTGTTTGGCCATATGAGTCCAGTCTAACGGCGCTGAATCGCGCGTATGCAACTACACGCTTTCCTGCTTCCGGAAAAAAGGATCAGTTCTCCGGTGACACCGTTCATGACGCCTTGCCGCCCGCCTGTCCGCCGCGCCCCTACCGTCTCCGGCCGCTCGCTTCGCGGGGTGCAGGCCCTCGCGGGGGTTTTCGTCGCCACAGTGATCGCGGGCTGCGCCCAGCCCGTTGCCGCCCAGGACAACTGGTGGGAAGGCATCACGGGCTTCGGTACGCCCGATTTTTCGGGACGCCGCGCCTCGCTCGAACGGACGCCGCCGAAGCAGGACGTCGTCAACGACCTGCGCCCGAACGAGGTGCCATGGCGCAGCGACGAGATGCTGATCGCCATGGAAAAGGCAATCGAGACCTACCATCAGATCGTCAACAGCGGGGGCTGGCGGCCCATTCCGGGTAACCGCATGTTGCGGCCCGGTGACGACGACGACCGCGTGCCTTTCCTGCGGCGGCGGCTGATGGCGACCGGCGAGTTGCCTCGTAACGCCAACGCGACGAGCCACAGTTTCGACCACGCACTCGAACAGGCGGTTGTCCGCTATCAGGAGCGCAATGGGTTGCGGGCGACGGGTCGCGTCGATCAGTCGACGCTGGCCGCGCTCAACATCTCCGCCGACGAGCGCCTTCAGCAACTTCGCCTGAACCAAGGCCGCATTCTGGAACTCGTCCAGCAGCCGCCCGAGGAACGATACGTTCTGGTCAATGTGCCGGCCTACCAGCTTGAGGCGGTGGACCGCTTCCAGACCGTGCTTCGCCACCGCGTGAT
Organism: Hyphomicrobium nitrativorans NL23; assembly: GCF_000503895.1. NCBI lineage: Bacteria > Pseudomonadati > Pseudomonadota > Alphaproteobacteria > Hyphomicrobiales > Hyphomicrobiaceae > Hyphomicrobium > Hyphomicrobium nitrativorans. The sequence goes on from NC_022997.1 coordinate 1,945,705, forward strand.
CGTGGGCCGGAACGGACGCGATACGCCGACGCTCAAGACGAACATCCGCGCGCTCAACTTCTTCCCGCATTGGCGCGTGCCGGACAGCATCGCGCGGCTCGACGTGTTTCCGCTGCTGGTGAAAGAGCCCGAGTATCTGGACAAAGAGAAAATCCGCGTCCTGCAGGGCAACTTCAACGGGCAGGAGCTCGATCCCCGCTCCATCGACTGGAGCCAAGCCGATCACAACGTGATCAAGCTGCGCCAGGATCCCGGTCCACAGAATGCGCTCGGTCTCGTCCGCATCGACATGGCGAACGAGCATGGCGTCTATATGCACGACACACCGCTGAAGCCGCTGTTCCAGCAGCGCGCGCGCGCGTTCAGTGCGGGCTGCGTGCGCGTGCAGGACGTGTTCGAGCTGGTGGAATGGCTTGCGCGCCAAGAGCCCGGCTGGGAGAACCCCGGTCAGGTGCAGGCGGTGCTCGACATGGGGCAGCCGGTCGACGTGAAGCTGACGCGCCCCGTGCCGGTTTATTTCGCCTACATCACGGCCTGGGCCGAGCCCGATGGCCGGATCGAGTTCCGGCCCGACATCTATCGCCGCGACGGCTCGGCGATGTTCGCGGAAGTGCACGATCCCGACGCGCCGCCAATCCCCTCTGGGGGATTGGCTCCTTAGGTTCTGCCGACTCAAGCTGCGAGAAGCTTCGTTCAACGGGCGTGGTGCTTTGTGGAGGGCCGCGCCACTTGGCGCGGGTCGCGTTGCTCCCGGGCTGCTGCGCAGCCGTTTTTTCTGGACTCAAGCTGAGGGAAGCATCGCTCAAAGGGTGTGGTGCTTTGTGGAGGGCCGGGCCATTTGGCCCGGGTCGCGTTGCTCCCGGGCTGCTGCGCAGCCGTTTTTTCTGGACTCAAGCTGAGGGAAGCTTCGTTCAAGGGGCGTGGTGGTTTGTGGAGCGCCGCGCCAGTCCATGCGGAGCATGGCTCCGCCATGACGCGCCGGGTCGCCTTGCTCCCGAGCCCTTCGGGCTAGATGGGCGCCTTCGTTTTCGCTCGTGGGCCTGAATGCTTTGCGCGAGGCTTGCCTTGACTCGGGTGCGGTGGAATTCTCGCGGCCGATGCAGATGTCGTCTCTGACGGATTTTCCGAAAGACATGTGGCGGACCATTCGGCGGTTCTGGCCGCTTCTTCTCGTGCTCGCGCTTGCGGGTGCGTGGGTGTGGTTTGCGTTCGTGCTCTCGGACGCGCAAGGCCGGCTCGATCTGCCGCGGGGCTACTCGATCCGCATGACATGCGAGGACGATCCGGAAGCCGATCTCTGGCGCGGCGGGTGCGAGCGGCTGGAAGCCGACATCGCCGCGCGCGGGACGCCATCGTTCCTCGAACTCTTCCGCGCCTTCGTCGTCGTGCATCACGGGCCGACGCCGCAGGAGGCCGCGGCCTCTTCGGCGGGGACGTCCGAGCCGGGGTTCGATCTCGACCGGGCGCTTGCGGGACAGCGCTACGGGCTTGCCATCGAGCGGCACGAGTTCGAGGGTGTGCAGGCCCGTGCGCACGCGGAGGCCGTGAAGGTGGCCATCGACGAGCGCGACCGCGCGTTGCTCGTGATCGAGCGCGCGGGGCTCAGCATGCCGCCGCTCATCGCCGGTGCGGCGGCGAACCTCGTACATCCGGGGACGATGATGCGGGGCGCAGTGAAGTATGTGGACGTGTTGAGGGGGCGCGCCAAACACAGCGATCTGGTGACCGGAGGATCTGGCCGGCGTTAGGGCTGCCGCTCTGCTCGATGCGCGTGTCAGGTTCGAATGCGATGGCCAGTTTTGAAGATCCACCAGATCACGAGCAGGCATATGGCGAGAAAGCCCAACGTCATCGCGAAGCTTATGGCCACGTTCACGTCGGCCACGCCGTAGAAGCTCCAGCGGAAGCCGCTGATCAGGTAGACGATCGGGTTGAACAGCGTCACCGTCTGCCAGAACGGCGGCAGCATCGAGATCGAATAGAACGTGCCGCCGAGGAAGGTGAGGGGCGTGAGGATGAGCATCGGCATGATCTGCAACTTCTCGAAGCCGTTGGCCCAGATGCCGATGATGAAGCCGAACAGGCTGAACGTCACCGCGGTGAGGATCAGGAATGCGACCATCCAGAACGGATGCTCGATGCGGATCGGTACGAACAGGCTTGCGGTCGCCAGAATGATGAGGCCGAGCACCACCGATTTGGTTGCGGCGGCGCCGACATAGCCGATCACGATCTCCAGCGGGGAAACGGGTGCCGACAGCAACTCGTAGGTGGTGCCGGTGAAGCGCGGAAAATAGATGCCGAAGGCGGCGTTCGACGTGCTCTCCGTCAGCAGCATGAGCATCATGAGGCCGGGGACGAGGAACGCGCCATAGGGCACGCCGTCGATCTCGGCGATGCGGCCGCCGATGGCGGCGCCGAATACGACGAAATAGAGCGACGTCGAGAGGACCGGCGAGACGACGCTCTGCATGAGCGTGCGCCGCCAGCGATCCATTTCGTGGCCGTAGATCGCGCGAATGCCGTAGACGTTCATGGACTTTGCCTCACGAGATCGACGAAAATGTCCTCAAGGGAACTCTGGTGCGTGGCGAGATCCTTGAAGCCGATGCCGCCTTCGCGCATTGCGGCGAGGAGCGCGGTGATGCCGGTGCGTTCGCCGCCTGTTTCGTATGTGAACACGAGGGCGTGGCCGTCCGATGCAAGTTCGAGGGATTTGCGATAGGCGGCGAGGGCGGCTGGGATTTCGGACAACGGTTCCGTCAGTTCCAGCACGAGTTGCTTGCGGCCGAGCTTTCGCATCAGCTCGGTTTTTTCCTGCACGAGGATCAGCTCGCCCTTGTTGATGACGCCGATCCGGTCGGCCATCTCCTCGGCTTCCTCGATGTAATGGGTGGTGAGAATGATGGTGACGCCAGCATCCCGCAGTGCGCGGACGGCGGCCCACATATCCTTCCTGAGTTCCACGTCGACGCCGGCCGTCGGCTCGTCGAGGAACAAGATCGCGGGCTCGTGTGCGAGCGCCTTGGCGATGAGCACGCGCCGCTTCATGCCGCCCGACAGCGCCATGATGGGTTCGTCGCGCTTATCCCAGAGCGAGAGCATGCGAAGGACGCGCTCGACCGTTTCGGGAGAGCGGGGCTTGCCGAACAGGCCGCGGCTGAAAGCGACGGTGGAGCGCACAGGCTCGAACATTTCGAGCGACAGTTCCTGCGGGACGAGGCCGATCATGGCGCGGACCTCGCGCCAGTCCGCTCCGATGTCGAGCCCATCCACGCGCACGTCGCCCGAGGTTGGATTGACGAGGCCGCAGATGATGCCGATCAGCGTGGTTTTGCCCGCGCCATTGGGGCCGAGAAGCGCGAATATCTCGCCTTTGCGGATATCGAGGTTGACGGACTTCAGTGCCACGTGCCCGGAGGCGTAGGTCTTGTTCAGGTCCCTGACCGAGATGATGGGTGTCATGCGTTCCCTGGGGGCTCGACGTGGAGCGCGTCTTGCGAGGTGGAGAGGCGCGGCGGAGCCTCACATAAGCCCGATGGAGACCGCTCGCAAGCGGGCTGCGAAGCGGGCCTCGTGCGCGATCAGCGTGTGGCGTCGCGTCCGAGCGGCAGAGGTTTGATCCAGCATTCGGTCAGGCCTGCGGCTTTGAGTTCCGCGCAGAGCGAGGCTGCCTCCTCCTGCGACCGTGGAGGGATGAGCGACAGACGGTGCCACGTCTTTCCATCCTGGCTTTGCATGGTGTCGACGCGGCCGCGTGCGTCGCCAAGGAGCTGGGGATGAGCTTCCTTGAAGTAGCGAAAATCCCGATCGAGTTCGTCCGTGCTCGGGCGGGTCGCGAGCACAACGAGGTAGGGCTGTGCCAGGGGGGCCGCGTTGGCGGGTGGGGTGACGACGAGAATGTCGGCGCCGCCTGCGGATGCTGCGTCTCCCGCGGTCAGGCGCCCGTCGAACTTTCCGCCGGATGTGCGCGCCGCCATGTGGCTTTCCTCCGATGCGTCGCCGTTCGAAAGTGCAAAGCTTACCGCACCCGCAAGCGATGCCGCCAAGATGGCGATGCCGGTCACGAGTGCGACGGCCCCGACGGGAGAAGAGACGAGCGCGCGGAGCGGCGTCCGCGGGGTTGCGGCCGCGACAGCAGCGGGTGAGGGACGCGGCTGCAGATGTTGCTGCGGTGGGGGCTGACGACGAGGCGGGCGGACTGCTGCTGCCGGGACAGGCTCTCGCATGGCGTGGGCGGGAGCGGGGGGGCTCGCGTTGCCGTGAGACATCGAGGGCGGAGCGCCGTGCGCACGTTGAGGCGATGGCTGCGTATAGGCGGCAGTGTACTGTTCCGGTTGCGGTGGCGAAAAGTTCGGAGGCGCCGTGCTGCGCGCTTGCGATGCGGGGCCGGTGCCGTGGAAGCGCGTTTCACGCTCGATTTCACGCGCTGTCGCGATCAGGGCGGCATGCGTGCGCTCCGGATCGGGGTGTCTTGCGGCGCCGCGTCCACCCGTTCGAACTTCGAGGTCTTCGACCAGGCTGAGGGCGCGGTTGTGGTTCGCGAGAACGTGAGTCAGCACGGCCATGTCGAGCATCCCGCCGTGCGGGAGGGCGGTCATGATGCCATCGATCTCGCGCTGGATCTCCGCGATGGCGCGCGCGCCGCTGACGATCTCGCTGGCGACCGCCGGCGGGAGTTGATTTCGTCGTTCGAGAACGTCGAGCAGACGGCGCGCGACATTGATCGAGATCTCGTGGATCTGCCGCCGTTCCAGCTCTGTGTCGCGATCGAACGCGTTCATGGCGTTGTGGCCGTTCGTTGGCCGGCAGGACGCAAAGCCTGCCGAACCTGCGAGGCCGGTTGTGCCCGATCATTTCGGCGCATGTCTGTTGGCCCGTTTTCCCTCGGTCGGACAACTTCAGTAACCACATCAGGCGGTTCACGTCGAGTGCGGGCAAGCCGGATGTCGAGCGGCGTGAAATGTGGAGCGGTGCTCTGCGCTGAGAGCGTGACAATTTCTCTATGAGTTGAATGACTTATATTGTCATTCTGATGATTTAGACTTGTTCGAGGTTTGTTTGACTTGAGGCGCGCCTGGAATACTTTAGTTACAGCGTGTGGTTGTCGCGTTCTTTTGATCTGAAATCTTAGGGTGAGGCGTCAATGTTTTCGCGTCAGTACAAAGCCGCCTTCGACGATGACGACCTCAAGGCGCTGCAGCGGGTGTTCGATGCAGCGTGCGCGGCGCTCATGCTGGAGCGCGAGGATTGCGTGCTGCGCGAGCGGCTCGGCGCGTTCGTGTTTGAGATGGCGCAATTGGGCGAGCGAAACGAGAGGGTGCTTTGGAGCCGTGCCATGGGCCGGTTCGGCGATCTTTCGGCGGCGCATTCAGGGCCTGCGCGGCGCGCCGGGCCGCCGATCGAGCGTATCGCCAAGAAGCCGCGTCGGTCGTTACGGCTCTGATTCGCCCGCTTTACTTTTTGCCGGCGTCCTTCTTCTGCGTTTCGGTCTTGCCCGATGCACCGTCGGCTGCGGGAATGGAGAAGCCCTGCTCGATGGACTGCAGCTTCTCGTCGGTTCCGCTTTTTTCGGTCTCGGACGCCGTCGCGGTCCCGGTGGATGCCGCGCTCTTCTTGTCGGCATATGCCGCGCTCGTGACTTGGGCGGCAGATACCAACAGGGCGATCGCGGCGACGGATGCGGCGGTGCACTTCATGTGACGGTTCCTTTCGTGTCGATCGGATGGTGGTGTCAGCCGGCAGGCGGTTTCGCTTCGGGCGCTATTCCAGAGCGACGCCGACGCGTGCGATTTCGCGTTCGATGCGTCCGGTGAGGGTGAGCCAGACCATTCTTAGATCCCCGCGCAAGGACCATAGCGGATGGGAGAATGTCGCCGGTGAGTTTTTTTCGAACAGGAGATGTCCTGCCCAGGCAAAGCCGTAAGCGACCACAGGTGCCGCGATGAGCCAGCCCGGATGGAATGCGATCAGGAACAACGCGAAGCAAAGGACGCCCATGGCCGTTCCCACGAGGTGCAGGGCGCGCGAGCGACGGTCGCAATGGGCTCGCAGGTAATCGGGCCAGAATTGCTCGAACGTCGCTGGTTTGGTCATTCATGCCCTCGTCCCGGATCGGGAGTTGAACGGCTCCGGCACAGCTGCGGTTCCGGATCCGCGCGCGGTGCAGAGAGGTGAATGCGTATCACGTCGTCGCCGTCATTTCGATCCACTCGGAAAAGGCGGCCGCTTGGCCCACCGCGTTTCCACGTCGGTCCGTCAGGTTCCACACCGATGCGTTGGCGATGCGAAAGCGCCTTCCGCTTGCAGAAATGCGTACGCCTGCGTAATCCGCGATGATGCCGTTCTTGGTCACGCGTTCGAGCAGGCGCGCACGTTCTTCGCGAAGCAGCGGCTCGGCCGAGAAGCGGGATGGCAGACGCCTGAATTCGTCGAAATCCATTTCGAACAGCACGAGCGCGGTCCGGTTGCCGAAGAAAAAGATGGGATCGGCCTCCGTGCCGTGAGCTACGATAGCCATGGGCGCGCGCCAGAGGGCCTCGACGGGATCGGCGTCGCTGTCAGCGACAAGAGGCCGTCCGGTCAAGCGTGCATAGCTCTCGGCGATGCACGCGATGCGGCGATGTTCGTTTTCGGTCAGGTGCGGGGCATTCATTCTGCAGGCTGCGTGTCGTCGGAGGGCCGAATAGGATCGCTTCATCCTGCCGGACGTCCAGGCCCCGTGCAACTCTCCGCACGCGTGGTCGATGCCTTGCGCACCCTGGGCGGTGGTGCGTGCCGCCCAGGGTTTCGTCGATCATTCCCAGGAGAGCGCCCCGCCATTCTGATATTCGATGACGCGCGTCTCGAAGAAGTTCTTCTCCTTCTTGAGGTCCATCACTTCCGACATCCAGGGGAACGGGTTTTCCGTTTCCGCGAACACGGGGGCGAGGCCGAGTTGCCCGCAGCGGCGATTGGCGATGAAGCGCATGTACTGCTCGCACAGCTTGGAGTTCAGGCCGAGCAGGCCGGAAGGCATGGTATCGCGGCCGTAAGAGGCTTCGAGTTCGGCTGCGTCGTGCAGCATCTGGCGCACTTCGTCTTGGAACGCCTTGGTCCAGAGATGCGGGTTCTCGACCTTGATCTGGTTGATGACGTCGATGCCGAAGTTCAGATGAATGCTCTCGTCGCGCAGGATGTACTGATACTGCTCGGCGATGCCGACCATCTTGTTGCGCCGCCCGAGGGAGAGGATCTGCGCGAAGCCCGTGTAGAACCACATGCCTTCGAACACGACGTAGAACGCTACGAGGTCGCGCAGGAAGGCCTGGTCTGTTTCCTGCGTGCCGGTTTTGAACTCGGGATCGTCCAGGTGTTTCGTGTAAGCGAGCGCCCAGGCGGCCTTGTCGGTGATGGAGGGAACCTCGCGGTACATGTTGAACAGCTCGCCCTCGTCGAGGCCGAGGCTTTCGACGATGTACTGAAAGGTGTGCGTGTGCACAGCCTCCTCGAAAGCCTGGCGCAGCAGATACTGGCGGCACTCCGGATTGGTGAGGTGCCGGTAGATGGCGAGCACGATGTTGTTGGCGACGAGACTTTCGGATGCGGCGAAGAAGCCGAGGTTGCGTTTCACCATGCGCCGTTCGTCCTCGGTGAGCCCGTCACGCGATTTCCAGAGCGCGATGTCGGCCTGCATGGAGACCTCGGTCGGCATCCAGTGATTGTTGCAGCCCGACAGATACTTGTCCCAGGCCCAGCCGTACTTGAGGGGCAGGAGCTGGTTCACGTCGGCGCGGGCGTTGATCATTGCCTTATCGTCGACGCGCACACGTCCGCCGCTGCGGTCGATGTGTCCGAGGCCGGTGCCGCTTTCGGCGTCCGGCACGATGGCGGGCGAGGGGAGCGGCGCTTGAGGCGCGCGGTTTGCGGCTGGTTCCGACCAGTCAAGCATGAGACTTCTCCAAGGCAGGATGTAAAGCTGGAGAATGCCGACGCATTACTTACGAGCATTCGGGATCGAGGCCGGGGCGCGGGGGCCCGGCAGGGTTGCGCTGCTGCCTATTGGCAAGCTTCGCAGGTGGGATCTTCGATCGAGCAGGCACGCGGGACGTGCGCTTCGTGTGCGTCCGGCGCCGACACCATGCCGCTTCCCGAGACGGCGTTGAGCTTGCCGTCCGTGCCCTTGAGCGTCGATTTTTCGACATGGGTCGCGGACTGCGAGCGCAAGTAGTAGGTCGTCTTGAGGCCCCGCTCCCACGCGAGCCGATAGAGCGCGTCCAGCTTGCGTCCGTTCGGCGCCGAGATGTAGAGGTTGAGCGACTGGGCCTGGTCGATCCACTTCTGCCGGCGCGAGGCGGCATCCACGAGCCAGTGCGAGTCGATTTCGAAGGCGGTTGCGTAAAGCGCCTTGATGTCCTCCGGCACGCGGTCGATGGCGCCGACGGAACCGTCGAAGTATTTGAGATCCGATACCATCACCTCGTCCCACAGCCCGCGCGCTTTGAGATCGCGCACGAGATGCGTGTTCACGACCGTGAAGTCGCCCGACATGTTGGACTTGACGTAGAGGTTGCGGAACACGGGCTCGATGGACTGCGCAACACCGCAGATGTTCGAGATCGTGGCTGTGGGTGCAATCGCCATGACGTTGGAATTGCGCATGCCGACGGTGCGGATGCGCTCGCGCAACGGTGCCCAATCGAGCGTGGCGGACGTATCGATCCGGAGATCGCCGCCGCGCGCGTCGCTCAAGAGTGCGAGCGAGTCGATCGGCAGGATGCCACGGCTCCAGAGCGAGCCGTCGAACGAGGGATAGCGGCCGCGCTCTTCCGCAAGATCGGCGGACGCCGAAATTGCGTGGTAGCTGATCGCTTCCATGCTCGTATCGGCGAAGGCGACGGCTTCGTCCGATGCGTACGGGATCTTCAGCGTGTGCAACGCGTCCTGGACTCCCATTACGCCGAGGCCCACGGGCCGGTGGCGCAGGTTGGAGCGGCGCGCCTCGGGGATGGTGTAGAAGTTGATGTCGATCACGTTGTCCAGCATCCGCATGGCCGTGTCGATCGTGTGTGCGAGGCGCACGCGGTCGAGGCCATCGGCCGTGACGTGGTTTGCGAGGTTGACGGAGCCCAGGTTGCAGACCGCGACTTCGTCGTTCGAGGTGTTGAGCGTGATCTCGGTGCAAAGGTTGGACGAGTGCACGACGCCCGTGTGCTGCTGGGGCGAGCGGAGGTTGCACGGATCCTTGAAGGTGATCCAGGGGTGGCCTGTCTCGAACAGCATGGTGAGCATCCGGCGCCAGAGATCGACGGCGCGGACGCGGCGTGCGATGCGCAATTCCATGCGCTCGGCCTTCGCTTCGTACTCAGCATAGCGCTCGGCGAAGGCGCGGCCGTAAAGGTCGTGCAGGTCCGGCACTTCGTCCGGCGAGAACAGCGTCCAGTGGCTGTCCTCGGCGACGCGCTGCATGAACAGGTCCGGAATCCAATGGGCCGTGTTCATGTCATGCGTGCGGCGGCGGTCGTCGCCTGTGTTCTTGCGGAGGTCGAGGAACTCCTCGATGTCGATGTGCCAGGTTTCGAGATACGCGCACACCGCGCCTTTGCGCTTGCCGCCCTGGTTGACGGCAATCGCCGTGTCGTTCGCGACTTTAAGGAACGGCACGACGCCCTGGCTCTCGCCGTTGGTACCCTTGATGTGAGCACCGAGGCCGCGCACGCGCGTCCAATCGTTGCCGAGACCGCCGGAATACTTTGCGAGCAGCGCGTTGTCCTTGATGGACTTAAAGATGCCGTCGAGATCGTCGGCAACGGTAGTGAGGAAGCAGGACGAGAGCTGGGCGCGGGGCGTGCCGGCGTTGAACAGCGTGGGCGTCGAGCACATGAAATCGAACGACGAGATCAGGTCGTAGAACTCGATGGCTTTCGCCTCGCGGTCGATCTCGCGCAGGGCGAGACCCATCGCGACGCGCATGAAGAACGCTTGCGGCAGCTCGAAGCGAACACCGCGCGTTTGCAGGAAGTAGCGGTCGTAAAGCGTCTGCAGGCCGAGGAACTGGAACCGCATGTCGCGTTCGGGCTTGAGGGCGTGGCCCAGGCGTTCAAGGTCGAAGCGGGCAAGCTCCGGATCGAGCAGTTCGGTTGCGATGCCGCGGGCGACATAGCTGCGGAAGTATTCGGGATAGCGCTCGGCCATTTCGGCCTGGCTCGCCCGCTCCGGCCGGCTGGAGACGAACGAAAGTGCCTCCTCGCGAAGCTGATCCATCAAGAGGCGGGCGGAAACCTCGCTGTAGGCGGGTTCCGTCTCGATCAGCGTGCGGGCGGCGAGGATCGGCGCCAGCGTTAGCTCGTGGGCGGCGATGCCGTCGTAGAGGTTGCGATAGGTCTCCGCGAGCACGTCCTCGGCGCTGGTCTCGGACAAGCCCTCGCAGGCTTCGCGCACGATCAGCGAGAGGCGCTGATGGTCGAGAGGGCGGAGCGATCCGTCGCGGGCTTTGACGTTGAGGGCGGGCTGTTCCGAATGTTCGACCTCAGCGGTGGCTGCGGCGCGTTCCTGGGCGCGGGCTTCGCGGTAAAGGACGTAGGCGCGTGCGACTTTGTGATGCTCGCCGCGCATCAGGACGAGTTCGACCTGATCCTGGATGTCTTCGATGTGGAATGTGCGGCCGTGGTCGCCCTGACGCGTGAGTGCGGAGACGATTTGGGCGGCGAGATCTTCGACGATCTCGTGCACGCGGCGCGAGGCGGCGGCGCGGTTTCCCTCGACGGCGAGAAACGCTTTCGTCAATGCGATGGTGATTTTTGTCGGATCGAACGGCGTGACGGAGCCGTTGCGCCGGATGACTTGCAGCGCTGGCGCGGTGGCCGGCGTCTTGGCGCTGCCGCCCGAGACGGATGCGGCGCTGGAGCTTCTGGCTTCTATTGCGATGGACATCGGCAAACCCCTTAAAGGAAAAAGGGGGCTTGGGCCGAATGGGGACGCGCATCCGTGCCTCCGCGCATGCAGAGGCGTCAGAATACCACCCACCGGGACACCCCGCCCGAGGACGAATTAATCTCGTCACAGGCAGGTCTCCTGGCTCGCAGGTCAGTGTCGCCTGTCTGGCCTTCCCGGTGCCATGCACCAGTGGCCGCTCTCGACAGGCAACTCGCTGCTTACAGTTGCGGGGGCAGCCCCGGGATTGCTCGCCTTCGCAGAAAGCCGAGCGCACCGGGTTCCCTCTTAGCGCCGAGCGGTTCCGCCCGGCGACCTATGACGCTTTCAATAGCGTCTGATTCTGAGGGTGCCGCAAGGCGGGTGCCGCAAGATGTTGCGTGAAACGCGTGTTTACGGCGCGGCTGTGTATAGATGTTGTGTTTATCGGTGACAGTCGACGGAATGCCGTTGACAGCAAACCGGGATGCGGCGGGAGCCCTGCGTCTTACCCGATTTCCGTCGCGTGTTTCGCGGCGATGACGACGATGCCGTCGCAGTCGGCGGCGACGATGTCGTCTTCCTTCACTTGAATTCCGGCGAAGTCGACGGGAATGTGGAGGGTTCCTTCGCCGCGGCGTGTCGAACGTCTCGGGTTGGTGCCAAGCGCCTTGATGCCGATGTCGAGGCCTTCGAGAACGGCCGTATCGCGCACGCATCCGAACACGACGATGCCGCTCCAGCCGTTTGCGACTGCATCTTTCGCGATCATGTCGCCGAGCAGCGCGCAGCGCGTGCTGCCGCCTCCGTCCACGACAAGAACGCGGCCGTTGCCGGGTGTCGCGAGCACTTCTTTCACGCGAGAATTGTCCTCGAAGCATTTCACCGTGACGGCGCGTCCGTGGAACGCGCGGCGCGCCCCGAAGTTATGGAACACCGGCGCGGGGATGCGCGCGTGCTCGCCGTGCTTGTCGGAGAGATCGCAAGTGCTGACTGTCATCGTTCGCCCTTTCGTTGCTGTGTCATGCGACCGGATATGGGGTGAAGCGCCGCTCGTTTTCGTCGATGGCGGTGCGCCGTCCGATGGCGGGGAAGGCGCGTTGCGGGCAGGCGGGCCGCTCGCAGATTTTGCAGCCGGCGCCGATCGGAACCGCCGCGGATTGATCCTTGAGGTCGAGGCCCTTCGCATACACGAGCCTGTTCGCGTGGCTCATATCGCAGCCGAGGCCGATGGCGAACGTTTTCGATGGAGCGCCGTAGCCGCCGTGCCCGCGCGATACGGTGCGTGCGATCCAGAGGTATGTGCGCCCGTCCGGCATTGTGGCGAGCTGGGTGAGGATGCGGCCCGGGACGGAGAACGCTTCGTAGACGTTCCAAAGCGGGCACGAGCCGCCGACGCGCGAGAAGTGAAAATCGGTGGCGGACTGGCGCTTCGAGATGTTGCCCGCGCGGTCGACGCGCACGAAGAAGAACGGCACGCCGCGCGCATTCGGGCGCTGGAGCGTGCTCAGACGATGGCAGATGGTCTCGAAGCCGACGCCAAAGCGCTGACGCAGTAGCTCGATGTCGTAGCGCAGCCGTTCGGCTGCTTCGAAGAAGCGCCCATAGGGCATGATCAACGCGCCCGCAAAGTGATTGGCCAATCCTATGCGGGCGAGCCGGTAGGTCTCCTCGCTGCCGGATGCCGCGTCTCTCGCCAGCTTGTCGATGGTGTCGCCCATTTCGAGATACGCAAGCTGCGTGGCCATCTCGAACGCGAGCTGCCCCGGCATGAGGGTGGATGAGAGCCGCAGCACGCGCGCGGGTGCTTCGAAGCTGCGCTGCGCATGCGTCTGTTCGTTCGGTGCTTCGATCACGACCTGGATGCGCAGCCGGTCGCTCAAATAACGCTTCAAGCCTGCGGCGCAATCTCCGACGGTGAGGCGCGCAGCGGCGAACAGTTTCTCGGCTGCTTCGTCCAGCTCAGCGAAATAGTTGTGATGGGCGTAGAAATAATCGCGCACCTGCTCAAAGGGCATGAGTTGTGCGGGTTCGTGTTCCTCCGTGCCTACGCCGAGGCGCATCGCCAGCGCATCCGCGCGCTCGGAGGCCTGACGCAGGCGGCGATGCTGCTTCACGATCGCGCGTCCGACGGCGGGCATGTTGGAGGCGATCTCCCGGAGTTCGGTGAGGGCGATCTCTTCGTCGAGGCCGGGATCGGCCATCACGTCGCGCAAATCCGCGATGAGGCGCGCTTCCTCGTCCTCGGAGAAGAGCTGCACGTCGACACCGAACACCGCGTTGATCTTGAGCAGGATGGGGACCGTCAGCGGGCGCTGGTTTTTTTCGAGCTGGTTGAGGTAGCTCGCCGAGAGATCGAGCGCGCGCGCGAGGGCGACCTGGGTCAGGCCCCGCTCTTCCCTGAGACGCCTCAGGCGCACCCCCATGAAGGCTTTTCGCATTCGTGGCCTCATTCGCAAAATTCGCAAATTTGCAGTGCCCGGTTTGCAAAACTCCGCGTTTTCAGGAGTTTATCGGGATCTCTCTTTGCGGATAATGCGAATATTCGAGTTTGGCAAGCAGGGACGCGCAATGACCAAGAAGACCACCTTCGACGATCTTATCCCAAACGCGGCGCCGGGCCGCTTCGACGGCATCCAGCGTCCCTACACGGCGGCGGACGTGCTGCGGCTGCGCGGCTCGATGCCGGTGCGGCAGACGGTTGCCGAGCATGGCGCGAACCGTCTCTGGAAGCTTCTGGGCTCGGAGCCCTATGTGCACGCGCTGGGGTCTGTGACCGGCAACCAGGCCATGCAGATGGTGCGCGCGGGCCTCAAGGCGATCTACCTCTCGGGGTGGCAGGTGGCGGCCGACGCCAACACGGCATCCGCGATGTATCCGGACCAGAGCCTCTATCCGGCGAACGCGGGCCCCGAGCTTGCGCGGCGCATCAACCGCACACTGCAGCGCGCCGACCAGATCGAGCACGCCGAAGGCAAGAAGAGCGTCGAGACGTGGTTGGCGCCGATCGTTGCCGACGCGGAAGCCGGCTTCGGCGGTCCGCTCAACTCGTTCGAGATCATGAAGGCCTACATCGAGGCGGGCGTTGCAGGCGTGCACTTCGAAGACCAGCTCGCGTCCGAAAAGAAGTGCGGGCATCTCGGCGGCAAGGTGCTGATTCCGATGGCGGCCCACATCCGCAACCTCGTGGCCGCGCGGCTCGCGGCCGACATCATGGGCGTGCCGACGGTGATCGTGGCGCGGACGGATGCGGAGTCGGCCAAGCTCATCACCTCGGACATCGACGTGCGCGACCGCGAGTTCATCGTCCCCGGCGAGCGGACGCCGGAAGGGTTCTATGCGCTCAAGAGCGGCGTGGATGCGTGCATCGCGCGCGGTCTTGCCTACGCGCCCTACGCCGATCTTCTCTGGTGGGAGACGTCGACGCCGAACCTCAAGGATGCCGCGCGCTTCGCGGAGGCCATCCATCGCGAGTTCCCTGGCAAAATGCTCGCCTACAACTGCTCGCCGTCGTTCAACTGGAAGTCCAAGCTCGACGAAGCCTCGATCGCGCGCTTCCAGAAAGAGATCGGGGCGATGGGCTACAAATTCCAGTTCGTGACGCTCGCCGGGTTCCATCAGCTCAACTACGGCATGTTCGAGCTGGCGCGTGGCTACCGCGACCGTGGCATGGCGGCGTACTCGGAGCTGCAGCAGGCCGAGTTCGCGGCCGAGGGCAACGGCTATACCGCAACGCGCCACCAGCGTGAGGTCGGCACGGGATACTTCGACGCCGTGTCGCTTGCGATCAGCGGCGGGGCTTCGTCAACGACGGCGATGTCGGAGTCTACAGAGACGGCCCAGTTTCAGCCCGCTGCCGAATAGGAGGCAAAACATGCCCCGAGCCGATAGCTCAGATTCCGGAGATGCTCCCATGCGGTCCGCAGATGTCATCGCGATTTCGGAGCCGTTCAACGGGCCGAGGAAGGTCGATGCGGACACGCTGATCCGCAAGGTCGCGGATACCTTGCATCGCCTCAACCAGCAGATCGCCACGGCGGTCGAAGCGGGTGTGACGATCGAGCTGATGCGCGGCTCGCGCTTTCACAACGGGCGCGGGCAGTGGGGGGATCAGATGATCCCGATCGTCCGCATTGCGGAGACACCGCGCGAGAATGAGCGGGAGTAGGCCATGACCGCTTGCGATCTCTCAGAGACGCGCTTCGTCGAAATCGTGTTTCCCGAACAGGCCAATCACTACGGCACCCTGTTCGGGGGCACCGCCTTGAACCTGATGAGCAAGGCGGCGGCCATTGCGGCCGCGCGGCGGGCAGGGACGAGCGTCGTCATGGCCTCGTCGGACAAGGTGGACTTTCACTTGCCGGTGGCTGTCGGCCAACTCGTCGAGCTTTGCGCGCGTGTCGAGCGCGTGGGGCGAAGCTCGATGACGGTGAAGGTGGAGGTCATTGCCGAAACGATCGGCAAGCAGGATCGCAAGCTCGCCATGCAGGGGCGCTTCGAGATGGTGGCGGTGGATGGCGACGGCCGGCCCACGCCAATCGTCCAGCTGCCGGACAAGAGCTAGATTTCAAGAAAGGGTATCGGACATGATCCAGGCTGCCAATCTCGGCTTTCCGCGCATCGGCATCAAGCGAGAGCTCAAGAAAGCCACGGAAGCCTATTGGAAAGGCGAGATCGATTATACGGCGCTGCGTAAAGCGGGCGCGGAGCTGCGTGCGCGCCATTGGCGGCTTCAGAAAGAGGCTGGCATCGACGTTATCCCTTCGAACGATTTCTCGTTCTACGATCAGATGCTCGATGCGGTGGCGATGGTGGGCGCGGTGCCGCCGCGCTTTAGGACTTCGCAGGAGGGCGTTCGGGTTGTGGCCACGCATCAGACGGCAAGCGCATATGCCGTGATGGCGGACGTGGCGGAGCTTTCCGCCGACGAGGCGGCGTCCATCGATTTTGACACGTACTTTGCCATGGCGCGCGGCTCGGATGCCGCGCCCGCAATGGAAATGACGAAGTGGTTCGACACGAACTATCACTACATCGTGCCGGAGTTCCATGAGGGACAGGCGTTCCGTCTTGTGTCCACCAAGGCGCTCGACGAGTTCAACGAAGCGAAGGCGCTCGGCATTCACACCCGGCCGGTTCTGATCGGGCCGGTGACGTTCCTGTCGCTCGGCAAGGCGAAAGACGCGAACCTCGATCCCTTGACCCTTCTCGATGCATTGCTTCCGGTTTACGCGGAGGTGCTGGCGTCGCTCGCGGCGGCGGGAGCGGACTGGGTGCAGATCGACGAGCCGATCCTGGCTCTCGACCTTAAAGACAGCCAGAAAGCCGCGTTCGAAGCCGCTTATGCGGCGCTGTCCTCGTGCGGCGTCAAGATCCTGATTGCGGCGTATTTCGATAAGCTTGGCAGCAATCTCGACGTTGTGCGTTCGCTTCCGGTGGACGGGCTGCACGTCGATCTCGTCCGGGCGCCAGGGCAACTGGAAGACGTGCTCAAGGATTGGCCGTGGGAGCGTTTGCTGTCTCTTGGCGTGATCGATGGGCGCAATATCTGGCGGGCGGATCTTGAGACGGCTTTTGCGACGGTCGAGACGGCGGTTGCGGCACGCGGCAAGGGCGGCGTGCAGATTGCGCCCTCATGCTCGCTCATCCATACGCCGGTTGACCTCAATACCGAGCAGAAGCTCGACGCGGAGCTCAAGTCGTGGCTTGCTTATGCGCGCCAGAAGTTGACCGAGGTTGCCGCACTTAAGACGGCGGCAACCAAGTGCAAAGATGCGGCCGCGCAGGCTTTTGCGGATAGTGCCGAGGCCGTTGCCTCGCGTGCGGCATCGGCGCGGATCAACAATCCTGCGGTGAAGGCGCGCGTCGGCGCCGTGACGGAAAAGGATCTCGACCGCGGTGCGCCGTTCAACACGCGGCAGGCCCAACAGCGTGCGCGTCTGGATCTTCCGGCGTTTCCTACGACGACGATCGGCTCGTTCCCGCAGACGGAAGCGGTGCGCAAGGCGCGTGCCGCCTTCAAGCGGGGAGAGATGGATGCGCCGTCTTACGACGCGTTCCTTATGACCGCGACCGAGGACGCGGTGCGTCGGCAGGAGGAGATCGGGCTCGACGTGCTCGTTCACGGCGAGTTCGAGCGCAACGATATGGTCGAGTATTTCGGGGAGCAACTTGCGGGCTTCGCCTTCACGCAGAACGGCTGGGTGCAGTCTTACGGCTCGCGCTACGTCAAGCCGCCGATCATTTTCGGCGACGTCTCGCGCCCGCATCCGATGACGGTGGCATGGTCGAGCTACGCGCAGTCGCTGACCGAGAAACCGATGAAGGGTATGCTCACAGGACCCGTGACGATCCTGCAGTGGTCGTTCGTCCGTGACGACCAGCCGCGTTCCGAGACGTGCAAGCAGATCGCGCTCGCCATCCGCGACGAGGTGTCCGATCTCGAACGTGCCGGGATCCCGATCATCCAGATCGACGAGCCGGCGCTGCGCGAGGGGCTTCCGCTCCGGCACGCCGATTGGGAGGCCTATCTCGCGTGGGCGGTGGATTGTTTCCGGCTGGCTGCCGCCGGTGCCGGCACAGAAACGCAGATCCACACGCATATGTGCTATTGCGAGTTCAACGACATCATGCCGTCGATTGCGGCGCTCGATGCCGACGTGATTTCGATCGAGACGTCGCGGTCGGATATGGAGCTCCTGGAGAGCTTCTCCGGTTTCAAGTATCCGAACGAAATCGGACCCGGCGTCTACGACATCCATTCGCCGCGGTGCCCGCATACGCAGGATATGTCGGCGCTTCTCGGCAAGGCGCGCGAACATCTGGCGCCGGATCAGATCTGGGTCAACCCCGATTGCGGTTTGAAGACGCGGCGGTGGTAAGAGGTGCTGCCTGCGTTGAGAAACATGGTGGCCGCGGCGCGGGAGGCGCGTGGCGGCAGAGGTTGACCCCTGGCTTACAAAGCCAAGTCTAAGCGCATGAGATCGGAGGTGCCGGCGACAGGATCGGCGGCACTTTTTCGTCGTGCTGTCGTTTGCTGCACGCAGCCTGTCATGTCCAAGCGGTGTGCCTGCGCGCTCGGCGCTACGCCTCAGCAGCTAAGATCGCTGGTGGAGGGCCGGTTTCGTGTTGGACATCGCCGTTTTGAGACGCCGGAGGAGCATCTGGGGCGGAGCACCCGGAGCACATTTGCTCCCGCTGCTTCAACTCCAAACGTGGCGGCATAAATTATTGTTTCTTATGTAATAATCTAGCTTGGCTCCGCGGGTAGGATTCGAACCTACGACCGTCCGATTAACAGTCGGATGCTCTACCACTGAGCTACCGCGGAATGTCTCTGAACGCGTCAGAGAGCCGGGCTCATAGCAGATGGTTGCGCCGGGGGCCAGAGGGTAGGCGAAAAAAGTCTGCGGCGAAGCGGGTCATCCCGTGGGAAGGTGCCGTTTCACGGGCTTGGTGCGCGTGCCCCTCATATTGCCGCGGCCGAGATCTTTGGCCTAGGCCCCAAATCCAATCAGGATGGCCTCCCGACGCGAGGGGTTTTGTGCGGCTGGCAGGAGCGAGGTTGCAGCGCACCTCATGATTTGCAGGATCTTGCGACGCGCTGGAAGCACGCCGCCGGCATGAAGCGCTCGACCGATGCGCAAGCATCGCTCTTCGCGCTTCTCCTCGCCCTCGGCCCATCTCGTCTCAATCGTGACGGCATCCTGATTGGATTTGGAACCTAGTGAGACGACGCGGCGCCGATGCCGATGCCGGTCTCCGAGCGGATGAACTGATCCTCGAAGGCGGCGCGCTCCTTTGCGGCGCGGGCGCTCCCGTCGAGCTTCGAGACGATGTAAATGCCGAGGAAGGCGATCGTCATCGAGAACAGGGCCGGGCTGTCGTAGGGGAAGAGCGCTTTCGGGAAGCCGAAGGTGTTGACCCATACGGCCGGGCTCAAGAGCACCATCGTCACGGCCGATACGAGGCCCAGGAAGCCGCCGACGACCGCGCCGCGTGTCGTCGTCCCGCTCCAGACGATGCTCATCAGGAGCACCGGAAAATTGCAGCTTGCGGCGATTGCGAACGCCAGGCCGACCATGAACGCCACGTTCTGGTTTTCGAACACGTAGCCGAGGAAAATCGCGACGATGCCGATGACGACCGCAGAGATGCGCGAAATGCGCACTTCGGTCGCTTCCGTGCTGCGGCCCTTGGCGAAGATGCTGGCGTAGAGATCGTGACTGATGGCGGACGCGCCGGCGAGCGTCAGGCCCGCGACCACGGCCAGGATGGTCGCGAAGGCGACAGCGGAGATAAAGCCCAGGAAGAGCGAGCCGCCGATGGCGTGCGAAAGATGGACGGCCGCCATGTTCGTGCCGCCGATCATGGTGGCCAGCGGGTCGAAGGTGCCGTCCGCGCCAGCGCGGAAATAGGCGGGGTCGCTCATCAGAAGTGTGATGGCGCCGAAGCCGATGATGAAGGTGAGAATGTAGAAATAGCCGATCAGTCCAGTTGCGTAGAAGACGGATTTGCGGGCTGCCTTGGCGTCTTTCACGGTGAAGAAGCGCATGAGGATGTGGGGCAGGCCCGCCGTGCCGAACATCAGCGCGAGCCCGAGCGAGATCGCCGAGATCGGATCGGACACGAGCTTGCCCGGCGAGAGGATGGCGAGGCCGTCGGGGTGGATGTCGGTTGCCGCGCGAAACATCGCGTTGGGCGAAAAGCCGAAGTTGGCGAGCACCATGACCGCCATGAACGTCGCGCCGCCGAGCAGCAGGCAAGCCTTGATGATCTGCACCCACGTCGTCGCCACCATGCCGCCCGTCGCGACGTAGGTCACCATCAGCGCGCCGACAGCTATCACGGCGTAAAGATAGGGAAGGCCGAACAGCAGCTCGATCAGCTTGCCGGCGCCGACCATCTGGGCGATCAGGTAGAACGCGACGACCGTCAGTGTGCCGATGGCGGAGAGCGTGCGGATGGGTCCCGCTTCGAGGCGATAGGCCACGACGTCGGCGAAGGTGTAACGGCCGAGGTTGCGCAAGCGCTCGGCGATCAGGAACAGCACGATCGGCCAGCCGACTAGCCAGCCCACGGAGTAGATGAGACCGTCGAAGCCGGACGCGAAGACGAGACCGGAGATGCCGAGGAAGGATGCGGCCGACATGTAGTCGCCGGCGATGGCGAGGCCGTTCTGGGTGCCGGTGATACCGCCGCCCGCGGTGTAGAAGTCGGATGCGGAGCGGACACGGCTCGCGGCCCAGCGGGTGATGACGAGCGTGACGGCCACGAAAATCAGGAACATGACGACGGCAGGGATGTTCACGAGGCGGCCCTCGCGACGATGCTGTCGATCCTGGCGTCGAAGTCGCTGTTGGCGCGGTGGGCGTAGAAGCCGGTGAGCGCTACCGCCAGGACGATGGTGCCGACGCCTGCCGCGATGCCGACGGTCATGGTGCCGTCTCCGATGGGACGGGCAAGGAGGCCGGGGGCGAAGGCCACGAGCAGGATGAAGCCGAAATAGACGGCCAATGTCACGGCCGAGAGAACCCAGGCGAGGCGCGTGCGCCGCTTTACGACAGGGTAGAATTCTGGGTCGCGCTTGACCTTCTCGATCATCGCGGCGGTATCCGTTAGCATTTGGGCCCGTTCCCCCGATTGGCAGCCTTGCCGGCAGGCCGGTGGCTCTCATCTCGTCATTGGCCGAAAGATTAGCGGATTGGAGCCTGAGCGAAAGCTGTTCCTTGGGAGGCTGTCCCAAGAATTGTCGCGCGGGCGTGCCGCGCGCACAGGCCACGGCTCGGCTCTCAACATGATGGGCGTACTTGGAAATTTTGGAGGCCACGGCCGGAATCGAACCGGCGTATACGGATTTGCAGTCCGCTGCGTCACCACTCCGCCACGTGGCCTCTCGATGGACGTCGGCAAAAGGAGGTGGTGGGCTCCTTTTCATGTCCGGTTGCGCGTTCGAAGGACGCGATCCGAAGATCTTCCCGTCTCGGCGCCGCACGCATCTATCATATAGACAAAGGCTAGGACAAGCTCAGGGTTTATCCGGAGCGGAGGAGCGGGCTATCGGGAACGGGAAATGGAGGATGCGTGCGGCCCGGCCGTGGCGGGACAAGCTGGAGGCTGCGGCCCGGCGCGCCAAACGCGATGGCGTGGCGCTCTATCTGGCGGCCCGCGATCCGCGTGTGTCCTGGGTGGTCAAGGCGCTCGCGGTGCTGGTTGCAGCCTATGTCCTCTCACCCATCGATCTCATTCCCGACTTCATCCCCGTGCTGGGGCTGCTCGACGAACTGATCCTCCTGCCGCTCGCCGTGGTCTCGATCGCGCGCCTCATCGATCCCGTGCTGATGGCCGAGTTCAGAGCCGAGGCGGAGACACTGGCCGACCGGCCCCGCAGCCGGCTCGGGATCGTGGTCGTGGCGGTCGTCTGGAGCGCGGCGGCGTTTGCGGTTTGTTGGGCGCTTTGGCCCAGGGGATAGAACAGGCGCGGCGTCGCGCGCTGTGGCCGCGGGCTGCAACTTCGCATATGTTCGGCTCGATCGTGCCCGATAGGATCGGCGCGGTGAGATTTCTGGCGCCCGCCTCGGAGGACCAACATGGATTACGCCGTACCGCGCAGGAATATGGTCGAATCGCAGGTGCGGCCGAGCGACGTCACCGATCGTCGCATCATCCGCGCAATGGCGGACATCCCGCGCGAGGCTTTCGTGCCGGAGGCGTCCCGCCCGGTGGCCTACATGGACGGCCCCGTTGCGCTCGGTTCGTCCTCGGGCGGAGCGCCGCGCACGATGCTGGAGCCCAGGACCTTCGCGAAGCTCGTTCAGGCGGCGCAGATCGAACCGACCGCTGCCGTCCTCGATATCGGGGCCGCGACCGGCTATTCGTCGGCCATTCTGGCTCGGCTCGGCGGCCGTGTCGTGGCGCTTGAGAGCGACGCCGCCCTCGCCGCGCTCGCTCGCGAGACCCTGGCCAAAATCGGTGCGGAAGGGATCGAGGTCGTGACCGGCGATCTTGTGGCCGGCTGGTCCGAGGGCGGGCCCTACGATGCGATCGTGATCGAAGGCGCCGTCGAGACGGTTCCGCCAGGGCTGCTCGATCAACTCAAGGACGGCGGCCGGTTGGTGGCGATCCTGTCGCGTCACGGCGCCGGGCGGGCGACGGTGTGGCGGCGCGATGGAAGTGTGTTCGGCACGCAAGACGTGTTCGACGCCAATAGCGAGGTTTTGCCGGGCTTTGAGCGGGCGCCTGCATTCGTCTTCTGATATTTCGAGGCTGGCCCCTTGCAGAGGCTGGTCTCCTTCCTAATCTTGCAGTGCGCAGCGGGCGGAGCGTCCGTTGCGGCTTGTCGATGTTTTTCTTGCATTTCAGTAGCTTGCTTAAGCGACGCGGGCGGCGGCTGCCGTCCCGTCTCGCTGCTCCCAGCTCGATGTGTGTGGGAATGCTGCCACGCACACGCCGGCATGTGCCCGGTGCGGCTTGTCTTGTCCTTCTTCGAATCGGATGCCTCCTCTAGAATCGTTAACTGTTGAGAAATTTTTGGGGGGAGCGTCCGCCACTTGGCAGCCGGCATTTGCGACGGGCCTTGTTGGAGTGGAGCCGTCTAGGCAGGTCTTGGAATGACATTAGTGAAAGTCAAACCGAGTTTTCGGCTGAGGGCTCTTGCTGCTCTTGTGGCCGTGACAGGCGTTGGGCTGTATCCGGTCTATGCCGCGCGTGCGGAAACGCTGAACGAGGCACTTGCCTCGGCCTACCAGTATAATCCACGTCTCGATGCCGAGCGGGCCCGCTTGAGAGCCACGGACGAAGAGGTGACCCGCGCGCGGTCCGGCTTCCGGCCAAGGATCACCGGCAGCGCCGACATCAACTGGCAGCATAACCGCACCCGTACGGTCGGCGTTCCGGGAAGCACGCACAACGACTTCAGCCCGAAGGGGTATGGGGTCGATTTCGTGCAGCCCATTTTTAGCGGTTTCCGTGTCATCAACGCGGTCAACGAGTCGGAAGCGAACGTGCGTGCCGCGCGTGAGACGCTTCGTGGCGTCGAGCAGTTCGTCCTGCTTGAGGCGGTCACGGCTTTCATGGACGTCGTGCGCGACCAGGCCATCGTCCGGCTGCGCGAGAACAACGTCAACGTCCTGACGCGCGAGCTGCGCGCGACCGAAGATCGCTTCGGGGTGGGCGAGGTGACACGCACCGACGTGGCGCAAGCACAGGCTCGTCGCGCAGGTTCCGTCTCCGCGCTCGATCTCGCGAAGGCGAATCTTCAGACGAGCCGCGGATCCTACGAGCGCGTCATCGGTCATGCGCCGAACAATCTGGTGGAGCCCAACGGATACCAGCACGCCATTCCGGGCTCGCTCCAGGAAGCGATCGATATCGGAACGCATGAAAATCCCGTCGTGGTGGGTGCGCTCTACCTCGAACAGGCTGCGCGGTTCGGCGTCGATAGGATTCGTGGCGAGTTGCTTCCGACGGTGCAGCTCGAAGCGTTCTATCAGGATCGGTTCGATACCTCGCCCATCACGCGCGAATCCGAAACCGCCGCCGTGACGGGCCGCCTGACGGTGCCGATCTACGAAGGCGGCGAGGTCTATGCGCGCGTCCGTCAGCAGAAGCACATTCACGTCAGCCGTTTGCAGGAAATCGAGCAGGCGCGGAGCGAGGCCGAAGCGGAAGTGGTGGCCACGTGGTCGCAGCTTCTCGCGGCGCGGGCGCAGGTGGAATCCGATCAGTCACAGGTGCAGGCCAATACCACCGCTCTGACGGGGGTTCGCGAGGAAGAGCGCGTCGGTCAGCGCACACTTCTCGACGTGCTTAACGCCGAGGTCGAACTTTTGAACTCGCAGGTGCAGCTCGTGTCTACGCGCCGCAACGTGGTGGTGTCGAGCTACGCCGTTCTCTCCGCGCTGGGCCGCCTGGACGCAATAAATCTCGGCTTTACTTCGGTCGCCTACGATCCTGAAGCGCATTATCAAGAAGTGCGCCGTAAGCCTTGGGGTACCTCGATTACCCACTCCGACGGACGCACGGAAGAGTTGTCCGGCGAGTCCGATTGGGCGGCAGGCGTAAAATAAATCGCTTGAGCCTCCCCGCCCGCCTGCGCTAGCTCAGAAAAATCTGCTCGTCGATTTTTGTTGTCATGTGGCTTTGCCACATCGTCGCCCACTATGGTGCTTAGCGTCACCTTCGGTGGGAGTCCCACACACAACTTTGCATGAGCGGGAATGCTGCGTCGGCTGGGGCGCTTAGTTGCTCCTCGCAAGCGTGAGCTGAACGTGCTCCTCGTCGCGTGCTGCGTACGAGGCTCTGGCGTCGCTGTCTGCGGCGTCCACTAAGTCGGGGGCGGTGCCTTTGCGGGTCGGTGCCGTGTGTCGTGGTGTGCGTAGGGAGTGGCGTCATGAACATGACAGAGAAGAACGGCCAGCCGAGCATGGAGGAGATCCTCGCGTCGATCCGCAGGATCATCGCCGAGGAGCCCGCAAACCAGGCTTACGGAGATTTCCGCGGCAGCCAGCCTATCGTACTTAAAGGTGACGGCGTCCTCGACGACGCCGGCGATTTCGATCTACCCGCGATTTTCCGTTCGTCTTCGCTGCCCGCGCCGGACCGTCCGGCTCCGCTGCTTGGCCGCTTGACGGATGCGATCCGCAACGCGACGACGACGCCGGTCGAGGGGGCGAGCAACGGCGAGGATCACGGTCACAGCAACGGTTCTGGCGTGAACGGCGGCAAACAGCCGGACGTCCATCAGCCCTATCAAGGCTTGAGTTCGCTTCAGCCGGTCCGTACCGAGGCTTATCGCGTCGAGGACGCGGCCTCGATGAATGGTTCCGCTCATGTCAATGGGCATAAGAACGGGCAGGCCGCTGAGGTTGTCGCGGCCCCTGCGGCGGAACCAGCCGCTCCGGTCCATGGAGCGGGTGCCGGCGCCGAGCAGCCCAAGCGGGTGATGGCGTCGTTCAAGGACACGCACTTCATGAAGATGTCGGCGGCGCCGAGCCCAGTTTCCACGCCTGCCCCGGCGGCTGTGGCCGAGCCTTCGCTTCCGGTAACTCCTGTCGCCTTCGCGCCGCCTGTCGCTTCGTTCGAGCCGGAGGCGATGCCGCCGGTGATGGCCTATGTCGAGGAGGTTCTGGAGGACATGCCCGCACCGCAGGTGGTGGCGATGCCGCCGCCTCCGCTGCCCGCCTCGGCCGTGCCTGCTGAGACGATGGAGGGTGTCGGCTCCATCGAAGACACGACGGCGGATCTCTTGCGGCCGATGCTTCGTCAGTGGCTGGCCGACAATATGCCACGCATGGTGGAAAAGGCGCTCCATATCGAGATCGCGGAAAGTGTCAAGCCGCTGAAAAAGCTATAGAACGCGTGCCGCAGGCGTTCCCGTTGCCCAAAATGCGGGGCTGCCTCGAAAACGTCGCAAGCCGGGCCGAGCATATGTCCCGGTGGAGAGCACGCATAAATCCGCCGGATGCGTTGATGCCGGGGGGGATCGGCGGTACGTGTTCCCTAGTTACGCGGAATGGCGCGTGTCCATCCTCGTGCGAGGCTCTCGCATGAGGCGGCGCGCGCTCCTATCGGCTGGACAGGTGGGGTATGAATAGACCGGACAAGCCGGGCGAGCTCAGTATCGACGAAATCCTGGCGTCGATCCGCCAGAACGTTTCCGAGGAGCCTGACGCTCCGGCGCAGTCCGC
This sequence comes from Hyphomicrobium nitrativorans NL23, assembly GCF_000503895.1. Taxonomy (NCBI): domain Bacteria; kingdom Pseudomonadati; phylum Pseudomonadota; class Alphaproteobacteria; order Hyphomicrobiales; family Hyphomicrobiaceae; genus Hyphomicrobium; species Hyphomicrobium nitrativorans. Next base: position 1,971,282 of record NC_022997.1, read on the forward strand.
TCTCGACCCTGTGCCGGAGGCTTCGCCGCCCGTGGTCCCGGGTCACGCTGCCCCGCCGCCGCTGGAAACACCTCCCTCGCTTCAGGATCGGTTGAACGGGACGTTCGGCAACGGCCTCTCTGCCGGGGGGGCGAGAGTTGCGGGACCGAACGGGACGAAGCGTCTGCTGCCGTTCGATCAAGATCTTGCCGATCTTCTCGACGAGCCGGATGCGGCGAACGCCGCGAGCGCGACGCCAAAGCCCGAGACCCGGTTGGCGCCAGAGCCGGGGGGACACGGTGCGACGCCGCCATCCGTGACGAACGGTCCCGTGGAACCGGCGGCTGCGGCGAATGCTCCGTCGTCTCCTTCGCCCGATGCCGCTGCATCGGCGCCGCCCGCCGCGCCTGCACCTTTCGGTCGTGGTTTTGCGGAGAGCGCCCCTGCGCCACGTCCCCAGACGTTTGGCTTTCCACCGCTGACGAACCGGAAGGGTTTTTTTCCGCCGGAGCGGCCGGAGCCGGTGTTGCCGCCGGTCCGGAGCGACGATCTCGCCAAGACTGCCGCGCCCAACCCGTTGCTTGCGGCTAAGGAACCATCGCCAGCACCGGCCCTCTCCAGCTCCAGCAGCGCGAACGCCAGCGCTGCCGATCGGGTTTCGACGGCCGACCCGGCAACGCGCTTTCCGGATTTCGGCTCCGTCGTGCCCAGCGATGTGGCGGGACGTGGCCAGCCGACGCCCGACAGCGCGTTCGGTGCGCCGCCGCGTGTCGGCAGCGGTGCCGCGGCGCATGTGGGCACGAACGGATTTTCGCTTCGTCTGCCTCAGCTCGATCAGTCGGAGCCTCATACGTCTCTCGGCCGCGCGCCTCCGTCTCCCTCGCTTTCGACGGCTGCGTCGCCCGTCGTTCCGAATCCGGCTGCGCCGGAGCCAGCGAAGACGTCATTCGGCGCAAAGCCCGACGCTGCTCCCGTTGCTGCGGATGCGGCGGGCAAGGATGCGGCGGCGGATGCGCTCGGTGCGCTTGCGCAGGGGCTTGCGGCATCTACGGCCAAATCGGATATGCCCGACGGCGTCGGCGCGGCGGCGCTTCAGGATCGCGCGCGTGCGTCGAGCGCTAGCGCTCAGGCGGCTGCATCGCCGCTTCCGGCTGCTCCACCGGCAACGGCGCCTGTGGCGACGCAATTGGTTTCCGAAGCGGATGCCGCGCCAGGACGTACGCTTGAGGATGTGGTGGCGGATATGCTGCGCCCCATGCTGCAGAAGTGGGTGGCGGAGAACATGCCGCGCATCATGGAGAAGGCGCTCCGCTCCGAGATGCAGCGAACGCTCGGCTCCGGCGGCGGCACCAAGCCGCCGGGCTCGTGAGGCGCCGCTCTCCCTTTACCGACGCTCTTCAATTCTCCTGTCCCGCGCAACCTTGTATCCCGTGCTGGCGGCCCGGTCCCGCCGATTGACAGGCGGCGAGCGGGTTCGTAGGACGCCTGCTCCCCTTTCTTTTTCCTGTAAAGGCTCGCTCTTCCCATGCTCGACAAGACCTATCAGCCCGCCGAGATCGAGCCGCGCATCACCGATCAATGGGACAAGGCCGAGGCCTTCCGCGCCGGGCGCCCGGAGCGTGAGGGCGCCGAGCCCTATTCGATCGTCATCCCGCCGCCCAACGTGACCGGCTCGCTCCATATGGGGCACGCGCTCAACAATACGTTGCAGGACGTGCTGGTGCGTTTCGAGCGGATGCGGGGCCGCGACGTGCTGTGGCAGCCGGGAACGGATCACGCGGGCATCGCGACGCAGATGGTGGTGGAGCGCCAACTCGCGTCCGAGGGCAAGGGCGACCGTCGCAGTCTGGGCCGTGCCGCGTTTCTCGATGAGGTGTGGCGCTGGAAGGACGAGAGCGGCTCCACCATCCTCAATCAGCTCCGGCGGCTCGGCGCGTCGTGCGACTGGAGCCGCGAGCGCTTCACGATGGACGAGGGGCTTTCGCGCGCCGTCGTCAAAGTGTTCGTGCAGCTCTATCGCGACGGGCTGATCTACAAGGACAAGCGCCTCGTCAACTGGGACCCGAAGTTCCAGACGGCGATTTCGGATCTCGAAGTCGTGCAGGTCGAGGTCAAGGGATCGCTCACGTGGGCCGATGGAGACCTGGAGGCGCCGTTCGATGCGGCGGCGCTGGCGAAGGCGCTCAAGAAAGATCCTTCGGGGCACATGTATCACTTCCGCTACCCGCTGGCGGACGGGAAGACGTACGAGCATCCGATTGCGTTCGACGAGGAGGGGAAGCCCACCGCGTTCGAGACGCGCGGCTACATCGTCGTGGCGACGACGCGTCCCGAGACAATGCTGGGCGACAGCGGCGTTGCCGTGCATCCCGATGATACGCGCTATGCGGCGCTCGTCGCGGCCGGTGCCAAGATCAAGCTGCCGCTTGTCGGGCGCGAGATTCCGATCGTTGCGGACGAGTATTCCGATCCCGAGAAGGGGACGGGTGCGGTGAAGATCACGCCCGCGCACGACTTCAACGACTTCGAGGTGGGCAAGCGGCACGATCTCGCGAAGATCAACGTGCTCGACGCGTTCGGGAAGCTCAACGAGGACGTGCCGGCTGCCTATTGCGGGCTCGACCGTTTCGAGGCGCGCGAGAAGATCGTTGCCGATCTCGCGGCTCTCGGTTTGCTCGCGATGATCGAGCCGACGACGCATACGGTGCCGCACGGCGACCGTTCGAACGTCGTCATCGAGCCGTGGCTTACGGACCAATGGTACGTGAACGCCGAGGAACTCGCGAAGCCGGCCATTGCGGCCGTCGAGTCCGGCAAGACGAAGTTCGTTCCGCAGAACTGGGAGAAGACCTACTTCGAATGGATGCGCAACATCCAGCCTTGGTGCATTTCGCGCCAGCTCTGGTGGGGGCATCAGATCCCGGCGTGGTACGGACCCGACGGGCATGTGTTCGTGGCCGCCGACGAGGCGGAGGCACGCGCACTCGCCGAGACGCATTATGCGGGGTCGAACGTTCCGTTGACGCTCACGCGCGACGAGGACGTGCTGGACACGTGGTTTTCGTCGGCGCTGTGGCCGTTCTCGACGCTCGGCTGGCCGGACGAGACCGCCGAAGTTGCGCGCTACTATCCGACGAGCGTGCTTGTCACCGGCTTCGACATCATCTTCTTCTGGGTCGCCCGCATGATGATGATGGGGCTGCACTTCATGAAGGAGGTGCCGTTCCACGACGTCTACATCCATGCCCTCGTGCGCGACGAGCGCGGGCAGAAGATGTCGAAGTCGAAGGGGAACGTGATCGATCCCCTGCAACTCGCCGATAAGTACGGCGCGGATGCGCTGCGCTTCACGCTGGCCGCCATGGCCGCGCAGGGACGCGACATCAAGCTCGCGCCGGCGCGTGTCGAGGGCTACCGCAACTTCGCGACCAAGCTCTGGAACGCGGCGCGTTTCAGCGAGATGAACGAGTGCGTGCGCCAGTTCGATTTCGATCCGCATGGGGTGACGCACACGCTCAACCGCTGGATCGTGGGCGAGACGGAGCGCGCCGCCAACGCCGTGACGCAGGGCCTCGAAGGCTACCGTTTCAACGAAGCCGCGGGCGCGATCTACGAATTCGTGTGGGGCGTCTACTGCGACTGGTATCTGGAGCTGATCAAGCCGATCCTCGCGGGCGACGACGAGGAAGCGAAGGCCGAGACGCGCAACTGCGCGGCATGGGCGCTCGACCAGTGCTTGAAGCTTCTGCACCCCTTCATGCCCTTCATCACGGAAGAGCTGTGGGCGCACATGGTGGAGCATGGCGAGCGGCGGCAGTCGCTGCTGTGTCTCTCCGAATGGCCGCGTCTTTCCGGCCTCGCGAGCGCGGAGGCGGACGCCGAGATCGGCTGGATCGTCGAACTCGTTTCCGAGGTGCGTTCGGTGCGGACGGAAATGAACGTTCCGGCGGGGGCAAAAATTCCGCTGATCATCTCGGGCGCGAGCGAGGCGACGGTTGCGCGTGCGCGCCGTCACGAGGAGACGATCAGCCGGCTTGCGCGTCTCGAAAGCATCTCGTTTGGGGATGCGATCCCGAAGGGTGCGGCGCTGATCGTGATCGACGGGGCGACGGCCGCGCTACCGCTGGAAGGCGTCATCGACATGCAGGCGGAACGCAAGCGTCTTGCGAAGGAAATCGAGCGCGCCGAGGGCGACCGCACCAAGGCGTCCAACTGGCTCGCGAACGAAGCGAACGTCGCGAAGTCGCCGGCGCATGTGGTGGAGCTTAACCGCGAGCGGGTCGTCGAGGGCGACGAACGGATCAAGCGGCTCAAGGCGGCGCTGAAGCGGATCGAGTAGGTTTTGCGCTCACGGGCCTGTTCGGCCGGCGCACTTGCGCCGGGTCGCGTTGCTCCCGGGCTGCTGGCGCAGCCGTATTCGCTCACGTCCATTTAGCCATTGAGGTGAGTGACGCCTCGCGGATTTTCCGGACGCGCAGTTCGGTGAGCTTCCAGCTCAGGCCGCGCAGCTTCATCAGGCCGACGTAATGGCGCGTCGGATCGTTTCGGTCGGCCATTTCGATCTCGAATTCGGTCGGCGAATGGAATTCCGCACGCTTGACGCGCGACCAAAACAGGCGCGCCCGCTCGGGCCAGGGGAGGGCCGCGTCGGCCGCAGCTTGGCCCGAGACGCTCTCCCGATAGAACTGGCGCACGTTGAAGAGCTGGGGCAGGCCTTCGGGCGTGATGTAGGCATCAACCATGCCGTCGATGGCGCGCCGCCCGAGACCTGCTTTGATGCGTTGCCAGAGGCCGCGCTGTGTGACCGCGGTATCGCCACTCGCGACGGGCACGGGACCAGTCGCGAACTCCATGAGCGAGCCGCGCAGTGTCTCACGGACCGTCTGCCATTCGATCCTTTCGGCCAAGTATGCGGTGTCGCCGTTGCGGATGGCCTCACGAAGGAACCACGCCCCGACGAACGGGGAGGCGATGTAGCCCGCTGCGAGAAAGAAGGCGGCGATGGCCGCTATCCCAGACGATTTCATCGGTTCTCCCGGCCCCGGTCCGGCGTGTCGCTTTCTCCATATAAACCAATGATTTGGGCCGCGTTCGGGCCAAGATATGACGTGCTCGAAGAAATCTGCGCCATCGTGTGCGAAGAAAGCGATTGTGCATCAACGGTTTGGCGGAGGGGCTAATTGTGGCGGCGCGACCAAACGCTCCGGTCTGCGCATTTTTCCGGGCCTCGGAACAGTCTTATCACGGCCCATCATCGGCCGGGATCGGGTGCTAGCCATATAGGCTCTCCGGAGGGTCAAGCATTAACTGTGTTCTCAAAGCCACGCCTTCGCAATCGTCCGGAAAACGGACGCGGCACTTAACCGATGTTGCCTTGCGGCAACGAAATTCCCATCTGATGCCTCGTTTGAGCCACAAAGAAAGCGCAACGAAAAGTAGGAATGAACGGGAAGCTGCGGGGGCTTCAGGTTCGGAGCCGGCGATCACCCTCTTTTGCGGGGCAAACGGCCGGTCCTTTCGGAAGCGACCTTTATTGAAATCACTTGGGGGACCCGCTCTTGAGCGGTGCTGCGCTTTGATGCGTGGCCGCGTCGAGAGCGTTTAAGAAGAAACGGAATGCACTGATGGACGCGAAGACGTTCGACAAATCGAAGTTGCCCAGCCGGCATGTCACGGAAGGCCCGTCGCGCGCGCCTCATCGGTCCTACTATTATGCCATGGGTCTCACGGAAGAAGAGATCCATCGTCCGTTCGTCGGCGTCGTGTCGTGCTGGAACGAAGCGGCACCCTGCAACATCGCGCTTCAGCGCCAGGCGCAGTCGGTCAAGGCCGGCGTCAAGGAAGCGGGCGGTACGCCGCGCGAGTTCTGCACCATCACCGTGACCGACGGCATCGCCATGGGTCACCAGGGTATGAAGTCGTCGCTCGTTTCGCGCGAGGTGATTGCGGATTCCATCGAGCTCACCATGCGCGGCCACAGCTACGATGCGCTGGTTGGCGTCGCGGGCTGCGACAAGAGCCTGCCCGGCACGATGATGGCCATGCTGCGCCTCAACGTGCCTTCGGTGTTCATGTACGGCGGCTCGATCCTGCCGGGCAAGTTCAAGGGTCATGACGTGACCGTGCAGGACGTCTTCGAAGGCGTCGGCAAGCATTCGGTCGGCGATATGTCGGATGACGATCTGCACGAGCTCGAATGCGTGGCGTGTCCGAGCGCGGGCGCGTGCGGCGCGCAGTTCACCGCAAACACCATGGCGTGCGTTTCGGAGGCCATCGGCCTTGCGCTGCCCGGATCGGCGGGAACGCCTGCGCCCTACGAAAGCCGCGACGCCTATGCGCGTGCGAGCGGAGAAGCCGTGATGAAGCTCATCGCGCTCGGCATCCGTCCGCGCGACATCTGCACGCGTAAAGCGTTCGAGAACGCGGCGATCGTCGTTGCGGCAACGGGCGGCTCCACCAACGGCGCGCTGCATCTGCCGGCGATGGCGCACGAGTGCGGGATCGATTTCGACCTGTTCGACGTTGCCGAGATTTTCAAGAAGACGCCCTACATCGCGGATCTCAAGCCCGGCGGAAAGTACGTGGCGTCGGACGTGCACGAGATCGGCGGCGTGCCGCAGATCCTGAAAGCGCTGCTCGAAGGGGGCATCCTGCACGGCGATTGCCTGACCGTCACCGGCAAAACGATGGCGGAGAACCTTGCGTCGGTGACGTTCAACACCGAGCAGAAGGTGATCTATCCGGTTTCCAACCCGATCACGCCGACGGGCGGTGTCGTGGGCCTCAAGGGCACGCTCGCGCCGGACGGTGCGATCGTCAAGGTGGCCGGTCTCCAAAACCTGAAGTTCCGCGGTCCTGCCCGCTGCTTCGATTGCGAAGAAGATGCGTTCCACGCCGTCGAAGCGCGCGAATACAAGGACGGCGAGGTGCTGGTGATCCGCTACGAGGGCCCCAAGGGCGGCCCCGGCATGCGCGAGATGCTGGCGACGACCGCGGCGCTCTACGGGCAGGGCGCGGGCGACAAGGTCGCGCTCATCACCGACGGACGTTTCTCAGGCGCGACGCGCGGGTTCTGCGTCGGCCACGTTGGACCGGAAGCCGCCGTGGGCGGGCCCATCGGGCTCATCCAGGATGGCGATATGATTGCGATGGATGCCGTAACCGGCACGCTCGACCTCGAAGTCGACGAAGCCGAACTGGAGCGCCGCCGCAAGACCTGGAAAGCCCCGCCGAACGCGTACCAGAGCGGGGCAATAAGAAAATTTGCGGATCAGGTGGGGCCGGCCCGGTATGGCGCCGTCACCCACGCAGGCGGGAAGGCGGAAGTTCACTGCTATGCGGACATCTAGGCTTCTACTCGGTTTGATCGTGATGGCTTGCGGGCCGTTGGCGGCGCATGCGCAGTCGACGTCGTTCAGCTCGCCGCGCGAGGCGCTTCGGCAGGGCGTCAGCGCCTACCAGGGCGGCTATTACGAAATGGCGGTTCCGGCGCTCGAATATGCGGCGGCATCGAGCGAGTTCATGGCGACGTACTACCTGGCAAGGATCTACCAGGACAATACGGGCGCTTATACCGACCACGCCAAGGCGTATGCGCTGTTCGAGAAGATCGTCGACGATCATCTCGAAGCGGATCCCGATCTCGATCCCCGCGCGCCGTACATCGGCAAGGCGCTGACGGCGCTGGCCGGGTATTGGCTGAAGGGTCTTCCGGAGATCGGGCTTGCGCCGGATCCTGCGCGGGCCGTCTTCTATTTCAGTAATGCCTCGACGACGTACAACGACGAGGACGCGCAGTTCGAACTCGCCAAGCTGCAGCTTACGGGCGAGGGCGTCGAGGCCAACATTCCTCTCGGGCGGCATTGGCTCTCCATTCTGAGCCAGAACGGACACGCGGGCGCGCAGGCCTTCTTCGCCGATCTTCTCTGGCGCGGAAAGCATGTCGAACCCGATCCGGCGCGTGCCTTGGCCTTGATCGCGATTGCGGTGCGCAATGCGCCGTCGCAGGACGCGATGTGGATCGAGGACATCTATCAGAACATCTTCTGCGGTGCGGCCGAGGGAACGCGCAGTCAGGCGACGGGTATCGTCGCGCAGTGGGGCAATCGTTACGGCCGCAAGCCCGCGAAGCTGCGCGACCACAGCGGGCTGGCCCAGCTCACCGCTGCGCCCATCCGCACGTGTAAAAACGGCGAGGCGGTCGATTTCCTCTCTCCCAACCGATCGGGCATTGCGGGCAATGCCGGGCATGCGGTGACGACGACGGACCGGCTGCCGCCGCCTGATGCCCAGCAGCCGACATTCAGCTACGGTTCGGTCGGAGGCGATGCTGCGCGGCTGCGCGATGTGACAGCGCCCGGTCAGGTTCGCTGAAGCCAACAGCCGACGACAAATTTCGAAACGCGCGCTGCGGTCTTGCGGCGCGCGTTTTCGTTTGTGGAGTTTGTCCGCGAACTGTCCGCGAATTTATGTGAGCGCGACCCACACCGGCACGTGATCGGACGGTTTCTCCCAGCCCCGCGTGAAGCGGTCGATGCCCGCGCCCGAAAGGCGGTCCACGGCCTGGGGCGACAAAAGGTGATGATCGATGCGGATGCCGTCGTCCTTCTGCCAGGCGCCGGCCTGATAGTCCCAGAACGTATAGATGCCCGGCTCCGGATGGCAGGCGCGGACGGCGTCGAGATAGCCGAGGTTTTCGATGGCGCGGAATGCGCCGCGGCTTTCTGGCTGAAACAGCGCATCGTTGGTCCACGCCGCCGGGCGGCTTGCGTCCTCGGGTTCGGGAATGACGTTGTAATCGCCGGCGAGGACAACGGGCATTTCGGTCGCCAGCAGAGCGCGCGCGTGGGCTTCGAGCCGCGCCATCCAGCCGAGCTTGTAGCCAAACTTCTCGGTGCCGAGCGGGTTGCCGTTCGGCAGGTAGAGCGAGGCGACGCGGACGGACAGCGTGCCCGCGGTGACGGTCGCCTCGATGAAGCGCGACTGCACGTCGGCCTCGTCTCCGGGGAGGCCGCGCGTTACGTCTTCGAGCGGGTGAAGCGAGAGCAGTGCGACACCGTTGAAGCCTTTCTGGCCGTGCGTCTCGACCGTATAGCCGAGGTCGGTGAAGGCTTCGCGCGGGAAGCCCTCGTCCTGGCACTTGATCTCCTGCAGGCACAGCACGTCGGGCTTGGCTTCGCGCACGTAGGCGACCGCGCCCTCGATGCGCGCCCGGATGCCGTTGATGTTCCAGGTGGTGATGAGCATGGGCGTCCGGAGCGCTCCCGCCCTATGAGGGAGCGCGGGAGGTCAGAGGGAGAAGCTGGTGCCGCAACCGCAGGAGGCCGTCGCGTTCGGGTTCTGAATTTTGAAGGCCGCGCCGATCAGGTCGTCGACGAAGTCGATTTCGGAGCCTGCGAGATAGGCCATCGAGACGGGATCGATCAAGACCTTCGCCCCGTCGCGCTCGATGACGGCATCGTCTCCCGATGCGCCGTCCACGAGGTCGAAATTATATTGAAAGCCCGAGCAGCCGCCGCCCTCCACGGAAACGCGCAGCAGGGTGCCTGCGGGCTCGCCGGCCACGATCTCGGCGATGCGGCGGGCGGCGCTTGCTGTCAGCGTCACGGGAAAGGTGGCAGTCTCGGTCATCTAGCGGTCCTCAGGAGGCGCGGGAGACGGTGTTTCAACCGAAATCAGGGTGCCTCGGGTGCGTCGCGTCTCGGCATGAAGATAGGGATCGCTTGATCCAAGTCAAATGGCTTGCGGCGGCCGGCTTCAAGGCCCTACGTCTCGGGGCATGAGCGACGACTCGACGGGACTGGTCAAAATGACGGACACGGCTGACTTCGGCGCGTCGCTTGCCCCCGGGCAGCGGCGCCCTGCGCGCTATGCGGCCAGCGCCGTGCCGTCACGCGGGCGGCGTTTTCCGGAGCCGGATTGCCCGAGCCGCAGCCCCTTCCAGCGGGATCGCGACCGTATCCTGCATTCCACGGCGTTTCGCCGCCTGATTCACAAGACGCAGGTGTTCGTCTTTCATGAGGGCGATCATTACCGCACGCGGCTGACACACAGCCTCGAAGTGGCGCAGATCGCGCGGACGATCTCGCGTCAACTACGGCTCGACGAGGATCTCGCGGAGGCCCTCGCGCTCGCACACGATCTCGGGCATCCGCCGTTCGGGCATGCGGGGGAGCGCGCGCTCGACCGGATCATGGCGGCGTTCGGCGGGTTCGATCACAATGCGCAGAGCCTGCGCGTGGTGACGGCGCTCGAACGCAAGTATCTCGATTTCGACGGACTCAATCTCACGTGGGAGACGCTCGAAGGTCTCGCGAAGCACAACGGGCCGCTCGCGGACGAGCGCGATCCGGTGCTGAAGGTGGTGCGCCGTCTCGAAGACGGATGGCAGAGCCTGGAAGCGGAGCGCTGGGCGTCGGGCGAAGCGCAGGCGGCGGCGCTCGCGGACGATATCGCCTACGTCAGCCATGATATCGACGACGGTCTGAGGGCGAACCTGCTTTCGCTTGCCGCTCTCGCAGATGTTCCGTTCGTGGGAGAGATCGTCCGCTCTTTGCCGCAAGGCGCACACTTGGATGGGAGCCGCCTCACCTACGAAGTGACGCGGCGCATGATCACGCGTTTGATCCACGATGTGGTGCAGGAGAGCCGCCGCCGGCTCGCTGCGCTCGACCCTGCGACGCCGACCGACGTCATGGCGGCGCCCCAGGTGACGGTTGCGTTTTCGGAGCGTGTGGCCGGGGATCTCGCCTCGCTTAAGGCGTTCCTCATGGAGCGGGTCTACCGGAGCCGGCGCGTCATGGGGGTCATGGAGGAGGCCGAAGCGGTGGTGGCGCGGCTGTTCGCGCGTTATCTGGCCGACGAAGGTGCGCTTCCCGGCGGCTGGCGCGCGGCCCAGGCCGGGCTCGCCGACCGGGCGCGGGCGCGTGTGATCGCGGATTTCGTGGCCGGGATGACCGACCGTTACGCCATCGCCGAACATGCCCGCCTGTTTGACGCCGCGCCGGAATTGCGTTAGCCGGGCCGATCGTTTGCCAGCAGAAAGGCGGCTGTCTTAGCCTGCTACCACCTCTAGGTAGCGGGGCTGCCGTCAGGTTCGAGGACGCTATTCCATGGACGTGTTCGCGGAAGTCGAGGCCAAGGTTCTCGACGCGCTCGCCGGGCTTCAAAAGAAGAACGTGCTGCCGCAGGGGTTGGATTTCGCCAACGTGGCGGTCGAACAGCCCCGCGATCCGGCGCACGGCGACCTCGCCTGCAATGCGGCGATGGTGCTGGCCAAGGCTGCCGGGAAGAAGCCGCGCGACATCGCTGACGCGCTTGCGGCGGAGCTTCAGGCGGATGCGGATGTCGTCTCGGCCGAGGTGGCGGGACCGGGCTTCCTCAATCTCCGGCTTCGCGCGGATTTCTGGCACGGCGTCGTGCGTGCCATTCTTTCGCGGGGCACGCGCTATGGCGCATCCGATGTGGGCAAGCGTGCGCGGACGAACGTGGAGTACGTCTCGGCCAATCCCACGGGACCGATGCACGTCGGCCATTGCCGCGGCGCCGTATTCGGCGATGCACTGGCCAACCTGCTGGCGTTCGCGGGCTACGACGTGACGCGCGAATATTATATCAACGACGCCGGCGGGCAGGTGGACGTGCTCGCGCGCTCCGTGTTCCTCCGGTATCGCGAGGCGCTGGGCGAGGCGATTGGCGAAATCCCCGAAGGGCTCTATCCCGGCGACTACCTGAAGCCTGTGGGTGAGGCGCTCGCGAAAGAACATGGCCCGTCGCTGATCAACGTTCCCGAGGAGCGGTGGCTTCCGCTCGTGCGGACGTTCGCGATCGATCGGATCATGCCGATGATCAAGAACGACCTCGCGGCGCTGAATATCAAGCACGATGTGTTCTTCTCCGAAGCCTCGCTCACGAAGGGCGAGGCGGACAAGGTTTCGGCGGCCATTGCCGATCTGCGTGCGCGCGGGCTGATCTACGAAGGGCGCCTCGAAAAGCCGAAAGGCCATGACGACGAGGAGTGGGAGGATCGCGAGCAGACGCTGTTCCGCTCCACGGAGTACGGGGACGAAGCCGACCGGGCGCTGATGAAGGCGGACGGCAGCTACACGTATTTCGCGGGCGATGTCGCATATCACTACGACAAGCTGAACCGCGGTTACCGTCACATGATCAACGTGTTCGGTGCGGACCACATCGGCTACATCCCGCGGATGCTGGCGACCGTTGCGGCGTTGACGGGCGGCACTGTCGAGCGCGATGCCAAGGGCAAGCTCAAGCATTGGCACACGACGGGGGGATCTGCCGATCTCGACATCAAGGTCGTCAACCTCGTCAAGCTCTACAAGAACGGCGAGCCGTACAAGATGTCGAAGCGGGCGGGCACGTTCGTTACGCTACGCGACGTGGTGGACGAGGTGGGTTCGGACGCCGTGCGCTTCATGATGCTCTACCGGAAGGAACTCGAACAGCTCGACTTCGACTTCGCGAAAGTCACCGAGCAGTCGAAAGACAATCCGGTGTTCTATGTTCAGTACGCGCACGCGCGGGCCGCCTCGGTGTTGCGGAATGCGCGCGAGGCGTTCTCAGGGCTCGATACGACGCCCGGGAGTGTCGCGGGTGCGGATCTCGCGCTGCTGACAGATCCCGGAGAACTCGATCTCATCCGTCGGTGCGCGCACTATCCGAGCCTGATCGCAGGCGCCGCGCGCGCCCACGAGCCTCATCGGGTGGCGTTCTATCTCTATGATTTGGCTTCCGCTTTTCATTCGCATTGGACACGTGGCAATGATTTGCCACAATTGCGCGTTATCCAGCAGGATGATCGCGCTTTGACCGCGGCCCGGTGTGCGCTCGTTGCGTCTTTGCAGCTCGTGTTATCCTCAGGCCTTGCGGTGCTCGGTGTCGGAGCACCAGAGGCGATGCGCTAGAGTCTTGATTCGAAGGCCCGACCCCGAGGCTTTCGGTTCCTGCGAAGATCGCGATCTGACCGGAGCGCGCGACCATCGCAGTGCCACCGCCGCGAAAATCGCGGATCGGTTGCCCGGTGGATCGAGGCGGGACGCCCAGGACGCTGACATCGCGTCGCTGGATCGAGCGCGCCACTGGATCGGATGTCGGGGATGTGCGACGGGGGTTCCGAGCGATGACACGGTACAACAATCCTTTGCCCCACGCCCAGGCGCCGCCCGCTCAGGGCCGGCCGGCCGGGGCCGCGCATCCGCACCAGCCTCACCTGGGCCAGCCTCATCCGGGGCATGGGCAGCCTCAGGCCCATGCCGAGCCAGAACTTTCGGGCTGGCCGCAGCCTGCTGCCGGCTTCCGGCAGCCGCCCGTGCAACCCGCTCCGCATCAGCATCGGCCCGCTCAGCAGGGCTATCCCGATCTCGGTTATGCCGAGCAGGATGCGGGTGCTGCGCAGGATCCGTTCGCGGCTCTCCGGCCAGACGGCTACGGCATGTCTCCTCAGCCGTCGCAGGCTCACGCGGCCGATCCCTACGGGCTTCAGGGCTATTCTGCGCCGCAGCCCGCGACGCAGGGATACGCGCCCCCGCGGCAGGCGCCGGCTTCGCAAGCGCCGAGTGCCCATCAGGCGCCCTCGCATCTCGCGGCCTACGATCCCTTCGCGCCTCCGGGCGAAAGTTACGCGCCGCAGGGCCAGCCGGGCGGATATTCGCCGCCGTTCGCAAACGCGACACCGCCGCAGACGAACGGCGGATACGGCGGCCTGCAAGGACAGGGGTATGCGCAGCCCTCGTCCGCCCCGCCATCGTCGTCTCCGGCGTATGCCGGCTATGCCGCCCCGGCGCAGCCGGGCGGTCCGTTCGGCCGCGCCGAGGCTCACCATCAGCCGCAGGCTTACGCGGATCAATGGGGTGCTGCGGAGCACGACGACGGCCACGCGCACGGCGGGCACAGCCTTGCGCTCGATGCCAACGATTATCAGGGCCCTGGCGCCTACGGGGATGCGGGGGCCCACGGCGAACACGCGCATTGGGGGACGGAGGCTTACGCCGACCCGCAGGGCGAGTTGGCTCAGGGGCACTATCAGGGCCAGCACGGCACGTTCGATCAGAGCTATGCCGACGACGACGCTATGTACGAGGACGAGCCCCGTGGCCGGGGTGCCGGCTGGAAGAAAGCCGCGACGCTGGTCGCATGCACGGTCTTGCTCGGCGGCGGGCTGGTTTACGGCGTTTCGGGGCTCTTCGGGCCGGGTGGTGGCGAACCGACGCCGCTGGTGCGGGGTGCCGAAGGCCCCTCGAAGGTCAAGCCGTCGGAGCCGGGCGGCAAGCGGTTCGACCATGCGGACAGCAAGATCATGGGCCGTCTGGGCGAGGGGGCCGCGACTGCCGATCCTTCCGGCGTGCGCAAGGTGCCCGTCGTTTCCGTGGGGCGCGACGGACAAATCCAGCCGCCGTCCAGCGAGAGGGAGACGCAGGCCATCGTCGCGGTTCCGGGCTTACGGTGAATTGACGGTCTCGGTCGGGCCTCCCGGACCGGGCGGCGCGTCGCCGTCCGCAGGGCAGACGCAGCCGGGCGGGCCGCCGTCGCCGGATCGGCGCGCGGCTGCGGCAGCGCCGCCGCAGGTGGAAATGGTGACGGGTTCGAACAGCAAGGCGGGGGTTGGCGAGCAGCGTCCGGCCGCGCAGCAGAACGCGGCGCCCGCGAAGGCTCCAGCCGCTCCCAAGGCCGACACGCCGAAGAAGGTGGCTGCGGCCGATCCGTCGCCCGCTCCGAGCGCGCCGCGCTCGACGGGAGCTGGCTATGTCGCGGTGCTGGCTTCGGTGCCGGCGTCTGCGAGCAGCCGCATCGACGCGCTGACGCAGTTTGCGGACATGCAGCAGAAGTACGGGTCTATCCTCAGCAGCAAGACGCCGGATATCCAGGAAGCCAATCTGGGCGCCAAGGGCACCTATCATCGTCTGCTGGTGGGGCCGCCCGGATCGCGGGATTCGGCGAACTCGGTCTGCAATCAGCTCAAGGCCCAAGGCTACAATGGCTGCTGGATCACGGCTTATTGAGTTTTTCTGACACAAGCTGAGGGAAGCTTCGAACACGGCGCGTCGTGCTTTGTGGATGGCCGCGGCAGTCCGTGCGGAGCTTGGCTTCGCCAAGACGCTCCGGGCGCTTCGCGCCCGATCGTGAGGAGCTATCGTTCCTACCATCAGATCAGTAAATGTAGGTGTTCGGGCACGCGGGCGACGCGTAGGCTCTCCATGCGAAGATCGTAATCCGGAACCTAGCTATGACGTCAGCCTTCATCACCGGACTTGCGGGCGCGACGCTGACGCCCGACGAGGCAAGTTTCATTAAGGCGGCGGCTCCGGCCGGGATTATTCTGTTTGCGCGAAACTGCGTCGAGCCCGAGCAGATCCGCAGGCTTGTGGGCGACGCGCGGGAAGCCTCCGGTCATGGCGACGATTTTCTTGTGCTGATCGATCAGGAGGGCGGGCGCGTGCAGCGCCTGCGTCCCCCGCTCGGGCGTGCGCTTCCGCCCGCGTATGCCTATGCCTGCCTCTATTGCAACGACGAGGACGGAGCGCTGGACGCTGCATTTCTCTCCGCGCGTCTTCTCGCGGACGACCTCAAGGCGCTCGGCATCAACACCAATTGCGCGCCCGTACTCGACGTTCCGGTGCCGGGCGCACACGACATTATCGGCGACCGTGCGTACGGGCAGATGCCCGATCAGGTCGCCCGTCTCGGGCGCGCGGTTGCGGAAGGGTTCATGGCGGGCGGCGTGCTGCCGGTCATCAAGCACATTCCCGGTCACGGCCGCGCGACGGCCGACAGCCATCTCGCGCTTCCCGTCGTGGACGCGCCGCGCGAGGTGCTCGACGCGACCGACTTCGCGCCGTTCAAGGCCTTGGCCGACATGCCGGCGGCGATGACGGCGCATGTCGTGTTCACGGCCGTCGACGGGGGTGCGCCGGCCAGCACCTCGCGCCGGGTGACCGAAGAGGTGATCCGCGGTGCCATCGGTTTCGACGGGCTCTTGATGAGCGACGATCTGAGTATGAAGGCGCTGACGGGCCCTCTCGGCGCGCGGGCGGAAGCCGTGCTGGCTGCGGGGTCGGATCTGGCGCTCCATTGCAGCGGGGATTTTGCCGAGATGGAGGCCGTGGCTGCGGCGGTTCCCGCGCTTTCGGGCGATGCGCTGCGGCGGTTCCGGGCCGCGCTCGAAATTTTTGCCCGTTCAGAACCTTACGATTCGGGGCGAGCACAAACGGGGCTTGCGCGAGCCTTGGGAACTACAGGACGGGCTCCTGAATCAGTGTAAGGTCCGGCCAGGTTTTTAGCGGCGCGCGTTTTCGGCTGCGCGGACGGGCCTTGCGGGGCCTCTGCTGAACCATGATGTCAGGACCCCATGATTATCGAGAGCACGATGATCGAAGACGCTGGAGAGATGGACGAGGCGCCGGGATGGGAAAGCCCCGACGGCGAGCTTCAGCCCGCCGCGTCGGAGGCGCTTATCGTGGATGTCGCGGGTTTCGAGGGTCCGCTCGACCTGCTGCTTGCGCTCGCCCGCACACACAAGATCGACATCTCGCAGATCTCGATCATGGCGCTCGTCGATCAATATCTCGTCTATATCGCGGAAGCCCAACGGCTCAAGCTAGAGATCGCGGCCGACTATCTCGTGATGGCGGCATGGCTGACGTTCTTGAAGTCGCGGATGATCCTGCCGCGCGAGCCGACCGACGACGAAACGCCGTCCGCCGAGGAGATGGCGCAACGCCTAGCATTCCGGCTCATGCGGCTCGAAGCCATGCGCCGCGCCATCGCGGACCTCATGACGAAGAAGCGGCTCGGGCAGGACGTGTTCCAGCGCGGGATGCCGGAAGAACGCTCGAAGGTCACGGATGTCCGGTGGACGGCCGAGATCTACGATCTTCTCAAAGCCTATTCGGAGCTTCGGCGGCGCACCGCCAAGGTCGTGCATGTGGTGAAAGCGCGCCGCGTGTGGTCGATCGAGAAGGCGCGGCGACAGCTCGAAACGCTCGTCGGCGAAACGGTCAGCGCCGGAGACTGGGTCCAGCTCGAAATGTGCCTCAGGACCTATCTTACGCCGCAGACGGTGGCCGAAGACGAGGACAAGACGGCGCTTGCAAGTTCGTTCGGTGCCACGCTCGAAATGGCGCGCGAAGGCTTGATCGAACTTCGCCAGGATGCTCCGTTCGAGGCGATTTACATGCGCAAATGCGAAGCAGGCGCTGCGTGGGAGCGGCTGGACCGACGGCATGGCGGTGTGGCGCCGTAGCCGTTTCGATGGCGCAACGGGAAAGGTAAGGCTGCATGGCTCCGCCGAGGCTGAGACTGGTGACGAGCGAAGGGACCCTGAATGCGCCCGAGGCGCAGGAAGCGATCGAGCTTGCGCGTGCGCTGGGCGAAGAGCTGGAGGGGGATGAGAGCGGGTCGTCTTCGGCATCCGTCGAGGGCGAGGTTCACATCGAAGATGTGCGGATCGTCGAGGCGCTGCTGTTTGCGTCTCCGGTGCCGCTCGACGACACTTGGCTCGCCGGACATCTGCGCCATGGCAGCGGCATTGCGAACGTGCTGGCAGAGATCAAGGCCGCCTATGCGCCGCGCGGCGTGAACCTCGTGCGGGTGGCGGGAAAATGGGTGCTGCGCACGGCGGAGGATCTCGGCTACCTGCTCGAACGCTATGCGGTCGAGGAGCGGCGTCTTTCGCGGGCGGCACTCGAAACGCTGTCCATCGTCGCCTACCATCAGCCGGTGACGCGCGCGGAGATCGAGGAGATCCGGGGTGTCACGACGTCTGCCGGTACGCTCGATATTCTGATGGAGGCTGGCTGGATCCGGCCGCGCGGGCGCAGGCGCGCGCCGGGCAAGCCGCTGACGTATGGCACGACGGACAGCTTCCTCGCCCACTTCGGTCTCGACAGCGTCAAGGATCTGCCGGGGCTCTCCGACCTTAAGGCGCAGGGGCTGCTCGATGGGCATCTGCCGCCGGGCTTCGCCATTCCCGATCCGACCTCCGTTGCGGCGCTGATGCCGGACGAATTGCCGCTCGAAGAAGCGGGGGAGGATGAAGGCTCGGCCGAGGACGAGGCGTCCGATGCCGAGGCCGACGGCTACGGGGATGACGACGCCGTGCCCGGTGACGGCGACGAGGCCAGCGACGTCGAGGCCGGGGAGGATCCCGACTTGCCCGGCGACGATCCCGACGCTAAACCGGACTAGCACTGTCGACATTGCGGCGCTCCCTCACCCGCTCGCTGCGCTCGCGACCTCTCCCCATCGGGGAGAGGCATAAGGAGCGAGAAAGGCGGGTGAGGGGGCGCCGCACGATCAACGCTGGGCGACCGAGACGCACGTGGCGAACTGGCTTTTCAATAAATCCTCGAACGATGCGGTTTCGAACGTGCTTTCGGAGGGTGGCCCTGTCCGTGCCGGGGCGACGTTCGCCGCCGAACTGCGCTTCGAAGAGGTCTCGAAGAACTATGGGGAGCGGGCTGCGCTCGCGGGGCTGTCGCTCGACATTGCGCCGGGTGAGGTGTTGTGTCTGCTGGGCCCTTCCGGCTGCGGGAAGACCACGCTTCTGCGCGTGGCGGCGGGGATCGAGCGTCCGGATGGGGGCCGCGTTCTGATCAACGGGCGGGAGGTCGCGGGGCCTGAGCGGTTTGTGCAACCCGAGGCGCGCGGCGTTGGCCTGATGTTCCAGGATTTCGCGCTCTTTCCTCATCTCACCATTCTCGAAAACGTGGCGTTCGGCCTCAAGGCGCTGCCGCGGGCGGAAGCCCGGCGCGAGGCGCTGACCGTGCTCGCGCGTGTGGGGCTTGAGCGGTATGCGGAGCAATATCCGCATATCCTGTCGGGCGGGCAGCAGCAGCGTGTGGCGCTGGCCCGCGCCATCGTTCCGCGCCCGGCGGTGATGCTGATGGACGAGCCGTTCTCGGGGCTCGACGTCCAACTCCGCGAGTCCATGCAGCAGGAGACGCTGGCGCTCCTTCGCGAGACGCGCGCGACGACCATGATCGTCACGCACGACCCCGAAGAGGCGATGCGCCTCGGCGATCGGATCGCGGTCATGCGCGCCGGGCGGCTGGTTCAGGTGGGACGGGCTGAAGACCTCTATCATCGCCCGGCGGAGTTGTTCGTTGCGCGGCTTTTCTCCGAGATCAACGAGATCGACGTGAAGGTTGCGGCAGGACGGGCCGCGACGCCGTTCGGTCCGGTGGCGGCGCCGGGGCTCGGGGACGGCGAGCGGGCGACGCTTTGCATCCGCGAGCGGTCCGTCGGGCTAACGGCGGTGCGGGCGAACGGGGGGGGAGAGGCGCAGGGGCTTGCCGGGCGCGTGCGCGACGCGAGGTTTCTCGGAGACGCGATGCGGCTCGAAGTCGTCGTCGAAGGGTTCGAAGCGCCGCTGAATGTCCGCACACGCGTCGGCCACGATGTCGCAAGGGGGAGCGAGGTGAGGCTTTGCATCGACCCAAGCGACGTGATCGTTTTTCCGTCGTCGAACGGTAAAGACACTTAAATCTCAAAGGATTGGAGCAAGGGTTCCGCCGCCGAGGCGCGCTTGCGACGGGGGGGTAATTCTGCAATAGTGCGTCGGCGAAACATGCGGTCTCTTACGCCGCGCGCGTGCCTCCGGCCCCGGGAATTGTTTTCGGATAAGAGGCACGACAAAACAAAGGACTAGTGTCTTTCGGCATCTCGGATGAATGCTGAAATGATACTGGAGGAGGTATTCCCATGGGGTTGAGTGCGACCCATCTCTTGATCCTTCTGCTCGTCGTCGTTCTCCTGTTCGGCCGTAACAAGATTTCGGACCTGATGGGCGACGTGGCGCGTGGCATCAAGAGCTTCAAGAAGGGTTTGGCCGAGGAGGAGGCATCGCCGCCGTCTCCGGCCGATCCCAAGGTGATCGACAACGCCGCGCAGGAAGCCGCCGAACGCGACAGGTCGAAGGCGGGCTAAGGCCGGTTCCGCTCGCTGGAGCGTGCTTGCGCGGCCCAAGGCCGCGAACGCGTGCTCTCAGTGGCCGTGCTGTGGGCCTGGTCCGCGCTCGCTTTTTCCGGGTTGGACGATCAGATGTTCGAAGTCAGTTGGAGCGAGATTCTTATCCTCGGCGTCGTCACGCTTTTGCTCGTGGGGCCGAAGGAACTGCCGCGCTTTCTTTCCTCGCTTGGCCGCCACCTCGGCGTGATCCGCAAACACGCCAACGAGTTCAAGGCCGTGTTCGAGCAGGCCATGCGTGAGGCCGAGATGGACAGCATCAAGCAGGAAATACGGGACATCGGCGACGGCGTGAAGAAGTCGTTCGACGATGCGACGCGCTCCGTCGATAGCGCGAAGGCGGCCATGCGCGTGGATCTCAATGCCAACACCGGCGTTCAGCCCAAGCCCGAGAGCCTTGCTAAAGCCGAAGCGAAGGCCGCCGAGGCCAAGGCCATCGCAGATGCTTCGGCTGCTGAGGAGCCGACGGAGGGCCAGCCGGACGCCGTCATTCCCGAGCGCGAGTTCGGAGTGCCGTCGTCGCCCGTTGCCGACGAACCCGTTCACGCCGAACGTCCGGCGGACGCTCCGAAGGGGTCCGGCTGATGCAGGATAGCACTCCCAGCTCCGGCCAGGACGACATCGAAGCGTCGAAGGCGCCGCTGCTCGATCACCTGATCGAGCTGCGCCAACGGTTGATCTATTCGGTTGCCGCGTTTTTCGTGATGTTCCTGCTGTGCTTCACAATCGCGCGCACGATCTACGACGTGCTCGTGTGGCCCTACGTTTGGGTTTCGGGGGAGCACCAGGTGCGGCTGATCGCGACGCACTTCCTGGAGCAGATCTTCACGCACCTGAAACTCGCGCTGTTCGGCGCGGCGTTCCTGTCGTTTCCGGTGGTGGCGACGCAGGTCTACAAATTCGTTGCGCCCGGTCTCTACAAGACCGAGCGCGCGGCGTTCCGGCCCTATCTGATCGCGACGCCGATCTTCTTCATCCTCGGCGCGATGGTCGTCTACTTCATCGCGATGCCGATCCTGATCCGCTTCTCGATGGGGCTTGCGCAGTCGGCGAGCGAGGGATCGGCGGCGATCGAGCTGATGCCGAAGGTGTCGGAATACCTGTCGCTGATCATGACGCTGATCTTCGGGTTCGGCATCTGCTTCCAGCTCCCGGTCGTGCTGACGCTGCTTGCGCGCATCGGCGTGGTGACGTCCGACATGCTGCGCAACGGGCGGCGCTTTGCTATCGTCGGCATCTTTGCGGTTGCGGCCGTGATGACGCCGCCGGACGCGATCAGCATGATCATCATGGCGCTGCCTACGACGCTGCTTTACGAGCTCGCCATCGTTTCGGTGGCCTGGGTCGAGAAGCAGCAGGCCGCCAAGGAGGCCGCCGAAGCGGCAGCCAAGACCACCTGACGCACCGGGCTACGAAACGAGTACGTGCGGCCGCCTGGACCTCTGTCGTCTCGCGCCTTATAGAGCGTGATCAGTCTTCACTGAATCGAGATCACGCTCTATCTCTTTGGTGAGACCTATGATTCACACTTCAGGCTGATAGGGCCTGAAATGATCATGGTCTAGCTCTCGGGACCTCGCAAAACCAACGACGCCAAGGACGGGCCACGTGTTCGACATCAAGTGGATTCGAGAGAATGCTAGAGCCTTCGACGAGGGCCTGAAGAACCGCGGCCTGGAGCCGGTGAGCGCGAAGCTCCTGGAACTCGACGAGGCGCGCCGCCGGCATCTCACGAAGTTGCAGGACGCGCAGAGCCGCCGCAACGCGGCGTCCAAGGAGATTGGCAAGGCCAAGGGCGCGAAGGACGAGGCGCTGGCCAGCAAGCTGATGGCGGAGGTGGCCGAGCTGAAGGAGGTCATCCAGTCGGGCGAGGAGGAGGAGCGTCAGCTTATCCACGCGCTCGAAGAGGCGCTCTCGGTGATCCCGAACACGCCGCGCGAGGACGTGCCCGTCGGCGCGGACGAAACGGAGAACGTCGAAGTGCGCCGTGTCGGCGCACCGCCCAAGTTCGACTTCACGGCGAAGCAGCATTTCGAGATCGGCGAAGCGCTGGGGTTGATGGACTTCGAGACGGCGGGCAAGGTTTCGGGCGCGCGGTTCGTCTATCTCAAGGGTGCGCTCGCGCGGCTCGAACGGGCGCTTGGGAGCTTCATGCTCGATCTCCAGACCGACACGTTCGGCTATTCGGAAACGAACCCGCCGCTGCTGGTGCGTGACGATGCGGCGTTCGGTACCGGCAACCTGCCGAAGTTCGCGGAGGATCTTTTTAAGACGGAGAACGGTTACTGGCTGATCCCCACGGCCGAAGTGTCACTCACCAACATGGTGCGCGAGCAGATCCTGGACGAGGACGCGCTGCCGATGCGGCTCACGGCATGGACGCCGTGCTTCCGCTCGGAAGCGGGGGCTGCGGGGCGCGATACGCGCGGCATGATCCGCCAGCATCAGTTTTCCAAAGTGGAACTCGTCTCCATCACCACGCCGGAACAGAGCCTCGACGAGCACGAGCGCATGACGGCGTGCGCGGAAGAGGTGCTGCGCCGGCTCGGGCTCGCCTATCGCACGGTGATGCTCTGCACGGGCGACATGGGGTTCGCGTCGCAGCGGACCTACGACATCGAGGTGTGGCTGCCGGGGCAGGACGCCTACCGCGAGATTTCGTCGTGCTCGGTGTGCGGCGATTTCCAGGCCCGGCGCATGGGCGCGCGCTATCGCGACAAGGCGAGCAAAGAGGTGCGCTTCGTGCACACGCTGAACGGCTCGGGTCTTGCGGTGGGGCGGACGCTCGTGGCCGTGCTGGAAAATTACCAGCAGGCCGACGGGTCCGTCATAATCCCCGAGGTGTTGCAGCCTTATATGGGCGGCATCACGCGGATCGAGCGGCCGGTGGGCTAAGCGGCGTGCCGCCAGCGGCCTTGACGGGTGTGTTAGACTTGAACGGCTCTGGGTCCCGGATCGCGAGGCGGGACACGGTGGCAGGTTCGATCGGCAGGCCTTCCGGCCGCCTCGCGTCCGGGATGACAGTGGGTAACGGCTGAACATGCGCATTCTGGTGACCAACGACGATGGAGCGGGCGCGCACGGGCTTTCCGTGCTGCATCAGATCGCGCGTCAGCTTTCGGACGACGTGTGGATCGTGGCGCCCGAGACGAACCAGAGCGGGGCCTCGCACGCGCTCACGCTTCAAGTGCCGCTGCGCTATCGCGAGGTTGGCGAGCGGGCCTTCGCCGTGCGCGGAACGCCGGCCGATTGCGTGATCATGGGCGTGAAGCACGTGCTCAAGGATCGGGCTCCGGATCTCGTGCTTTCAGGCGTCAATCATGGCGCGAACCTTGCCGAGGACGTGACCTATTCCGGCACCATCGCAGGGGCCATGGAAGGCACGCTGCTCGGCATCCGCTCCATCGCCATGAGCCTCACCATCGGGTTCGACCCGGAAGGCAAGCAGCATTGGAAGACGCCGCTTACGTATGGCGCACGTCTCGTCGAGCAATTGCTCGCGAACGACTGGCCGGCGGGTACGCTGATGAACGTGAACTATCCCGATCTCGCGCCGGGCGATGTCCGGGGCATTGCCGCGACGCGCCAGGGCCGCCGCGACCAGGGCGGTCTCAAGATCGAAGAACGCAGCGACACGTGGGGCACACCCTACTTCTGGGTGGGCTTTTCGCATCGCCGCTCCGATCCCGTGGAGGGGACGGACCTGCGTGCCATTGCGGACGGCATGATTTCCGTGACGCCGC
Organism: Hyphomicrobium nitrativorans NL23; assembly: GCF_000503895.1. Taxonomy (NCBI): domain Bacteria; kingdom Pseudomonadati; phylum Pseudomonadota; class Alphaproteobacteria; order Hyphomicrobiales; family Hyphomicrobiaceae; genus Hyphomicrobium; species Hyphomicrobium nitrativorans. The sequence goes on from NC_022997.1 coordinate 1,994,987, forward strand.
TCTATCTCAACCTCACGCACGAGGCGACGCGCGAGGCGCTCGGCCAGACGCTGGCGCTGGATGGCGCCGGGCGTCTCAAGGATGCGGGCTGACGCTGCAATTTAGAGCCATTCCGGTTTTAGTGAACTCGCGGAATGGCTCTAAGTTTTTGCTTTATCGTGCTTCTTATCGGACACCGCCATCGCATGGCTTCGCCATGACCCGGTTCCCACTTTTCCGGAAGCACTCTAGGCAACCTTAAGGTCGTCAAGTCGCCGATATTTCTCCGTCATCGCAGCACAATCCACGCGTACTGATAAGGCTCCGGGGCCGGAATGTCCGGACAGAGCCGGCTGTCAGCCGTACCACGCCCCACACGAATCGCGTCGCAATGTTCAGCGCGCGTTAAGGACCCGTTAACGAGTTAAGGGTTACCTGAAGTGGGTATTTAGGGTGTGTGGCATGTTAAAGTCTTTGCGTAAATGTCATCGATCCTTCGGCGTGTCCGGCGGAGGTTCTGTGCTCGCCGTTGCCGCTGCGGCCGCGTTGGCGGGGTGCAGCGCGGATATTTCACGCTTCGATCTCGGCAACCCCGACGGCGCGCGCGTCCAGTCCGGCTACGCGCCGTCTGTGGGCATGAACGGCCGATCCACGTCGTCGGAATTCGGCACGGCCGCTCACGACCGGCCGTCGCAGCGCCCCTCGCAGGTATCGCGCTCCGACCTGCCGCCGCCGGATGGCCAGTTCACCACCAGCGCGCTCTCGCCTCAGTCGGACTCCTACGGATCGGGATATGGGCACCGGCCCGCGCAGCATCCGAGCCAGCAGGACTACGGTTCCAACCGCTATCAGTCGCCGTCTTACGGTTCGCCCGCGCCTTCGGGATATGGCGGATCGCGCGATGTCGCGCCCGTGGCCTCCTACGACAGCCGGGGCGGAGGCGATTCCATCGAGGTTCGCGCTGGCGATACGCTCTACGGTCTCTCGCGCCGCCATGGCGTCTCGGTCAACGACCTGATGCGGGCGAACGGGCTCACCTCATCGAACCTTCAGCCCGGCCAGCGTCTCGTGCTGCCGTCCGGCTCCGGTGCATCTCCGCAGCATCAGCCGGGCTACGAGACGCCGCGCGTCGCCGCTGCGTCCGTCGCGCCTGCGGCTCAGGCGCCGTCGGATTGGAGCGACACGTACACCGTGCAGCCGGGCGACTCGCTTTACGCGATCGCGCGGAGCAACGGCATCAGCCTTGCCGATCTCGAACGTTACAACGGCATTCAGGACTCGCGGCGCGTGATGCCGGGCACCGTTCTGCGCGTGCCGGGCGAGGCCGGGGCATCGACGCAGGTTGCCGAAGTGCCGCCGGCGTATCAGCCGCCTCCGGCCTATCAGGCTCCGGCCGCGCAACAGCCGATGCCGCGGACGACCATCGAAACGCGCCCGGTGCAGACGCAGGAGCACCGTCCCGCGCAAGAGGCGCGCAATCCAACCGGGACTGTGCGTCTCGGCGACCAGCGCGCGATGCCGCCGGGTTCCACTGCGCAGCAGCCGACCCTGCTTAACGGAGCGAGCACGCCGCCGGCGAACGGCGAGCAGCAGCGCGTTGCGCGTCTGGAAACGCCGGGTTCGGCGAGCGATGCCGTTTCGCCCTCGGCCCCGCAGCACTCCGGGTCCGTGGCGGGTTCGAGCAAGCTCCGCTGGCCTGTGGTGGGCAAAGTGGTCGGCGGTTTCGGACCGCGTCCCGACGGCACGCACAACGACGGCGTGAATCTCTCGGCGCCGATGGGCACGGACATTCACGCGGCTGAAAACGGCGTGGTGGCGTATGCGGGCGACGAGCTCAAGGGTTACGGCAACCTCGTTCTGATCCGCCACGACAATGGCTGGGTGACCGCCTACGCGCACGCCGACGAAATTCTCGTCAAGCGCGGCGACCGCATCAACCGCGGGCAGGTGATCGCGAAGGTCGGCCGCACGGGTCAGGTGGATCAGCCGCAGCTTCACTTCGAGCTGAGGCAGGGCCAGAAGCCCGTCGATCCGACGCCGTTCATGGAAAGAATCTGATTTCGCTCACGCGCCGTACCGCGCGGCTTCCGCCGCGCTGGCGCTCCGCGGGGGCGGGGCAGTCCATGCGGAGCATGGCTTCGCCATGACCCCCGGGTCGCGTTGCTCCCGGGCTGCTGCGCAGCCGGATATGTTTTCGCTTACGGCCTTTTCGCGCCCTCCGCGGGGACGGCGCTCGCGCCGGGTCGCGTTGCTCCTGAGCGCCTGCGGTGCTGGGCGTTGGTGGGGTATGCGAAGCTTGGCTCCGCCAAGACGCTCCCGGGCTGCTGCGCAGCCGAAGCGGTGCGTGCGTCTACTTATTCGCTTAAATCGACATCGGCTTGCCGAGGCGGCCGGCGAGGTCTTGGGTGAACTGCCAGGCGACGCGGCCGGAGCGCGCGCCGCGCGTCATGCTCCATTCGAGCGCCTCGCGCCGTAGCGCGGCAGGGTCGATGTCCAGGCCGAAGTGCGTTGTGTAGGCGCGGACCATGGCGAGATAGTCGTCCTGCGAGGCGTTGTGAAAGCCGAGCCAGAGGCCGAAGCGGTCCGACAAAGACACTTTTTCTTCGACGGCTTCCGACGGATTGATGGCGGTCGAGCTTTCGTTGTCCACCATATCGCGCGGCATCAGGTGGCGGCGGTTCGAGGTGGCATAGAAGAGCACGTTCTGAGGCCGTCCCTCGATACCGCCTTCCAGCACCGCCTTGAGCGATTTGTAGCTGGTGTCGTCGTAGTCGAACGAGAGATCGTCGCAGAACACAATGAAGCGGTGGGGTGCGTCGCGCATCGTGGCGAGGGCGGCCGGAAGGGTCGCGATGTCCTCGCGATGGATTTCGATCAGCTTGAGGCGGGGTGCGCCTTCCGAGAGGCCGGCGAGCACGTCGGCGTGGGCGGCCTTGACCAGGCTGGACTTGCCCATGCCGCGCGCCCCCCAGAGCAGCGCGTTGTTCGCGGGCAGGCCAGCCGCGAAGCGGCGCGTGTTGTCGAGGAGCTGGGTCGCGGCGTGGTCGATGCCCTTGAGAAGGGCGAGGGGGACGCGGTTCACGTGTGGGATGGGCTGAAAGCCGAGCGCGGCCGCCTGCCAGACGAACGCGTCAGCCGCATCGAAGCGCTGGGGGCGAAGCGCCGGGGGCGCCAGCCGTTCCAGGGCGGCTGCGATGCGGTCGAGGCGGCTCGCAAGGTCTCTGTCGTCGCTTGTCATCTGGAGGGCCTTGATTTTCCGTGCCTCGATGGACACCTGGGACGTGAGATCGGTGTTGTCCGGGAAGAAACTCCGATGCTTTCCCGGCGTGCGCGGCCTCTATAGCGCGAGCCGTACGTTTGGGGCGAGGCCCGTCTTGCCGGGCCGCCAGCGGGTACGGGAGACATGCTTGCAATGCGGGCGGTGGACACTATAGTCGCGGCCGATCTCGGGCGGACAGACTGGCGGGGGTGCCTCCGGCAGAGCTGGCCGCGTTTCGCTTAGACGATCCGACAAGGACCTGTCCAAACATGTTCATTTCTCCGGCCTATGCCCAGGCGGCGGGCGGTGTGGATCCCTTCAGTGGGCTCCTGATCCCCATGCTGCTCATGGTGTTGATCTTCTACTTCCTTGTGATCCGCCCGCAGAGCCAGCGGCAGAAACAACATCGTGAAATGGTGGACCGCGTCCGCCGCGGCGATACCGTCGTCACGTCCGGCGGTTTCGTCGGCAAAGTGGCCCGAGTGCCGGAAAACTCAGATGAGATCGAGGTCGATCTCGCCGAGGCGCTCAAGGTGCGCGTGCTCAAGAGCACGCTGATCGACGTGCGCTCGAAGAGCGAGCCGGTCAAGGATACCGTGACCACGAAATGAGCCGCTGAGCGGAGCGAGCGGGCGCTGTGCGCCCGCTTTCAACATGACAACGTTTTAGGGGAGAGGTCTCTTCAGCCATGCTGCATTTCGAGCGCTGGAAGATCGTATTGATCTTGCTGACCTGCTTCCTCGGGCTTCTCTTTGCGCTGCCCAACTTCTTTTCGGCCGAGACGCGCGCCAAGTGGCCGGGCTTCCTGCCGTCGCGGGCGATGCCGCTCGGGCTCGACCTTCAGGGCGGCGCGCATCTTCTGCTGGCCATCGACCAGAAGGATATCCGTCACGACTGGCTGACCAATCTGCGCGAGGACGCCCGCCGTTCGCTGCGGGACGCGAAGATCGGCTTTTCCGCCATCGGCATCTCGGGCGAGGCTCTCCAGGTTCGTCTCGTGAAGCCCGAGGATACGGATGCAGCTTATGAAGCGCTGCGCAAGCTCGTGCAGCCGATCGGCAACCAGATTCTCGGTACGACGGGCGACGATATCGAAGTGCGGCGCGGGGCCGAGCCTGGCGTTATTCTCCTCCAGCCGACGGCGTTCGGATTGCGCGAGCGCCTGATCCACGCCACGTCGGCTTCCATCGAGACGATCAATCGGCGCGTCAACGCGATGGGCACGGCGGAATCGGAAGTCGTGCAGCAGGGGCGGGACCGTATTCTGGTTCAGTATCCCGGCCTCTCCGATACCCAGCAGCTCAAGGATTTGATCGGCCAGACGGCCAAGCTCTCGTTCCACGCCGTGCATCCGACGGTGACCGCCGAGGAGGCGCAGACGACGCGTCCGCCCGTCGGGTACAAGATCTATCAGTCGGGCGAGCGCGAGGACGACGCCGGATATCAGTCGGCGTACGTGCTGCAAGAGGTGCCGGTGGTGCAGGGCGACGACCTCGTCGACTCGCAGCCCGCTTTCGACAGCCAAACGAATGCGCCGATCATCACGTTCCGTTTCAACCAGTCGGGCGCGCGTAAGTTCGGCAACTTTACGAAGACGCACGTGGGCGAGCCGTTCGCCATCGTGCTCGACGACAAGGTGATCTCGGCACCCGTGATCCGTGAGGCCATTCTCGGCGGTTCGGGCCAGATCTCGGGCAACTTCTCGGTCGACAGCGCCAACAACCTCGCCATTCAGCTGCGCTCGGGCGCGCTGCCTGCGAAGCTGACGATCGTCGAGGAGCGGACCGTCGGGCCGTCGCTCGGCGCCGACAGTATCGATGCGGGTCTGCGTGCGTCCGTCGTCGGGCTCACCGCGATGGCGATCATCACCGTGTACATCTACGGCACATTCGGCGTGTATGCGCTGATCGGCCTTTTGGTGCACGGCGTTCTCATTGCCGCCCTGATGTCTGCGGTGGGCGCGACGCTCACGCTTCCGGGCATCGCGGGCTTCGTGCTGACCATCGCGATGGCGGTGGATGCGAACGTCCTCATCTACGAACGTGTTCGAGAAGAAATACGCGCGGGCAAAACGCAGGTGATGGCCATCGAGACGGGCTTCAGGCGCGCGTTCACCACCATTCTCGACAGCCAGCTCACCACACTCGTCGCGGGCCTGATCATGTTCTGGCTCGGCTCGGGGCCAATCCGCGGCTTCGCCGTTACGCTGTCGCTCGGCATTCTGACGTCGGTGTTCGCGGCGGTGACGGTGACGCGTCTGCTGTGCGCCATGTGGCTCAAGAACGCGAAGGCCGCCAAAGGGCGCCAAGTCGCTATTCCGATCTAAGGAAGGTCAACAATGTTCCTGGTCCCGGATTTCAAGGGTCACGATATCTTTCCCCATCACCTCAATCTTCCGATCATGAGGTACAAGGAGCTTTGCTTCGCCATCTCGATCCTGCTGATGGTGATTTCGCTCGGTCTCATCTTTACCAAGGGGTTCAACCTTGGTGTGGACTTCAAGGGCGGCTCGTTGATCGAGGTGCGTGCGAAGTCGGGGGAGGCGGATATCAGCGACATGCGCTCGTCGCTCACGGCGTTGGGCCTCGGTAGCGTTCAGATCCAGCATATCGGGACGGCTGGCGATGTGCTGATCCGCGTGGAGCAGCAAGAGGGCGAAGAGGAAGCTCAGCAGGTCGCGGCCAAAAAGGTGCTCGATACGCTCGGCGAAGGCTACGAGCTTCGTCGCGTCGAGATTGTCGGCCCGGCTGTTTCGGGCGAGCTTCGGATGACGGGCCTCATCGCCGTGTTCGTCGCGTGTATCGCGATCTGGGCCTATGTGTGGTTCCGCTTCGAGTGGCAGTTTTCCGTCGGCGTGCTTGTGGGGCTTGGGCATGATGCGCTGATCACGGCGGGCGTGTTCTCTCTGTTTCAGCTTCAGTTCGATCTCGGCATCGTGGCGGCGTTTCTCGCCATGCTCGGCTACTCGATTAACGATTCCATCGTCGTGGCCGACCGCATTCGCGAGAACATGCGCAAATATAAGAAGATGCCGCTGACGGAGCTGCTCAACCTGTCGATCAACGAGACGCTGTCGCGGACCGTGCTCACGGGCGTGACGACCGTCATCGTGCTGCTCTCGCTCATCATATTCGGCGGCGAAGTCATCCGGAACTTCGTGTTCTGCATGCTGTTCGGGGTGCTCATCGGCACATATTCGTCGGTGTTCATTTCGTCGCCGCTTATCGAGTATCTCGGTATCCGGCGCGACGCGATGGACGAGGAGCCCGCGAAGGCGCCGGCGCAGACGTCCTGAAGGCCTGGGGGCAATACGTCATGCGCCCCCGCGCCTATCTCCCCCGGCAGGTCCCCATCGAGGCCTATGGCAACGGCGGCTTCCGTTTCGGCGGCATGAGCCATCGCGGCTCCATTCTCTGTCTTCCGTCCGGTATCTGGGGTTGGGCGCCATCCAGCATCGGCGCGCTCGACAGCGCGGCCTTGCAGCCGCTGCTCGATCTCGCGTCGGATCTTTCCTTCGTGATCCTCGGAACCGGATCGACGCTGGCGCGCGCGCCGCGCGATGTCCGCATCGCGTGCGAAGAGGTGGGGCTCGGGCTTGATGTCATGGATACGGGCGCGGCGGCCCGCACCTACAACATCCTGCTGGCCGAAGGCCGTGCGATTGCGGCCGCGCTGATCGCCGTGGAATGAGGCCCGTCATGGGTGCATCCGATCCGCTTACCGCCGTCGGCGGCGATGTCCGCCCCATCTACGAGACGGCGCGGGACTTCGAGCGCGACCGCTATCTCGCCGCGCTGCTCGCGCCCAAGGAGACGCAGGACGATCTCGTGACGCTCGCGGCCTATCTCGGCGAGCTTCAACGCATTCCGCTCCTCGCACATGATGCGACGATCGGCGAGATCCGTTTTCAGTGGTGGCGAGACGCGCTTCAAGCCGCGCCGGACGTTGCGAGCGGACATCCCGTGGCCGATGCCGTGCGGGAGCTTGCGGCGCGGCGCGGTCTTTCAACGGAGACCTTGCTGCTTCCCATCGAGGGGCGTTCGCGGGAGCTCTACGAAGACGGTATCCGCGACGAGGACGACCTGCTCGCCTATGCCGACGAGGCCGAGGGGGGTGCATTTCGGATCGCGCACGGGCTGATCGTGGGCACCGCTCCTTCCGAAACATCGGAATTTTCCCGAAATGCGGGCCGGGCACTGGCCTTTACACGGCTTGCCCTCAGCTTGCCACAGCATCTTGCTCTTGGTCGTTTGCCGCTCCCGGCTGCGTTCGTGGGCAGGGCCCGCGATCCGCGCGGAGCGGACGAGGGAGTGGCGCGCGGGGCGGCCCGGGAGCTTTCGGCGCTTCTGGCCGTAGAGGCAAGGGCCTACCTCGCGCGCTTCCGCGGGGACCAGGTGCGTCTCGAAGGCCGAGAGTTGGCTGCGTTTCTGCCGCTTTGCCTCGTCGAGCCCTATTTGCAGGCCGCGCTCAGGCCCGGGCGTGACGCGCTTCTGGAACTTGCGGACATTTCGCCTCTGTCGCGTGTCGTCAGGCTGTGGTTCGCCCGATGGCGCGGGCGGATCTGATATCCGCGCTCGGGCGCGATACAGGGATCGGTCACTGCATGATTTTTCGCCTGCTCGCTTCCATCTGTTTCTGGTGCGCCGCTCTGTGCGCGCCGGCGCTGGCGCAATGGGGTTCGCCGCAGGACGAGCGTCCGTGGGGTGCGCCGTCGACGGTCGAGCCGCAGCACATGCCGTTGCCCGCGACACCGCAATTCGTGCCGCCGCCGGTCGAACCCGATGCGATGGGCATCGACGGACTTTTGGCGATGAGCGGCGTCGGCATCACGTGGCGGGTCGAGAATCCGTTCCGCTTCTTCGTCGATCCCAAGGATACGGAAGTGCATCGCGCGACCTATCTCGCGCTCACGCCGGAGCAGCGGCGTGCGGGGCCGGTGCTTGCGTCGGAGCGTGCACTTTCGCGCCGGCACGAATCCGGATGGGCGGAGAGCATGGTCCGGAAGGTGTGCTGGACCAGCCGCAAGAACCGGCACATCTGTCCCGACGGGAGCGATTACATCGATCCCAAAAGCCACAACGTGGAAGTGCGGCTTCAGAACATGCCCGAGCCCGCCATCGATTGCCGCTGGATCGCCTCGCCGCTCGGAGGCGCCGATACCGCCGAGGTGACCGTCACCAAGGCGTGCGGCGAGCCGGTCGTGTTCACCGCACCTTACCCGGCGGGCCTCAACGTGAGCGTGGCGGTCGGCGGGGTCGAGGTCGCGTCCACCGAGGTTCGCGTCACCGACATCTTTGTCGTCGGGCTAGGCGACAGCTTCGGCTCGGGTGAGGGCAACCCCGACGTGCCGGTGCGCTTTTCGCCGGAACGCACCATTGCCTATGGCGGAGACAAGGCGGGAGATCTTGGCGGGTATCCGGCACGCGTCGGTGCGTGGAAGCAGGTCGGCGACGATGTGTTCGTCGAGAACAATGCGCGTTGGCTCGATCAGGCGTGCCATCGTTCGCTCTATTCGTATCAATTGCGCACCGCGCTCGCGCTCGCGGTCGAAGACCCGCATCGGGCCGTGACGTTCGCGGGCTTTGCCTGCTCGGGCGCAGAGATCGTGTGGGGCTTCTTCCTGCGCTACAAGGGCAACGAGTGGGTGCCCAATCCGCCCGATCTTTCGCAAGTTGCGGCTGCGGCGGATGCGCAATGCGGGAAGCGCGACGCGCCGCTCGTCGATATGCCCGAGGCCTATCACATCCAGGGTTCGATCCCCGAGCTTCAGGGCGGCGTGGTTCTTCACAAGTGCCCGATCGAGAAAGCGCGCAAGATCGATCTGCTGCTGGTGTCGCTCGGCGGAAACGATGTGGGCTTCGCGCGTCTCGTGGCCAATGCGGTGCTTTCCGACAGCTCGCTCGTGCGCAGGCTCGGCGGCTGGTTCGGGCAGGTGCACGGCAATCAGGAAAGCGCGGCGCTGCTTGAGCGTCTCGACACGCGCTATAAGGCGATGAACCGCGCGTTGCACGGCATCCTGCACATTCCGTGGAACGAAGCGGACCGCGTCATCCTTACGGCCTATCCGCCGTTCTCGATGCTGGATGATGCGGGTGCCGTGTGCTCGGACGGCTCCGCCGGCATGGAGGTATTCAGCGACTTCGCGATTACGCAGAAGGCGGCGTTGAGCAGCGCGTGGCTTGCGGACAAGCTCGATCAGATCATGGCCGAGAGCGCGCGCCATCATTCGTGGAGCTTCGTTTTCGACCATCGGAAGGCGTTCGTCGGTCGCGGCCTGTGCGCCGGGCACACGACCGGCCTCGGCTCGATTGCGGACGATCTGAGGTTGCCCCGCCGACAAGGGGGCATGTGGGTTCCTTACAACCCGGCGCACTTCGAGCCTTACGCCGCGCGGCAACGCTGGTTCCGCACGCCGAACGACGCCTTCATGACCGGAAACTTCCACGTGGCCGGATCGGTGATGCAGCGTGTGCTGAAGCTGCAAAGCTTCTCGTGGTTCCAGGTGCTGCTGGCCTCGACCTATTCGGGCGCCTTCCATCCGACGGCCGAGGGGCATGCCGCGATTGCGGATGCGGTGATGCCGCGCGCGCGCGAGGTGCTGGCGCGCTATGGGCAGCAATCCGTGGCGGCGGGGGCTGACGGCAGTGCGCCGCAGGCTATACGCGCTCCGTTCGGCAACGACGCGCTGCCGGCTGCCGGAGGCGGATGGTAACGCTTTCGGGCGATGCTAGAGGGTGATTGGTTTTGATTGAATCGAAATCACGCTCTAGCTTTTTGACGAGACCGATGCGTCACGCTTCGAACTTTCTCCGCGCTGCCGATTCACGCCGTGCCGGGTAGGCGGCGCGCCGATCGGAGCGGCTAGGGTCCGAAGCGATTATGGTCTCTTGAGTCAGACCGACTATCACGCTTCGGACTGATAGGGTCCGAAGCGATCATGGTCTCTTGAGCTAGACCGATGATTCACGCTTCAGGCTGGTAGGGCCTGAAGCGATCATGGTCTATTCGGCGGCTTCGTTGCCGAACTGGAGTTCGGAGAGGCGGGCGTAGAGGCCGCTCTTTTGCGTGAGCTCGCGGTGGGTGCCGCTTTCCACGATGCGGCCGCCGTCGAGCACGAGAATGCGATCCGCGCTCTGCACCGTCGAGAGGCGGTGCGCGACGACGATGGTCGTGCGGCCCTTCGCGAGGCTTTCGAGTGCGCGCTGCACGGCCTGTTCGCTTTCCGTATCGAGGGCGCTGGTCGCTTCGTCGAGCAGGAGTACGGGGGCGTCTTTCAGAATCGCGCGGGCGATGGCGATGCGTTGACGCTGGCCGCCGGAGAGCTGGATGCCGCGTTCTCCGAGGCGGGTTTCATATCCGTCGGGCAGCGCGCAGATGAAGGCGTCCGCTTGCGCTGCGGTGGCTGCCCGCACGACATCGTCGTGCGTCGCGTTGGGCGTGCCGTAGCGAATGTTCTCGGCAATCGTGTCGGCAAAGAGAGCGACATCCTGCGGGACGAGCGCGGTCGCGCTGCGCAGATCCTTGAGGGCGAGGGTTGCGATGTTCGTGCGGTCGAGAAGGATCTCGCCGCTCGTGGTGTCGTAGAAGCGCAGGAGGAGGCTCAGGATCGTGGACTTGCCGGAGCCCGACGGGCCGACGATGGCCACACGCTCGCCGGAGGTGACGCGGAAGGACACGTCGTCGAGTGCAAAGACATCCGGCCGGCTCGGATAGGCGAACCGCACGTTGCGGAACTCGATCTCGCCCTTGAGCGGCGAGGGGAGGGCTGCCGGGTTCGGCGGCGAGACGATCTCGGGTTCCGTGTCCATGAACTCGGCGATGCGCTCGGCTGCGCCCGCCGCTTGCGTCGTCTCGCCCCACACTTCCGAGAGACTGCCGAGAGACGCTGCGGCGAACAGCGCGTAGATCACGAACTGGCTGAGACGGCCCACCGAAATATCGCCCCCGACGACGCCGGCTGCGCCGTACCACAGCACGCCGACGATGCCGGCAACGGCCAGCATGATGATGAGGCCGGTCAGGGCTGCGCGCGCGAAGATGCGCTCGCGTGCGGCTTCGAAAGCGCGTTCGGATGCGTCGGCGAAACGGCGGGCGACGGCGTTTTCATGTCCGAACGCCTGCATGGTGCGCACGGCAGACAGGTTTTCGGCGGCATAGGCCGAGGCTTCGGCGAGAGTATCCTGGGCGCGCCGCGACAGGCGGCGGACCACGCGCCCGTAGCCGATCAGCGGAAGCACGATCAACGGAATGACGATCAGCACCATCAGCGACAGGCCGGGGCTCGTGACGATCATCATCGCGAGCGCGCCGATGAGCATGATCGTGTTGCGCACGGCCTGGGAGATGGCGGTGCCGGCCGCGGCCTTGATCTGGGTCGTATCTGCCGTGAGGCGGCTCATCACCTCGCCCGAATGGGTGCGCTCGTAGAACGCGGGACCGAGGTGGGCGAGGTGGGCGAAGACGTCGGAGCGGAGGTCGGCCACGACGCGCTCGCCGATCCAGGTCACGAGGTAAAAGCGGACCGCACTTGCTCCTGCCAGCACGACGCCGATGATGATGAGCATCATGAAATACTGATCGATCATGGCGCCGTCGGCGCTGCCGAAGCCATGGTCGATCATGCGACGGACCGCCATCGGGATCGTGAGCATGGCCATGGCGGCGACGACGAGGGCTGCGAGTGCCCCTGCGAGACGAGCCGGATGGCGCATGAGGTAGGGTTTGAGCGCGCGTAGCGGCCGCAACGAGCGGCGCTTCGCCTCCGCGTCCTTGGCCACGGGAGCGTCGTCCGGAACGGCCGCGGGCCGCAGGGGTTCTGTCAGGCTCAAATCTCGGTCTTTCGCTTCAGGCATTTCCTCGGGCCGCTCTTGGGGCGGCTACGTGAAGGGGACCATGCTCGACGGAGGGCCCTCGCGTCAACGTCCGGAGACCACCTGCGCCAGATGGCGCAGGCCCTTCCACCGTTAACGGGGACACCTCGTGGGTGCTTGATTTTGGGCAAGAAAACGCGACTTTGAGGGGCGGGTTTTCGACGCTTGTGCCGCAGGATTATCTCGACTATAGAACGGGCCATCCTAGAATTCGGGGCCGACGACCGCGCCGGGTTATCCGCCGCCGTGGGGCGCGCTTTCCGCCAGGACGCGCCATCTTGCGAAATTTGCCTCCCGACAGCTGGCCCCTCGACTGAGAGCGACGACGATGAAGAGAGACGTTGACCTGCATCCCGACTACCACCAGATCACGGTCAAGATGACCGATGGGACGGAATTCGTCACCTATTCGACCTACGGCAAGGAAGGCGACGAGCTTCAGCTCGACATCGATCCTTCGTCGCATCCGGCCTGGACTGGCGGCGATCAGCGCCTGATGGACCGTGGCGGCCGTCTCTCGCGCTTCAAGAAGAAGTTCGAAGGCATCTTCTAAGAGCCCGCGCGCTTCCGGGCGAGCCTGGGTTCGGCCCGGTCTCTCGCGCGAGGAAGCTGGCCATCGGCAGACACAGAAAAGGCCCGGCGACAGCGCCGGGCCTTTTTCTGTGTTCTGGTGGCCGGCTTCTGTCGCGGCGGGCTGCGGGGTCAGCCCGCGGCAGCGCGCCGGATGCCTGAGCCGAACGCCTTTTCGAGGGCGCTGATCTGGGTGGCGACCGGATTTGCGTGCTCGGCCGGCCTTGCATCGTCGGCTGCGGGAAGCATGGCCCTATCGAGTTGGACGATCCTGTCGTGCAGCGTGAAGCTCGCTTCGATCAGGTCGCGAAGCCCCTGCGGGAGGTCATCGAAGCCACGTGTGTGGTTCGGGCGTCCCAAGGTCTGAAGCTTGACGCGGGCGCGCTTGGTTTCGGCTTCCTCGGCCGTGATCTCGCCCTCCTTGAGGGCCCGGCGGATCAGCAGCCAGGAGGCGAGTTCGAGCAGGCGCGTGGTGAGGCGCATGCTTTCGGTCGCGTAAAGGACGGTGACGGGACCGGGGAGCCCCTTCGACTCGCGGCGTCCTTCGCCGTCGAGATAAGCGGCGGCTCGTTCTACGAGCCCCATGCCTTGGGAAAAGACCCGGTCGAACTGCTCGGAGGCCTGAAACCGTTCTCCGAAGGAGACTGTCACAGCCGCTCTATCGAGCAGGCTTTCTACGTGAGATCCATTACTCATGACACACTTCGATACATACGCCTACGTTTCGCTCACCTTAGCATCGTCAGATCCTAAGAGGCCAGAGTTAACAAGATGGCCTAGAAAGAGACGATGCGATGTCGATGCGCGCGGTTTCCACATCCGGTGCATTGCTCAGCAAAAGGCGCGCCAAAAAAATGAGCCGCCTTGCGGCGGCTCAGAAGTCAAACAGGGAGGCGTCAAACAGGGTGGCTAGGCACCACCCGGGATCCAGCATGTCTGGATGCGGAGAACGTTAGGCTTCAATTCCTAACGAACGCTTAACGGTTAGCGAATTCCGAATCGATTGCGCGTTCACCGCTAGGGCCGCGCCGTGTTGTCCGGTTGTCCCGCAATGGGATGTTTGACGACGGATTGGTTGAGCGAAGACAGCGTCTTCGTCTCGGAGCTTCATAAAATGCATCTCGTGGGAGGCGACGCTTTCCGCGGCTCAATCGGCCTTCGAAGAATTTTCGTCGCCGGCCGACGTCCGGTGCGTTGCCAGCACCTTGTCGATGCGTCGGCCGTCGAGGTCGATCACTTCGAGACGCCAGCCCGACGTTTCGATGTACTCGCCCGTGCGGGGGATGTGCTGAAGCTGAGCCAATAGGAAGCCCGCCACCGTCGTGTAGCCGCGCTTCGTCGGAAGCGTGAGGCCGAGCAGGTCTGCCATGGCGTCGGCCGGCATCGCGCCGGAGAGCAGCAGCGAGCCATCCTCGCGGGTGACCACGTCCGGATCGTCCTCGTCCGACTTGAATGCGCCGACGATGGCTTCCAGCGTGTCGGTCGGCGTAATCAGGCCCTCGAAATTGCCGTACTCGTCATGGATCAGTGCGATCGGCACGTCGGCTTCACGCAGCACCGCGAGCGCGTCGAGGGCGTGCATCGTCTCGGGGATGATCGGCACCTTGCGGATCAGAGGGCGAATGTCGAGGACTTCGCCAGAGAGCACGGAGGCGAGGAGTTCGCGCGCCTGTACGACGCCGATCAGCGTGTCGACCGAGCCTTCGCCGACCGGCACCAGAGAGTGAGGCGTGTCAATGAGCAGCTTGCGGATCTCGTCCTGGCTCGCGTTGACATCCACCCAGTCGACATCGGTGCGCGGTGTCATCAGATCGATGACCGTGCGGTCGCCCAGGCGCATCACGCCCGAAATCATTTCGCGCTCGTGCGTTTCGAGCAAGCCGGAGGCCTCAGCCTCGGCGATCAGCATGGCGATTTCCTCGTCCGTGATCTGGCTTTCCTTCACGGTGGAGACGCGGAACAGGCGGAAAACGAGACGAGTGGACGTGTCGAGCAGCCAGACGAACGGGCGCGCAATGCGGGAGAACGCCGACATGATCGGCGCGACCAGGCATGCGATGGATTCCGAATGCTTGAGCGCCATATTTTTCGGGACGAGTTCGCCGAAAATGACGGACAGATAGGTGATGATGGCGATGACGCTGCCGTATCCGAGGGGGCGGCAATCGCATCCTGAAAGCCCGCCTCGCGGAGCGCCGCATAAGCGCGCGAGCCGAAGGCTTCACCCGAATAGACGCCGTTGATGATGCCGACGAGGGTGATGCCGATCTGAACGGAGGAAAGGAAGCGGCCTGGGTCGGTGGCGAGCGCGAGGGCTTTTTCCGCGCCGGCTTTTCCGGCGGCTGCCATGGCTTTCAGCCGCGTTTGGCGGGCGGATACGATGGCAAGTTCAGAAAGCGCAAAAAGGCCGTTGACGATGATCAGGGCCAGGACGATCAGTAGCTCGGTCACTTGATATGTGGCCGACCTGAATTCGTCGAAGCCACTCCATATTGCTAACGTTGGCCGGAATCTATCGGGTGGTTTCGTTCCGGTCAATCGGATGCAAGTGCCGCCCAATTTCCGTTATGGCGCTGCGACTTGACGGGGTGCTAGGGTTTCGGGGCTTTGAAAAGAGCCGCTGCCGCACTCTCGTGTGCGCGTTTGCGCGTCAGTTCCGCGCGGATGCGTTCGATCTCTTCGGAAAACGCGCCGATCCGTTCCTCCAACTCCGCGACCGACAACGTTTCCAGGTTGTCGCCGATGCTGGCGGATTTTGTCGTCTTCGGCCTCGCCTCGTCCCAATCCATCGCGCTCTCTCCCAGGGGAGCGCGTTTCTGCGCCCCGGCGGTAAGGTGTCACTTTCGACGCCTTGTCTCAAGGCGTCCGCTCGGGCACCTATGCACGGAACGAGCCGCCGGAGGAGCCACGCATGCCGACATTGCCCGAGACGATGACTGCCATTGCAATCCAAGGCAAAGGCGGTCCCGAGGTGCTCGTCGCGGAAGAGCGCGCCTTGCCCGAGCCCGGGCCGGGGCAAGTGCTGATCCGGGTGGCCGCGGCCGGCGTCAACCGGCCGGACGTTCTCCAGCGCAAAGGGCTCTATCCCGCGCCGAAAGGGCATTCGGAGCTGCCGGGACTGGAAGTGGCGGGTACCGTTGCGGCCGCAGGCGAGGGTGTGACGCGTTTTCAGGCCGGCGACCGGGTGATGGCGCTCTTGAATGGCGGCGGCTACGCGACGTTCGCGCTCGCCGAGGAAGCGGCAACGCTTCCCATCCCGGAGGGTGTGTCCGATGCCGAAGCGGCGGCGATCCCCGAAACGTTCTTCACCGTCTGGCACAACGTGTTCGAGCGCGGCGCGCTCAAAGCCGGGGAATGGCTTCTGGTCCATGGCGGATCGAGCGGCATCGGCGTGACGGCGATCCAGCTTGCGACCCAGCTCGGCGCGAAAGTGATCGTGACGGCGGGTTCGCAAGAGAAGTGCGAGGCCTGCCTCGAACTCGGCGCGCTGCGGGCGGTCAACTACACGAACGAAGATTTCGTCGAGGTCGTGAAGGCGGAGACGGCCGGGCGGGGCGTCGATGTCATTCTCGATATGGTGGGCGGCGATTACGTGGATCGCAACATCCGCTCGCTCGGCGACGACGGGCGGCTCGTCTACATCGGTTTCCAGTCGGGCTCGAAGGTGACGGTCGACCTGATGCGCGTGATGCTGAAGCGGCTGACGCTTACGGGCTCGACGCTGCGCATCCGGCCGACGGAAGTGAAGGGCGCGATTGCGCGCGCCATCGAAACGCATGTCCTGCCGCTCGTGGCGAGTGGGAACGTGCGCGTTGTGATCGACAGCACGTTTCCGTTGCGAGAGGCCGCCGCCGCTCACGCACGGATGGAAACGAGCCAGCACATCGGCAAGATCGTGCTGACGGTGGATTGAAGGAGCGTCGTTACGCGAGCGCGCTCATGGCCGCGAGCGGGCGGATCGCGGGATCGGGAAACAGCTCGTCGAGCCCTGTGCTCGTCAGCTCGGATGCGACGTGAATGCCGCTTGCGATGAAGACGCTTGCGATGCCCGCGCGCGCTGCGCCGGTGATGTCGGTGCGGATGCCGTCGCCGATGGCGAGGATGCGGTCGCGCGGGACTGGCTTCGCGCGCAGCTTGGCGAGCGCTTCGAAGGCGAGATCGTAGATGGGCCCGTGCGGCTTGCCGGCATACGAGACGCGCCCGCCCAGCTTCTCGTATTCGGCGGCGATGGCGCCTGCGCAGTAGACGATCCTGTTGCCGCGCTCCACGGTGAGATCCGGATTGGCGCAGATCATCGGTACGTTCCGCGCGGCGAAATCCGCGAGAAGTGCCGTGTAGTCGTCAGGGGTTTCGGTCTCGTCGTCGAACAGGCCGGTGCAGGAGATGACGTCGGCTGCGGTTGCGTCCGACAGCGTGACGGGGAGGCCGTCGTACACGGGCGCATCGCGCTCGGGGCCGAGCGGGAAGACGGGCCGGCCCGCGTACGTGCCGATGAGCGCGCGGGCCGCGTCTCCCGACGTCAGGATCGCATCCCAGGCCGCGCGCGGGATGCCGATGCGGTCGAGTTGCTCTGCGACGCTCGTGTGCGGGCGGGGCGCGTTCGAGAGCAGCAAAACGGTGCCACCCGCCTCGCGAAACCGGACGCAGGCGTCGCTCGCGCCTCGAAAGGGCGCAACGCCGTTATGCATGACACCCCAGATGTCCGTCAGCCACGCGTCGCGCGGGGGCCCGAGGTCATCGATCGAGGCGAGGATGGGGATGGGGTGTTGGGTCGGTTTGGCGGTCGGTTCTGTCATGGCGCATGAGTAGCATCGAACGGCGCTGAGTGGGTGCGGCAGGTTGGATATCATGAAAAAGGAGGGACCGAGGGTCCCTCCTTCAATGGTTCAGCCTGCTGTTTAAGATCAGGCAGCGGCCGTCGTGTTGCGGTTGCGGGTGACGTCGGCGCGCACGGGGCGCGGTCCGCCGAAGAGTTGGCCCTGGCCCAGGAGAACGCCGAACCCGAATACGCGCGCGAGCTTGTCGTCGTCGTCGATGTGCTCCACGACGAGTGTCAGGCCATGCCTCGCGAGGTGGCGGCACACGTCGCTCGACGGCAGGCGTCCGCTCGGGGCCGGCAGGCCTTCGAGGAACACCGAGGCATCGAGCTTGACGAAGGCGAAGCCTTGCTCGGCCAGCGCCTCGAAGTCCATGTCGAGGTCGGTGATGTGGCTGAGTGCGAAGCGGAAGCCGAGCGCGCGCATATCGGCGAGCGAATCCCACTCCGGCGTGGAGAAGCCGCGCACGTCGCTCTGCGTGAACGAGAGCACGAGCTGAGTGGCGAGGCTTGCGCGCTGATGCAGCGTCTCTGCCAACTCGCCGAGGAAGTGCTCGTCGGCGACGGATTCGCCGCTGAACGCGGAAAAGACGGAGCCGACCTTGCCACGTTCTTCGAGGCGGCGCGCGACGGCGGCGGTGCGCGTGACGCGGACGCCATCGAATAGCGGGAGCAGACCCGTGCCGCGCAGGTCGGGCCCATCGGGCGTGACGTCCAGCACGTTGCCGTCGCTGTCACGCAGGCGGACGCAGACTTCGTAATGGCGCGTCTGCTGGTCTTCGAGGCCGAGGATCGGCTCCAGCGTCACGTCGATGCGTCCGGCCGAGATGGCGTCGGCCATCAGGCGGGCGCGCGCGTCCGCAGCCGATTGGGGACGCGGACCTGGGGCGGCGCCCCGTACGAAAGGCGGCAACGGCGGCGGTGGCGGTTGTGCCTGTTGCTCGTGTGCCGGGACGCCGAGCGGCGCGTCGCGCGGCCCGGACGCGGCCGTGCGCATCGTCTCCGCCGTCATGCGCAACGCTTCGATGGCATGATCGACGCTCGCTTCCGGCACCGGACGCGCTCCCGATCCAGAGGAATGGCCCGCCTCCATCTGCTCGGCCGCGTTGACCTCTTCGAGCAGGCGTTTGATCGCGTCCTGGATCACCTCGACGTCGGCTTCGCGCGGGACGGGGGGGCGCTCTGCGTGTGCGGGCGCTGTCGGTTGCGGCGCTGGCGCGCCTGCCGCGCCCGAGAGCCGGCCGGTCACGAACGGCGGAAGCTCTTCCCGGCTCGCCGATTCACGGTTTGCGGGGGGCGCCGGGCGAAACGACCAGAAATCGTCCGCATCGTCATCGGCATCGACCGCACCCTTGCTCGCGGCCGGGGAGGGCGGCACGGCCTTCAGCGGCGGCGGGCCGGTGCGCTCGGCGGCGCGTGCGACCGTGGATGATGCCTCGCCGCGTCCCGGAGCACGCGGGGGCACCGGACCCGCGCCTGCTGCGGGACCTGGAGCGCCCATGGGCCGTGGGCCACGCGCAGCCGGCGCGGCGCCGCCGTGGGTGGAACGGGGGGCATCTTTCAGTCGGCGGACGTCCTGTTCTCTGCGGTCCCGGGTCGGGGCCGCGTCGCGGACGCGCCGCTCCCGGCGCCAGGCGAGGGCGTGTCCGGCGGTCAGAAGAAGAAAGGTGGCGAGTGCAGCCGTCGTGGCCACCGGACCAGGCACGCCGATGTGCTGATAGAGCG